>JAFKFQ010000741.1 GCA_017308215.1 bacterium | reverse complement strand
TAGGCGTCGATCTCCTCGGCCCCCCACGCCTCCCCCGCGATGGCCCGCTCGCGCAGCGAGGGCAGCCGCCCGCCCTTGGTGCGGGGGCGGCCGACCTGGCTGGTCCTGCCCGCCGGGCGGTTCGGACGGGACACCGAGGCCCAGGCGTGGCTGAACCGGCGGTGCCGCCTCGAGGCGACGATCCGTCGCCCCCGACTGGACTACGACGAGTACGTCCTCGACGTGTACAAGTTCGACCCGCCCGCACCGGACTGATCTATCCCGCGTCGGGTCTCGAAGACTGGCCCCGACCTACGGAAGGCAGATGCCCCGTGCCGAAAGCCCGATCGGCTCGCCGGGCCTCACACCTTCCCCTTCGTGACGGCCCGCGCCCACCCGGCGGCGCCGATGAACCCGGCGTCGGAGCCGAGCGAGGCGAAGGCGATCTTCAGCGACTTCGTGGGGAACGGCAGGCCGAACCGCTTCACCTGGCCGTCGATCTGCGCCCGGAACCACTCGCCCGCCGCCACCACCCCGCCGCCGTACACCACCATCTCCGGGTCCACCACCGCCGTCAGGGCCGTGGCCCCCAGCGCCAGGTAGTAGGCGGTGTCGTCGATCACCTTCGCCGCCAGCTCGTCGCCGGCGCGGGCGAGGTCGAACACGACCTTCGCCGTCAGCACGTCGTCGTTCGCGGTGTAGTAGTCGCTCAGCTTCGTCGCCCCGCGGTAGGCGGCCATCTCCTCGCGGGCGCGGCGGACGACGTTCGTCGCGCTGGCGTAGGCCTCAAGACACCCGCGGGCGCCGCACCCGCAGATACGGCCGCGGTCCGGTAGTTCGATCCGCATGTGCCCGAGCTCGCCGCCGTGGCTGTGCTCGCCCGAGAGGATCACGTCGTCGATGATGATCCCACCGCCGACCCCGGTGCCGAGGGTGAACAGCACCATGCTCTTGGCCTGCTGCCCGGACCCGACCCAGTACTCGCCGTAGGCCGCCGCGTTGGCGTCGTTCTGGTAGACGGTCGGCTTGTGGAACACGCCGTAGATGTGGTCGCGGACGGGGACGTTCTTCCACGGCTT
>JAFKFQ010000645.1 GCA_017308215.1 bacterium | reverse complement strand
GAGGAAGGCGATCAGCTCCGCCTCTAACCGCTCGATGGTCGTCGCCGGCCCCGCCCGCTTCCGCGGCGGCCGGGCCGACCGCCGCCCCGGAGGCGCGGCGGGCATCCGGGCTTCCACCGCGGCTGGGTCGTACGCCAGTCCGTCCGCGCCGAGGGACACTGCCGCCTCCAGGGCGACGACCACGTTCGGCGTGTCCCCCCACCGCACGGCCGCCGCCTCGGTCGGGACGAAGACCACCGCCGCCGGCCGACCGGCGAGGGCGGCGGTGACCTCCGCCCGGGTCTCGGCGTACACCCCCCGCGCCAGGTACGCGTCCCGCGCCCGCCCCCCCTGGCGGACCCGGCCCAGGTGCCACAACCGGCCCGCCACCACCTCCGCCGTCACGCCCGTCCCGCCGACCAGCCGCAGGACGGTGGCACCGACCGCACGCGCGTCGACCGCCCACCGCCGGAGGGCCGCCGGGTCGACCCGGACCGGCCCGCACGCCGGGCACCGCAGGTACGGGTGGGCTCCGCCCGCGGCGTCCGGCAGGAAGACCACCCGGTTCGCGTACCCGGTCCCGCACTCCCCGCAGGCGGCGCTGTTCGACGGCGGGAGCTCCCGGAGCAGCCCGAGCCCCAGGGCGCGGTCCCACCCGCCGGGCGGGAACTCGGCCGCCGCCCGGTCGGCGTGGAACACCGGCGGCTCGTCATCCAGCCGCCCCCAGACCGGCGCCAACAGACTCGGACACATCGATCCCCCACCGGCGGAGGTACTTGGCCACCAGCTCGACCCGGTCGGCCGGCTGGTTCCGGAGGCCGCAGCTGTTCGGGAACGCCACGTCGAACGTCACCGCCCCGGCCCGCCGCTCGCCGGCCGCCGCGAACTCGAAGCAGAACGTCGCCAGGGTGACCGACACGGCCGTCAGCGGCACCCGCTCCCGGTCGAGCACCTCGGCCACCATCCGCCGCATGTCCCCCGGCCAGGCCGGGTCGGCTTTCAGGGTGATCTGCCGGTTGCTGTTCCGGAGGGACAGCCGGAGCTGGCGGACGTGGACCGTCACCCCGTCGGCCGGGTCGGTCGGGAGGGCCAGGTCGGCGGCCTTCAGCCCGTTCAGCTCGTACGCCGGGGGCGGCCGCCAGTCGCCGAGCGGGAACCCGAGGGCGGCGTCGGCGAACGCGGCCTCGAGCCGCGGCTTGACCCGGGCCGGGACCCGGGCGAACAGCTCGAGCGACCCGGCGGCCGGGCGGAACGCGAACACGACCGGGAAGGTGCGGCGGAAGGTGACCGGGGCGAGCCGCCCGTCCGGGCCGTGGGCGGTGGCCGCCTGGACGAAGTCGTCGGGGTGGGCGAACAGGTAGACGGTGTCCCGGCGGGGGAGGGCCTCGACCGTGCACGCCCGGCCGCGGCCCTGCTCGGCGAGGAGGATGGCGGACACGGCCCGGCCGAGGCGGGCGAGGGCGGGCGGGGAGAGGTCGGGGGCGGAGCGGGGGAGGTCGTCCCGGCGGCGCCACCAGGTGAGGTAGGGTTACCGCACTACGAACTGCAGACGGTATTGGGACTTGGGGCTACACCGTGGTGGTCACGGAGGATGCCCGATGCCCGCACTTCCCATCACGTCGGTCTTCGCGGGGCTCTCCGACCCACGCCGTGACACGGCCAACAAGCTCCACGCCCTGACCGACATCCTGTCGATCGCCACCTGCGCCGTCATCGGCGGGGCCGAGTCGTGGGAGGCGATCGCCGAGTACGGGCGGACCAAGGCCGACTTCTTCCGCCGGTTCCTGGCCCTCGACAACGGCGTCCCGAGCGCCGACACGTTCGAGCGGGTGTTCGCCAAGCTCGCCCCGGGCGCGTTCGCGCAGGCATTCGGTCGGTGGATGGCGGCCGCGTGCGCGTCGGCCGGGCTGGTGCCGATCGCCATCGACGGGAAGTCGGCCCGCCGCGCGAAGCGGAACACCGCCACCGGGTGCCTGACGGTCGTCAGCGCGTGGGCCACCGAGAATCGGCTCGCGCTCGGCCAGGTGGCGGTCGCGGACGAGTCGAACGAGATCGCCGCGATCCCCGAGTTGCTCCGCGTGCTGGACCTGAGCGGGGCGATCGTGACGATCGACGCGGCCGGGTGCCAGGTCGCCAACGCCGAGGAGATCCGCCGCCGGGGCGGGCACTACCTCCTGGCCACGAAGGGGAACCAGCCGACCCTGCGCGAGGCCATCGGAGCCGTGTTCGAACGGGCCGACGCGGCCGGGTTCGAGGGGGTCCGGTTCGACCACCACACGGCGGCCGAGGACGGGCACGGTCGGCACGAGGGGCGGTCCGTGTCGGTCATCTACGAGCCGACCGGGCTGCCCTCGGGTTGGCCGGACGTGGCGGCCGTCGTGTCCGTGCTGCGGGAGCGGGGTGTCGGCGACGAGGTCACCACCACGGTCCACTACTACCTGACCAGCCACGCCGGGACGGCCGCTGAGTTGGCGGGGCTGATCCGGGGTCACTGGGGGATCGAGTCGATGCACTGGGTCCTGGACGTGGTGTTCCGGGAGGACGACAGCCGGGTCCGGGCCGGGCACGCGGGCGAGAACCTGGCGATGATCCGCCGGGTGGCGGTGTCGCTCCTGCGCCGGGCACCGGGCAAGGGATCGACGCCGACGAAGCGGCTCAAGGCCGGATGGAACGACGAGTACCTGCTCCAGGTTCTCCAAGGAATCCAAGCTCCCGAAGTGCGGTAACCCTACCAGGTGAGGTGGTCGACGTGGTGGAGGAGGACGGCCCGGGCGACGACGTCGGGGTGATTCAGCCAGGCCCACACGGCGCGGGGGTAGAGGCCGGCGTCGGGCATGTCGGCGGCGGCCGGGCCGGGGGGGCCGCCGTCGCCGGGGTCGGCGGCCTCGCGGATGGCGGCCATGCCGGACTCGCAGGCGAGGTCGTGGACGGCGTGGAGGGCGGCCTCGACGGCGTCGAAGGCGGCGGCCGGGAGGGCGGCGAGGGCCCGGACGACGGGGCCCGGGTCGCGGGCGTGGAGGTCGTCCCAGGGGACGGGGAGGTCGGGGTGTCCGAGGCGGGCGAGGAACGCGCGGAGGAGGTCGTGGGGGAGCATGCGGAGGACGGTCGGGACGGAGAAGACGCGGGACATCGGGTGGGCCTCGGGCCGGGCATTGTGTACATAAATTCACAATTGACAAGCGTACACGATTGGTCCGCCCGGCGCCATCCCCGAGTTCGGATTTTTCCCCCCGACCGTTACCCTTCCTTCCCGACCCGGCGGCCGGCCGTGAGCTCGCGCCACGCCCGCCGCTGCCGTCGCCAATCCCGCAGCCGGGCGATCGGCTGCAGCTCGCGGAGCGCCAGTGGCTCCCGCCCGGCGGCGACCGGCGGGAGGAAGAGGAGTGTCTCCTGGAGGTCGGGCGCCAGCAATGTCAGGTTGAGCACCTGGGTGACCCGCGCCCGGGTCACCCGCCCCAGCCGGGCGAGCGCCGCGTAGTCCTTCACCACCCCCACGCGGACGAGCCCCTCCATCTTGATGGCGAGCGCCATCAGCCGGGCCACCCGCGGCACCCGCCCCGGTGGCGGCAGCGCAGGGGCGTCGCCCGCGCGGAGCTCCTTCCGCCCGCCCCGCCCGCGGCGGCCGGTGTGCACCGTCCCCTCGACCGTCAGCGTCCCGTCGCTCATGCCACCTGCTCCTGTTGCCGCTGGGCCAGTTCGGCGGCCAGCGCGGTCAACCCCGTCGGGCGGAAGGTGACCGCCACCTTCCCGGCCACCCCGTCGAACACCACCCGCTCGACCAGCAGGGTGATGACCCGGGCCCGCTCGGCCGGGGCCAGCGCCGCCCACACCGGGTCGAACCCGGCCAGCGCGGCGGCATCGGCCTCGGAGACGGCGGCCGCCTTCACCGCCCGCTGCTGCTCCCGCAGGCGCTTCACCCGGTCGTCGGCGAGCCGCACCTTCTCGTGCAACTCGGCGAGCCGGCGGACGACATCGGCGTTGTCGTCCCCGGGCCGGAACCGGGCGGACTCGAGGGCGAGGTGCCGGCGCCACCCGGTAAGGTCGGCGGCCAGCCCCGTCTCCTCGGCGGCGAGCTCGGCCGCCCGCCCCTCCCGCTGGCGCTTCGCCTGGTCGAGCACCTGGCGGAGGAGCTCCGGGTCGCGGCCGGCGGCCCGCACCCGGTCGACCACAAACGCCTCGACCGGCCCGGCCGGCACCGGCTTCGTCGGGCAGGTGGCGGCGCCCTTCTTGTGCCCGGCGACGCAGGCGTAATACCGGTAGGTGCGGGTCCCCTTCGTCGTGCAGGTGGGGGGCATCGCCGCCCCGCACGGGCCGCACCGCAACAGCCCCTTTAAGAGGGCGCCGTACCGGTCGGGCGACCCGGGGCCGGCCCCCTGCGCGCCGTTCTGCCGGAACCGGTCCTGGACACGGTCGAAGGTGGCGGGGTCGACGAGGGCGGGGTGCTCGCCGGGGTACACGTCGGCCTTGTGCCGCACCCGTCCGGCATACAGCACGTTGGTGAGAAGTTGGTACAGGCTGGTGCGGGTGAACGGCTTGCCGCCGGTCACCCGGCCGGTCGCGTCCGCCCACCGCTTGGTCACCCACCCCCGGCGGCCGAGTTCCCGCACCACCGGGAGCAGCGAGCCGTGCCGGAGGTAGAGCCCGAAGATGTCGCGGACCCGCTCGGCCTCGTCCGGGTGGATGACCAGCCTCCGGCCGCCGGGCTCGCGGTCGTAACCGAGCACCGGGCGGCCACCCGACCACTTCCCCTTGCGGCGGGTGGCGGCGATCTTGTCCCGCGTCCGTTCGCCGACGATCTCCCGCTCGAACTGGGCGAAGGAGAGCAGCACGTTGAGCACCAGCCGGCCCATGCTCGACGCCGTGTTGAACTGCTGGGTCACGCTGACGAACGACACGCCCTTCTGCTCGAACCGCTGCATCAGCTGGGCGAAGTCGAGGAGGCTCCGGGACAGCCGGTCGACCTTGTAGACGACCACGCAGTCGATGCGACCCGCTTCGAGATCGGCCATGAGCCGGCGGAGCCCGGGGCGGTCGGTGTTCCCGCCGGTGAACCCGCCGTCGTCGTACCGGTCGGGGAGCGCCACCCACCCCTCGCCGGATTGGGAGCGGACGTACGCCTCGCCCGCGTCCCGCTGGGCGTCCAGGCTGTTGAACTCCTGCTCCAGCCCCTCCTCCGTCGACTTCCGGGTGTAGACGGCGCACCGGACGAGCTTGACCGTGGCGCGGGGACGAGTCATGGTGGTCACGCGGCACCCCCGGTGAGGCGGAAGAAGAGGTACCCGTTGCAGTGGCTGCCGGTGACCGCCTTGGCGACCGCGCTGAGGGAGCGGTACCGCTCGCCGTCGTACTCGAGCCCGTCCGGCTGCACCTTCACCCGGACGACGGCGCCCTTGTACGTCCGGGTGAGGACGGTGCCGATGGCCGGGAGCCGCGGGTCGAGGGCCATCGGCGGGGCAGTCGGAAGGGCGGGTGCGGCTACGGGCGTGGGCCGGTCGGCGGGCGGGGTGAGGCGGAGGTCGGCGTCCCGGGCCAGCTCGGCCGCCCGAGCCCTTGCCCGTTCGCTCAGGTCGCCCTCGGCGAGCGCCTGGATCCGCCACCCGACCCGGCGGAGGAGCCACGCCCGGTTCCCGGCGGTGGTCGGCTCGTCGAACACGGCGGCGAACTTCTCGCGGAGCTCGGCCGTGGTCATCCGGTCGAGGGCCGCCAGCTCCCGGGCGAGCGACGGCGGCGGGGTCTCGGTCTTCGCGGGCATGGGTCTCCTCTCGCGTCTCGGGGGTCGTTAACCGGCGTGGACAGTAACGCTCGACGGCCGCCAGTCTTCAAGTCGATTCGCCTGGGATTTCCTGAGAATCCCGAGTGGCGGCCGGTGGCGGGAAGTCCTCGGGGTGGAGGTGCCGGAGGAGGCCGGCGGCGAGGATGGCGGCGACGGCCGCGGCCCGCTCGGCCGGGGTCATCTCGGACGGGTGGAGGTGCGTGAGGTGATCGATCACGGGGTGATCCTCGGGCGGGGACCGCCGTCATGGCCGCCCCTATGAGGGAACTACCCCGGCGGGGCGAGACGTGTCCGACGTCGGTAGGCGGGTAGGACGTGATGGGGTGCGGGGTCGTCACGTACGGGCACCCCGGGGGTGTGGCCCACAGCGACCTTCGGCGCGGCGACCGGCGGCCGTCTGGCGGGAGTCTCGGGACGTGTGAATTGCCCGGCCGGGGGACGAAGTGTCGGACCGAAGCAACAGGCGCCGGGCGGCCAACACCAGCGCGACTGCTGGAGGGGAAATGTGAAGTCGGGTGGGGTGGTCACGCGAGTGCGCCCTCGGGCGGGCGCCGGCGAGTGCCGGTACCCCTCTGAGGGAGCTACCCCGGGCGGGGGGGAAGTGTCGAAGGTCGTCGGCCGGTCCTTCGTTTCGAGCTGACCCGTGGCCGGAATCCCGGCCACGGCGTCCCGCACGGAGATCGCCGCCGTACGGGTCTTTCACCGCGGCGAAACGGAACCGGCCCCTACCCGACGAACACGCCGGCC
>JAFKFQ010000644.1 GCA_017308215.1 bacterium | reverse complement strand
CATCGGCCTCCTGGCGGCCGACGGTCTCCTGCACCTCGGTCCACTCGGCATGAAGTCGTTGTCGCTGGGCGTCGAGCGCGTCCCACTCGGCGCGGAGGCGCTGCGCCTCTTCCGTGGCGCGGGTGGCGTACTCGGTGCGGGCGTGGTGGAAGCACGCCGCCTCGGCGGACAGCTGCCCGCGCGCCTCGTCGAGCTCCGCGCGTCGCGCCAGCAGTTCGGCGCGGACGGCGGACCACTTCTCGCGGACGCGACGGGCGTAGCGGACGGCGAGCTTGCGCGCTCGCTCCCGGTCGCGGGCGGCGGCCTCGCGGAGGAAATGAGCTTCGCGGAGCAGATCGGCGGGGTCGGGTTCGTGGGCCACGCGGCACCCCTTACGGGCGGAACAACCCGCAGGGTTTATCGACACGCGCGGCGGGCGGACTTGAACAGGAAGGATCGGTTAACGCCGTCTTCGTCCCGACGTGCCGAACGGCCGGCGTGAGCCGGTTGGTCGTTGGTACTGCGGCCTAACGAGCCGCCCGGTCACCCGAGTGGTCCGCTCGGGCACCTGTACCAACAACCAACCGGCTCACGCCGGCCGTTCGCGGGGCCGACACCGACCGGTCGACCCGACCTCCGGTGCCGGCTCAGTCGCTGTACTTCTTCACCAACTTCTCCAACTCCGCCTTCGGGAGCACGCCGATCTCCTGGTGGACCGGTACGTCGCTCCCCTTGAAGAACAGCACGCGGGGAATGGTCATTACATCGTACTTCACGGCGACGGCGCTGTTCTCGTCCACGTTCAGCTTGCCGACCGTCACCTGCCCGGCGTACTGGTCGGCGAGCTGGTCGATGACCGGCGACAACTGCCGGCACGGGCCGCACCACGGCGCCCAGAAGTCGGCAACGACCAGCTTCCCGCTGGTCACGTGTTCGCTCCAGTTGTCGCTCGTGAATTCGACCACATTCGGGCTGGCCATGTCATCTCCCGGATAGGCGCGGCCCCCGGCCGCGGTTCGAGCGTCATTCTATGCACCGTGGGATACCGCACCCACGAACTGCTCTTACTTCACGCCAGCGGCAGACCGATGCGCTTCTCCGCCGGCGGCGCGAAGTCGAGCGGCGCAGGGTACGCGGGTGCGTCTTCTCCCTCTGCGGCGGCGCGAGCGCTGTCGGGCGTGTAAGCAAACCCGGCGGCGGTCCCCTCGCCGGTCACGACGCGGCCGTACAGCGTGAACGCGCTGGCGTCGTCCACGCGCACGCGCACCGTGTTCCCGACCAGCCGCGGCGTGCCGTCGAACACGACGATGTGGTCCGCCATCGAGCGTCCGGTCAGTTGGATGACCTCGCCCCCCGCGGCCGCTCGGCCTTGCGCCCGCTTGCTCGGCCCCTCGACCAGCACCTCGACCATCTGGCCGATTTGCGCGCGATGGTCGGCGAGGCTGTTGGCGTTCTGGACGGCGAGTAGGTCGTTGTTTCGGCGCTTCTTCACGTCCTCGGGCACGTCGTCCGCGTAGCGCTCCGCCGCCTTCGTGCCCGGCCGCTCGCTGTACTTGAAGATGAAGCTGTTCTTGAACCGTGCCTCGCGCACGAGCTCCATCGTCTTCTGGAAGCTCGCCTCCGTCTCGCCGCAGAAGCCGACGATGAAGTCCGAGCTGACCGACACGCCCGGAACGAGCTCGCGGCAGCGGGCGAGCATGTCGCGGTACTCGCCGACGGTGTACAGCCGCTTCATCCGCTTCAGCACCTCGTCGCACCCGCTCTGCGCCGGGACGTGCAGGTACTTCACCACCGTCTTCAGGTCGCGGACGGCTTGGAGCAGGTCGTCCGTCATGTCCTTTGGGAAGTTGGTGACGAACCGGACACGCTCCAAACCGGTCACCGCGTCGAGCTTCGCCAGCACGTCGGCGAGGCGCGTGCGGCGGCCGTCGCCGTGGTCGAACTCGTAGCTGTTGACCGTCTGCCCGATCAGCGTGATCTCCTTGCACCCCTGCCCGGCGAGCTGCGTCGCCTCGGCAAGGATGTGGTCCGGGTGGCGGCTCTGCTCCGGCCCGCGGGTGGACGGCACGACGCAGTAGGTGCAGAACTTGTCGCACCCGAACTGCACGCGCACGAACGCCTGGAACGGCGTCGGCCGGGCCGCCGAGTCGCGGGCCGGGTCGAAGCTGACAAAGCTCGCCTCGACCGCGTGCCGCCCGGCGTCGGCCCGGCCGAGGCTGAGCGCGTACTGCGGCTGGCCCGTCTCGCGCGCCTTCTCGACCAGTTCCGGCACGCGCGCGAGCTGCCCGGTGCCGACGACCAGATCGACGTGCGGCGCCCGCTTGCGGATGAGCTCCTGGTCCTTCTGCGCCATGCACCCGAGTACGCCGACGACGGTGCCCGGCTTCGCGCGTTTGAGCGGCGCGACGCGGCCGAGCGCCGAGTACACCTTGTCCTCGGCGTGCTCGCGGACGGAGCAGGTGTTGAACAGGAGCAGGTCGGCGTCGGCGGGCTGGTCGCTGATCTGGTAGCCGGCCTTGTGGAGCGCCGCGACGACGAGCTCGCTGTCGAGCACGTTCATCTGGCAGCCGACGGTCTCGATGTACACGGTCCGGGGCATGATCGGGTGATCCGTTGTAAACACGGGGCCGATGGCGGAAACCGCTATTGTACGGGTGCCTCTCCCGGGCGTCGGAAGATGTCGGCGACACGAGTCGAGAAGCCTGGCAACAGGTCGGGTGCGGTGAGGTTGTCCGGTTCGCGGAGAAGGAGCGGTCGGTTTCCCGCCTGGTACACCTGGATCGTCCGGGTGCGTGGATAGGCGATCCAGACAACCTTGACGCCGGCCGACAGCCACTCGTCCCGCTTCTCGTCCACGAGGTCGTTCGGCGACACCACCTCGACCACGAGATCCGGCACGGTGACGCAGAATCCGTCGGGCTCGTACTGGTCGGGCGGGAGTGTGGCGAAAGAGATGAACGCCCCGTCCGGCTTGCGCACTTTCCCCGACTCGTCCCGGAAGCAGCGGAATCCGGTGTCGGCCGGAAACACCCAGCCGAGCCCCATCGCCTCGACATGGTTTTCGAGCCGGGTGCAGACCTTGACGCCGACCCGGGACGATTCGGTACTCACGTTCGTCCCCCGGAGTTCGCCGTTGACGAGTTCGTACCCCTTGCCCGCGCTGCCCATCCTGAGCAGGTCGTCCGGTGTCAGCGGAGGCGCGGCTGTGCTCACGGCATTCTCCCGGGCGTAATGAACTGATCGTACCGCGGGCGTGTCAGCCGCGGTAGGGAGCGACGCGCGGCACGCGGAGGCGCGCCCAGTAGCCGCCGTCGGACGGGCGGCCGGGGACGGCGTGGTGCTCGGTCTCGAGCCGCAGCCCGGGCATCCCGTGGAGCACGGCGGACACCACGCCCTCGTTCTCGTCCGGCTCGATGCTGCACGTCGAGTACACCACCACACCGCCCGGCTTCACCCGCTCGACCGCCTGGATCAGCAGGCGGGTTTGCAGCCGGATCAGGTGCTCGAACTCGTTCGGCTTCAGCCGCCAGCGCACCTCCGGGCGGCGGCCGAGCACGCCGGTGTTGCTGCACGGCACGTCCACCAGCGCGGCGTCGAACGGGCCGGCGGGCGGGTCGTCGCGCTCCGTCAGCAGCACCGTCTCGACGCCCCGGACGCCGAGCCGCTGACACAGCGTCGTCACCGTCTCCAGGCGCTTCGGGTCGGCGTCGCAGGCGACGATGCGGGCGCGGTTGTCGGCGAGTTCGGCGAGGTGCGTCGTCTTGCCGCCGGGGGCGGCGCAGAGGTCGAGGATGCGGTTGCCCGGCTGCGGGTTCAGCGCGGACGCGACCAGCATCGACGAGTGATCCTGTACCGCGAAGTCGCCGGCGGCGTAGCCGGGGAGGTCGCGGACGGGGTGGTGCTCGGCGAACCGGAGCGACTGCGGGTGCTCGCCGGGCTCGGCGTCGATCAGCGCGGCGGCGAGCTGGAGGCGGTAGCTCTCGCGGTCGGTGCGGAGCTTGTTCGTGCGTACCCACAGCGGCGGTGCGGCGTTGAACCAGAACCCGAGGCGCATCGCCTCCCACGCCCCGTAGCGGTCGTGCCACCGCCGTGCCAGCCAGCGCGGCCACGAGAACCCAGCCGCCAGGTAGCTCACCGGGTCGGCGACCGGGTCGGGGAGGACCGGGACCGCCAGCACGCGGAAGCGCGGGTGGCGCTCGCGCCCCTCCGGTCCGGGCGTTTCGTGGACGTCGAACGGCAGCGCCGCCGTGCCGGCATTCCCGGTGAACCCGTCCGTCACCAGGTCTGCGACGCGGCGGAGCACGCCGTTGACGAACCCGGTCGCCTGTGGGCGGCCGACGTGGGCGGCGAGGGCGACGCTCTCGTTCACCGCCGCGTGCTTCGGGACGTGCGTGAGGAACGCGAGCTGGAACGCGCCGAGGTGGAGCACGTCCCAGAGGCGGTCGTCCACGGTGCTCGGCGCGCGGTTCACGAACGGGCGGACGAGGGCGTCGAGCGTCGCCCGCCGGCGGACGACCCCGAACACGAGCTGCGTGACGAACCGCCGGTCCTGCGGCGACAGCGGGGTGCGAGCGAGCTGATCGTCGATCAGCTCGGCGACGAACCCGTCGCGGCTGACGGAGCGGTGGAGGATGTCGGCCGCGGCCTGCCGGGCGGTCGCGGTCACGACTGCACCTCCGGCCCGAAGTGCATCCCCGGCACGATTGGATAACCGCGCAGGAACTCGGCCGCCGTCATCCGTTTCTTTCCCGCGGGCTGAAGGGCGTTGATCTCGACCACCCCGCGTGTTGCGCCGTTGTCCTCGGGACCACAAACGATGAAGAATGAAGCCGGGAACTTGCCCATCGGGTCGGTGAATGCGGTCCCGGGCAATGCGTTCGGATCCCAGCGGACTGGGAACTCGGCCACTTCGCTCACGATCACCCGCATCGGCTCCTTGCCCGGCCGGTGGAGGAACGTGTACGCCGTCGGCCACGGCTGCATCGCGCGGACGTGGCGCTCGATCTCGGCAGCGGGCTTCGACCAGTCGATTAGGCCGAACTCCTTCTTGATCTTCGGCGCCTTCGTCACGAGCGCCGGGTCTTGCTTCGCGCCCTCGACGGGGCCGCCGGCCCGGTACTTCGCCACCGCCTCGACCGCCAGCCGGGCGCCGAGTTCGGCGAGACGGGCTTCGAGCGTGCCGGTCGTGTCGTCGGAGCGGATGTCGAGCGATTCCTGCAGGATCATGTCGCCCGAGTCGAGGCCGGGGGTAACCTTGATGATCGTCACGCCGGACTGCGTCTCGCCGCTGAGGATCGCATACGCCACCGGTGCGGCGCCGCGGTACTTAGGCAGCAGTGAGGCGTGGACGTTGATGATGCCGACCGTCGGTGCCGCGATGACCTCGCGCGACAGGATTTGTCCGTAGGCGGCGACGACCACGAGTTCGGGCCGCAGATCGCGGTAGGCGGCGAGGCCGTCGGGCGTGTTGATGCTCTCGGGTTGCACGACCGGCAGCCCGGCGGCGGCGGCGATGGCGGCCATCCCCTTGCCGGTCTGGCGGGTGCTGCCGCGCTTGCTCCCGCCATCCCGCTCCGGCTGCGTGACGAGCCCGACCACCTCGCCCGGGTAGCTCGCCAGGAGCGCCTCGTACGTCGGCTCGGCGAACGTGCCGGTGCCCATCATCAGCAGACGCATACCGCCCCGGGGTGGTGTCGTGAAAGGCGCCGGTCGGACGCCGCCCGGGGCATTGCCCCGGGCTATGGTATCCCAGCCCTTTGGGCTGAAGAGAGCGGTTGGTTTTCAGGCCAGCGGCCTGAGATTCGATAGCCCCGGGCACCGCAGCGCGGGTGGCGTCCGACTACAGCTTCGGGATCAGGTTCGCGTCGATCTCGCCCTTCTTCTTGTCCTTCTCGAAGTCGGCGATGAACTTGTCGATGTCGCGCTTGCTCCCGAGCTTGCCCAGTGGCCCCATCTTGTCGATGAACAGCACGCCCTGGAGGTGGTCGATCTCGTGCTGCCATACCCGTGCCGGCAGGTCGCTGCACGTCATCTCGTAGAGCTCGCCCTTCAGGTTGTACGCCTGCACCTTCACCGACTTCGCCCGGCGCACGTTCTGGTACAGCCCGGGGAAGCTCAGGCACCCCTCGCGGTCGTTGATCGATCCCTTGCTCTCGACGATCACCGGGTTGATGGCGACGCACTCGGCGTCCTTCCGCTCGGGGTCGCCCTCGAAGTTCATGACGAGGAGCTGGTAGCCGAGGTTCACCTGCGGCGCGGCGAGGCCGAGGCCGGCGGCGGAGTACATCAGGTCGAGCATCCGCCCGGCGGCGAGCTGTACCTCCTTGTCGATGGCGGTCACCGGCTGCGCGGCGGTCCGCAGGGCGGGGTGCGGGTACTTGACGATCTTCATGGAGGCGGTGGCTCGGGGCATGGCGGGCTGAGTGAGGAATTATAGCAAACCGGCGCCCGCCGGTCGGGCCGGTATAATGCCCGGCCGGGGCGCAAACCCAGCCGCCCCGTGCGTTCGCCCGCCGGGATCACC
>JAFKFQ010000740.1 GCA_017308215.1 bacterium | reverse complement strand
GAACGCGGACTCCACCTGCCACCGCTGGCCGAACACCCGCCGGGCCCGCGACCCGTCCGGCTTCGGGACGAACCGCCGGGCCATCTGCCGGCGGTACTTCCCGCCCGGGTCGCCGGCGTGCCCGCGGGTGTTGATCGGGATGACGGACGCCCCGTCTCGTTTTCAGGCGATGGGCGGCTGCTCCTGGGCCAGCTTCTTGAGTGCTCCACGGAGCAGCACCGTCCAGCAGATGTCCTTGCCGAGGCGGTGGCTTTCCGCCCGCGCCAGCTGCCGGACCGCTTCAACATCCTGAACAGGAAGACGAACGCGGTAGGTCGTGCCCCTCGATTCAGTGGTCGGAATGGCCGTCTCGGTCTCGTAACCGTTCACACCCCGGCGGGGACGAGTGACGGTACAGCGGTCCCGGTCCTGGCGGCTTGAACCGCGTCTACCAGGAACGCCAGCACGTCCCGCCCCTGTTGCCGGCAACTGGCGACGACGGTCGGCACCCGCTCGGCGAACCGACTCCCGGCCTCGCTGTCCGTCCCATCGCTCGTCTTCCGCCAGCAGACCGCATGACGTACCGCCCGCTCGGCGGCGTTGCTCGTCGGTTCCACGCCGTCTACCCGGGCGAACGTCCAGAGCGACAATTCGGCGGCCAGGATCTCCCGGCACGCTCCCGCCGTCTTGGGGCACGTGGACGCCGCCCCGTTCGTGAGCAGGTCGCGGACCTCGGCCCGGAGCCACCCCAGGTAGGTCTGCCGGAACCCCCGGCGGGTGAGCGTCCCGTCTCGGACCCGCTTCCGCTGGTCGAGCAGGATGTCGGCGTGGAGGAGGAGGTCGGTCCCGATCCCCGACCCGCCGTTCGCTCGGCCGATCATGGCCTGGAAGTCCCGCCGGAGGTGAGCCCCGCAGACCTGCCGTCGATCCCCCGAGAGGTGGTCGTAGACGGCGTACCGGTCGGTCGTCAGGACCGGCGGGGTCGGGCCGGCCGGGTCGGCGAACGCGGCCCGGCTCCGGGACAGGCGGACGACGAGCGCGGTCACGGCGGCCGTCACCGCGACCCACCGCCAGGCCTTGGCCC
>JAFKFQ010000643.1 GCA_017308215.1 bacterium | reverse complement strand
CGGCCTGCACGAGTACCTGGCGCGCCGGCTCTGGGCCAGCTTCCACCTGCCTTGGGGCGTGACGCGCATCTACCAGTGGATGGGCCGTCCCGACGCCGCCCGCACCGGCCGCGGCGCACACCCCACGGCGACGGTGCCGTACCTGACGACGCAGCGCGAGTGGCTGAAACTGCGCGCCGAGCTCGCCGCCGGCCGCCCGGCGCCGCTCATGCTCATCAAGACGGCCTCGCGGAACCCGTGGGACATGGGCCACAACCACCAGGTGCTCGCCACCGGCTTCTCGGAGGACCGCGACAGCGGTGAGGTGCGCGTGACGCTGTATGAACCGAACTACCCGCTTGCCGCCGCGACCGACGAGCCGGTCGTGCTGACGTTCAACACGCGCGTCTACGACGCCCGCCGTGCAAACCACAACCGTGAGGGTGATACAGTTCGCGGCTTCTTCCTCAACCCGTACACGCCCGGAGCGCCGCCGGAGTGGCGGTGAAGCGTGACGCGATGATCCGACGCACGGCGGTGGCGCTGGCGTGTTTCGCGGCGGTTGTCGCCGCTTCGCACGCGCAGCCGCGCCCGGACGAAGCGGCGGTCCGGGCGAAGCTGACCGGGAACTGGCGCGAGATCAGCCCCGAACTGCCGCGCGAGAAGCAACTCAACCCGAACGGCGGCATGACGTGGGACTTGTTCACCCGCCTCGAACCGGACGGGCCGGCAACGGCGGCGTTCTACACCGACTGGGACAACGAGGCCCAGCAGTGGGTCGGCGAGTTGGTGCTGAATGCGAAGGCCGACCCGGTGTGGCTCGACTTCAAGTTCAAGGACGCCGGCCGCGACGTAGTCCGGGTCGGCATCGTCCGCTTCGAGGGGAAGAACGTCCGCTGGGTGCGCTCGTACCAGGGGGTGCCGCTCCGCAAGTACGACGCGGTCCGCGGTAACGTGCCCGAGCGCCCGAAGGTGTTCGCCGACTCGAAGGGCAACCCCGGCGGCTATGTACTGGAGCCGGTCAAATCCCGCTGACCCGGTGGGCGCGTCGGTTCGGATAGCGTTCTTGTCGCCGCTCGATTGATTAGCTACGGTTTCAACCTTCAAGCCTGTTCCGCCCCCGGCCGTCGGCCGGGGCGGTCGCCCGCGGAGTGCCGTGATGCCGGTCTGGCTTTGGATTGTGGTGGGGATTGTTGTGCTCCTGGGGGTTGCGGTCGTCGCCTTCTTCGTCTGGGCGAGCAAGACCTCGGGGCGTGTGCGGGCCGACATCCTCGAGCGCGGGGAGGATACAACCGCGTGGATCGTGGACGTGGAGCCGCCCGAGGGGCTGATGTGGGCCATCGCTCTCGTCCTGGTCTCGCCCGATCCCGACGTGCCGGCCGACACCATGCGCGCCCTCGCCCGGCGGGTGAGAGCGGTGCGGGCGAAGAAGCGGAAGCCGGCGGACCGGGACGAGGCGACAGTCGCTCGACTGACGAAGAAGCAACTCGACGCGCTCGGTCGCGAACGCCTCCCCGACGGGTTCACGGGCGGGTGGGAGGTCTACTCGGCGTTCATGGACCTCGGCCCGCTCGACGAGGAAAACCTGCCGGAGGACGCGCTGGACGGCGAATCGTACCCGGTGCGGCTGATCTGGGACGAGTACCCGACGATGATGGTGGTGCCGCCGCCGAAGCGGCGCAAGAAGTCTCGCCGCGGTGACGACTGACGCCGGCCCGCGGGCGCACCCGCTTCGCGCCCGCACTACGATACCCGCCCCGCTTCCTCCCGAGGTGTCGGTCATGCCCTGCCTGCGTGCGCTGCTCGTCGTGCTGTTCCTGTCGCCCGCCACCAGGGCGGACAAGCTCGTCCTCGTCGCCGGTGGCGACGGGCCGGACGGTGGCCCCGCGGCGGGGGCGAAGGTAGTACAGCCGTTCGGCGTGGACTTTATGCCCGGCGGCCCCGTAGTCCTGGTGGAGATGGCGAAGGGCGAGCGGCTGCGGGCGGTCACCCCGGACGGAAAGATCACCACCCTCGCCGGCGCGCTTGGGGAGAAGGGGCACGCGGGCGACGGCGGGCCGGGGGACAAGGCCACGTTCAACGGCATGCACAGCCTCGCCGTCGGGCCGGATTTGAAGGTCTATCTCGCTGACACCTGGAACAACTGCGTGCGGGTCTACGACCCTCAGACCAAGACCGTGAGCGCGTTCGCCGGCACCGGCGAGAAGGGGTTCAGCGGCGACGGCGGGCCGGCGGCGAAGGCGAAATTCGGCGGCTGCTTCTGCGTGTCGTTCGACCCGGCCGGCACCGCCTGTTTCATCACCGACCTGGACAACCGCCGCATCCGCAAGGTCGATCTGAAGACCGGGGTCGTCGCGACCGTCGCCGGGAACGGCCAGAAGGGCGTGCCGAAGGACGGCGAGCCGGCGGTCGATCAACCGCTCGTAGACCCGCGGGCACACGCCGTGGACCGTGACGGGAACCTATACATCCTGGAGCGCGGCGGGCACGCGCTACGGGTGGTGTCACCGGACGGCCGCATCCGCACCGTCGCCGGCACCGGCCGCGCTGGGATGGGTGTCGGCGCCGCGCTCGCCGCGGCGATGAACGGCCCGAAGCACCTGTGCATCGACCGCGACGGCACCGTGCTGATCGCCGACACAGAGAACCATCGGATTGTGCGCTACGTCCCGGCGAAGGGCGAGGTCGTACTCGTTGCCGGCACCGGGCGCCGCGGCACGGCGGGCGTCGGCGGCGACCCGCGGGCGGCCGAGTTCAACCAGCCTCACGGCATCATCGCGCACCCACGGACCGGGGAGCTGTTCATCTCCGACGCCAGCAACGGCCGGGTGCTAAAGATCGTGCGCGAGTGACGCCGGTGGCTGGTTAGGCCGCGGCGCGAGCCGCGGATTGGCTCGCGCCGCGGCCTAACCAGCCACCGCCGGCTCCTCGACACGCGACGCGCGGCGGTTTATGCTGCGGTGGTTCGTCCCGCCACCCGCACCCGTCCCGCCCGGAGCCTCTCATGCTCTCCCGCTGCATCCTCGCCTCGTTCGCCCTTGCACTCACACCCACACTCGCACTCCAGGCCGCCGACTGGCCGCAGTTCCGCGGGCCGGCGCGCGACGGCGTCTCGAAGGAGAAGGGGCTCCTCCAGAGCTGGCCGGAGAAGGGGCCGCCGCTGGAGTGGACGGCCACCGGCATCGGCGGCGGCTACAGCACCGTCAGCGTCAGCGGCGACCGCATCTACACGCTCGGGAACAGGGGGAAAGACTCGCACGTCGTCGCCATCAACCGCGCCGACGGGAAGGTCGTGTGGACCGCCGCAGTCGGCCCCGCCGGCGGCAGCCTCGGGTGCACGCCGACGGTGGACCGTGACCGCGTCTACGCCCTCGGCCAGATGGGCGACCTGGTGTGCATCGACCGTGACGGGAAAACGGTGTGGCAGCGCAACCTCGCCAAGGAGTTCGGCGGGCAGAAGGGCGGGTGGAACTACTGTGAGTCGCCGCTCGTGGACGGCGACCGCGTCATCGTCACCCCCGGCGGCAAGGAGGCGACGATGGTGGCGCTCGACAAGGCGACCGGGAAGGAGATCTGGCGCTGCCCGATCGACACGAAGCACACGGAGGCCGGCTACTCGTCGGTGGTCGTGGCGAACATCGGCGGCATCCGGCACTACGTGCAGTTGTTCAACGGCGGGCTCGTCGGCGTCAGCCTGGACGGCCGGGTACTGTGGAAGCACGAGAAGCTCGGCGGCAACACCGCGAACGTGCCGACGCCGATCGTCATGGGCGACACCATCTTCAGCAGCATCGGCTACGGCCGCGGGGCGTCGCTCCTCCACCTGACGGTGACCGACGGCCGCATCACGGTCCGCGAGGTGTACTACGCCCGCGAGCTGACGAATAAGCACGGCGGTGTCATCCAGGTGGGCGACTACGTATACGGCGACACCGACGACAGCGGCCACCCGTACTGTGCTGAGGTGAAGACCGGAAAGGTGATCTGGAAGCGGCAGGACGAGGGGACCGGGCGCGGGTCGGCGTCGGTGACGTTCGCCGACGGCCGGCTGTACTTCCACTACGACAACGGCACGATGGCGCTGGTGGATCCGTCGCCGGGCGGGTACCGCGAAGTCGGCTCGTTCCAGGCGCCGCGGCGGAACGGCCCGTCGTGGGCGCACCCGGTCGTGTGCGATGGCCGCCTCTACCTGCGCGAGGGCGACGTACTCTACTGCTACGACGTGCGGGCGAGGCGGTGACCGGTACATAGCCCCCGGCTTGCCGGGGGAAACACGCCAGATCCCCGGCAAGCCGGGGGCTATTTACTGGGCCTCCCTCATGCTCTCGCTCGCTCTTGCGCTGCTACTCCCCGCTCAACCGCCGGTCGCCCCGCCGCCGCGCCCGGCAGGGCTGCCCCCCGGCCTCGACCCGGTGCTCGCCGACTGGACCCCGCGCCCGGCCGGCAAGGAGGCGTGGGAGCGCGCCACCGACAAGGATTGGGTCGACGCCCGCTTCCGCCAGATGGACACCGGCCCGGTCCTGAACTGCACGATGGACTACCCGCTCGGTACCGGGAAGCAGCGGGTCTACAAGGCGAGCGTCGTGCGCTTCCCGGACGGGAAGGGAGGCGCGGTCTTCGACCGCTCGACGTGCCAGCTCGCGGCGGCGTGGACCGGCGGCTACCTCCAGCACAGTGACCGCCGCTTCGGCCTGCTCAACACGCCGTTCCCGATCGGGAAAATGCTGTTCGCGGCCCCGCCTGGTCCCGGTTGGGCCGATCCCGACGGCAGTTGGGTTCCACCGCCCGGGCGCTTCACGGCGCCCCTGCCGAAGGAGTGGGTGAAGTTCCGCGGGCACTACGTCCACGGTGACCAAGTGGTTTGGTCGTACACAGTCGGTGGAGTTGAAGTGCTGGAGTACGCCAGGCAGGCGTTAAGCTTCGGACTCGGTCACCCATTGGCGCGCAACCTCGTGGTCGGGTCCACGGCGAAAAAACTCCACTTCCGAGCGACGGACGGCCGGGTCTTCAACGTCCGGCCGCTGGACGAATCGCAGTTGCTGGCGTTTCAAGACGACGTGCAGGGTATCGACGGCGTGAACAGGACGTTCGTTGTTCCCTACACGAAGCCCGGCCCGAAACGGTGGGGCGAGCCGATCGTCACGAAGCTCGTTCGCGGCACCGACGCCGGGCCGTTCGCCGTCGATACGCTCACCATCCCGTACGAGAACCGCTTCGGCGCCCTGTTCTTCTGTACCGGCCTCGACTTCCTCCCGGACGGCCGCGTCGCGATGTGTACGTGTCACGGCGACGTGTGGCTCGTCACCGTTAACGACGCCGCGGGGACGTGCTCGTGGCAGCGCTGCGCGACGGGCCTCTACCACCCGCTCGGACTGAAAGTCGTGGACGGGAAGGTCGTCGTACTCGAGCGCGGCCAGCTCACGCGGCTACACGACAACAACAACGACGGCGAGACGGACTTCTACGAGTGCGTGTGCAACGACTGGCACACTGGCGGCGGCGAGCACGCCTACGACACTTGCCTCGAAACCGACCCGTCCGGCAACTTCTACTTCTTCAAGACCGGCGACACCGACACGCCCTCCGGCGGCACGCTCATCAAGGTCTCGAAGGACGGGTCGAAGGCCGAAACGTTCGCCACCGGCCTCCGCCACCCGATCGGCATGGGGATGTCGCCCACCGGCATCCTCACCGGCGCCGACCAGGAGGGGAACTGGATGCCGGCCACGCGGATCGACGAGTACAAGAAGGGCGGCTTCTACGGCGACATGCGGGCGCACCACCGCCCGACCCCGCCGAAGACCTACGACCCGCCGCTGTGCTGGTTGCCGCGCGAGGTCGACAACTCGGCCGGCGGGCAGGTGTGGGTGCCGGAGAAGACGTTCGGCCCGCTCGCCGGGAAGCCGCTCCACCTCTCCTTCGGCCGCTGCCGCGCGTTCGTGTTGCTGCGCCAGGAACTCGGTGACGGCCGCGTGCAGGGCGGCGTCGCGCCGCTCGACATGCAGTTCCTTTCCGGCAGTTGCCGCGGTCGTTTCCACACGGACGGCACGCTGTACGTCTGCGGGCTGAACGGCTGGCAGACGGCGGCGAAGGCTGACGGGTCGCTCCAGCGCGTCCGCTACACCGGCCGGCCGCTCGACGTGCCGGCGGCGATGGCAGTCGAGGGCGACACCATCAAACTCACCTTCACGAGGGCGCTCGACCCGGCGCAGGCCGCGGACGCGGCCCGCTTCCAGGGGTCGTACTGGAACTACCGCTGGTCCGGCGACTACGGCTCGAAGCGCTGGCGCGTTACCGAACCGGGCGAGGGCGAGGAGCCGGTGCCAGTGCAGGCCGCGAGCCTCAGCCCGGACGGGAAGACGGTGACGATCCGCTTCAAGAAGCTGCGGCCGGTGATGCAGATGCACGTCGGCTACAACCTGACCGCGGCCGACGGGCGGCCGGTGGTCGGCTCGGTGTACCTGACGATCCACTCGACCGGGACCGAAAGGTGAGCCAAATCCCCCGCCGCTCCGGGAACTCCCACGCGTCCACGTTCCACTCCTC
>JAFKFQ010000642.1 GCA_017308215.1 bacterium | reverse complement strand
GGCGCTACCGCCGAGAGCTGGTACGCCCGCGTCAGCACCAGTGCGCGGGTGAGGTACTTCAGGTCGAACCCGCTCGCCGTGAACGCGTCGGCGAGTTCACGGAGCAGGTCGGCCTGCGGGCCGGCGGTCGCGCCCTCGCCGCTCATGTCGTCGAGCGGCTCGACGAGCGCCGTGCCGTAGGCGTGCGCCCACAGTTGGTTCGTCGCGTTGCGGGCGAAATACGGGTTGCCGCGTGCCGTCAGCCAGCCGGCGAGGAGCGTGCGACCGGTGTCGGGCGCGGGCGCCGCCGGCCACGCCGCCGCGGAGCCGTCGAGCAGTTCGGGGCCGAGTGTTTTCTTCGTGTTCGGGATCGTCACCCGCGGCGGCGTCGCCTTGCCGGCGGCGTCGCGGCCGGGCGGGGCGAAGAACGCGGCGGTCTGCCAGAACTGGTCGCGGGTCCAGCGGGCGAACGGGTGGTCGTGGCACTGGGCGCAGTCGAGGTTCACCCCGAGGAACGCTCGGGCGGTGTTTGCGGCGAGGTTCTCGGGCTTGTTCTCACTGGCCGCGAAGAACCCGACCGGCGTGGCCACGGCGGTGCGGCCGCGGGGCGCGTCGGCGGCGGTGAGTAGCTCGCGCACGACGCGGTCGTAGGGGGCGCCGTCCTGCACGCGGGCGGCGACCCACGCCTCGAAGCCGTCGGCGAGGCGGGCGAACTCGGGGGTGTCGGCCTGCGGCACCCACGCCCGCCGCCAGAACGTCGCCATGTGCCGGGTGTGGCCGCCGGAGTCGATCAGACGCGCGACGAGCCGCGCCCGCTTGTCCGGCGCGGCGTCGGCGAGGAACGCCCGGGCCTCGGCGACGGTCGGGACGCGGCCGATCAGGTCGAGCGAGGCACGGCGGAGGAACGCGGCGTCGTCCACGAGCGGCGCCGGCGCCACGCCCGCGGCTGCCCATCCGGCGGCGAGGCGGGCGTCGATCGTGGCGGCGAGCGCGGCGGGGTCGGCGGCGCGGGCCGCCGGCGGGCACGCGAGCGCGGCGAGCAGGAGGAGCGTGCGGGGCGCGGTCATGCGGGCTCGCGGTTAGAAGTCGGTCGGGGCGATCAGGTGGCCGTCGTCGCGGAGCGTCAGGTACGCGAACGTGAGCGGGTCGAGCCGCGGGCCGACGAACCGGACCGACCCGTCGCACATCAGCACGTTCGCCCCGCCCGGGTGGAAGCCGTACACGCCGAACCAGTTGTTGCAGTTCACCGAGCAGTCGGTGGCGTCGCCGCGGCCGGGCACCTCGCCGGTGGCGCGGTCGGCGGCCCCGAACGCGATCGACTCCCACCCGGCCCACGGGCCGCGGGCGTTGTTGCTCATCCCGAACTGCCCCGCGCCGTCCGTCTGCTTGCCGTTCCGCCACGTGCCCGGCCGCCCCGCCTGCTCGATGAGCAGCAGCGTGCAGGAGAGTCCGTCGGTGACCTTCGACAGCGGTGAGAACTCGTTATCGGTCATCGGCTGGCGCTGGTTCCCGACCATCTGGTCGGCGGCGTTGGCGTTCAACCCGTACCCGCCGCGGGCGATGAGCACGCCGTTCGACGCGATGTAGTCGCTCACCCCGGCCTTGACCGAGAACACCGTGTCCTTGTCCGGGTTCTCGGACTTGGTGGACGCCTGCGACTGGATGCCGACAGTGCGACCGGGCGGCGCGGCGGGGCAGAGGAACGTCGCCACCGCCGTCTCGGCCGCCGCCTTGTTCACGGGGTCGAAGAAGTCGTGCCGGAGGCTGTACCGCTTCGCCACCGCGTCCTCGCCGATGTACGGGAGGATGTGCGAGCCCCACCCGCCGTAGGGGGCGCCGTTGTTGAACCCGGCGCGCCGCGGCGGGAGCCCGCCGTTCGCCTTCTCGAACTCCGCACACCCCTGGCCGAGGCGGCGGAGGTTGTCGGTACAGCGCGTCCGCGCCGCGCCGTCTCGTGCCGCCTGCACGCGCGGCAGTACCAGCCCCGCGCCGAAGAGGAGCACACCCGCCGCCACCGCCAACTCGATGCGCGTCAGCCCGTGTCGCATTTCCCGCTCCGTCAGAAGTCGTTGCCGCTGAGAATCTCGCCGCCGTTGGCTGTGATGATCCCGAACAGGACGTTCGGGTGGAGCGTCTGCCGCAGGAACCGCACCGACCCGTCGCAGAATGCCGCGTTCGCCCCGCCGGTGTGGAACGCGTACACGCCCTGGCTGTTGTTGCAGTTGACGGTGCAAGGTCCGCCGGGGCCGTCGGCGGTGATCCCGTCCGACCCGAACTGCTGGAACCGTGACACCTGGTACGCGGCCCACGGCCCCCACTGGTTGTAGGCCGACTGGGCGGTGTTACTCGGCTGTTTCTTGCCGAGGATGTAGAAGTCCGGGCGGCCCGCCTGTTCGGTCACGAGGAGCGTGTTCGAGGTGCCGTCGGTGATCTCGACGATCTTCCGGTTCACCCCGTCCTGCATCGCGGTGCAGGTGTTGTTTCCGCTCAGCGCCGGGCTCCCGTACAGGGTGGACTGGAAGCTGTTCGGGCCGAAGTAGTCGCCGGCCGCCCCGGTCGAGACGACCCCGGAGTAATCGACGGTGACGGTCCGCGCCCCGGGACCGGACGGGCAGACGAACAGCTTGAGCGGCACCAGGATGTTGGCGGCGTTCTCGGGGGCGTAGAAGTCCTTGTCGAGCCGGTAGGCGCCGCTCAGGGCCGCCTGTTCGACGTACGTCAGGATCGCCGGCCCCCACCCGCGCCGCATGCCGGCCGTCAGGTTTCGTCGCGGCGGGAACCCGCCGTTGGCGGACTCGTAGTTGTGCACTGCCAGTCCGATCTGCTTGAGATTATTCTGGCAGCTCATCCGGGCCGCCGCCTCTCGGACCTTCTGGACCGCGGGCAGGAGGAGCCCGATGAGCACCGCGATGATGGCGATCACGACGAGCAACTCGATCAGCGTGAACCCGCGGCGGGACAGCCCGCGCGGAACGTTGGTGAACATCGGAGCGGGCATCCTGGGTGTCGGGCGATGGGCGCACGGGGTCGTGTCGGTCACGGGTCTGTGTTGCGTTCACCGCGGGGAGGATTGGGCGATGGCGGGGTGTGGGTCGCCTTGGAAAGCAGGTCTCATGCCGCACCCGACTCGATGAGAAAACCGCTCGTGAAGTAAGGGGAAGTGATGCGCGGAGGGCGCTGATGAACCTTTGAAGTGGTCAGCTGGTAGCCGCAGTTGGAAATTTGGCGCGCAGGCGTTTTGATCCGTTGCACCTCACCGATCGTCGTGTAGGGTAGCGGACCATCCATTGATGCAGGCGATGTCCTCGCTCGGTGCAAGCCCGCACCGACAGCGTGGTTAAGTCAAACGGAGTGCGGTCGTTGGATTCGTCATCGGGTACCGGATCGGACGACCCGAGATGGCCTTCTCACTTTCGACGAGCCAGATATTGACCGACTCCCGGCCTCGCCGCTCCTCCTGTGAAGTCTTCGGGGGGCGTCCGGTGAGCGCTTCGGATCGGTCCACGCCCGCCCGGCCACGATCGGCCGAGGCGATGCCCACCAGTACGGCGCCTCGTTTGGCGCTTCCGCCCGGACGCGATGAGTCAGAACGCGCGCGAGTTGTTAGCGAGGGCGAGCGCAAATCGCCTAACAGGTTCGGACAAAACCCCTGGTCACCCCCGGTTTTCAAGGCGTTTCGGGGGTGTTGTCTGTGCCGCTAGCGCCTTCACAGTGGTCGTGTCGTCGCCAGTAACATCGTAGACGATGCTAGATCGAACATCGTAGACGATGCTAGATAGTCAGGGCGATGTCGTACTGGAATCGGCATGCCGTTCATCCCCGCTTCGCCAACCGGCGGACGATTCAGCCGAGCCCGAAGCTACCCACCGCCTCCCACGACAATAACCCTGCCAGCCGGCTCACGTTGAACCCCGTACCCCTGGTAGCGATCTCCCGTAGGTCGAGAAACACCGCCACGCCGACCCGTCGGCGAACAGCAACTCACCGACGGTCTTGATCGCGGTGTCCTCGGGTGCCCCCGCCTGCGTTCCTGCCCTCGGGCCTGAGCCTATGATCCCGCCCGCCCACGCCGCCACGGGAAGAGGGTGGCTCCGAGCAGGCCCAGTACCAGTGTGGTCGGCTCCGGCACCCCCGGGGGCGGCCCGCTCCCTTCGTTGGGCGTCTCACCACCATTCCCCGGCTCCTCGACCGGTCCCGTGCCGGGCTTCGCGTCCGGGCCGAGCCCGACGACCCACCAGCCGCCGGTCGGGATGTCGATCGTCCCCGTCCCGAGGGCCGCACCGTCCTGGCCGGTGAGTGACACGGTCAGCGTGCGCCCGCCCGCATCCCGGTCGGCGACCGCAATCCCGAGTAGGGCCGCGCCGTCTGGAATCGTGGCCCCCGTCCCCGGCGCCACCGACGCGGCCGACCCCGACTTCACCCCGGTCGGGGTGCGCCCGGTCGCGCCCGCCGGTGGCTCGCCGGCCGCGAGGTATGCGGTGCCGTCCGACAGGTTCAACAGGACCGGGACGCCGAGCCCGCCGAAGTGGGTCGTGCCGCCGTCGGTCGTGGCCTGGACGGTCCCCGTGCCGCCGAGCTGGTTCACCGCCACGACCGGCGGCGTGGCGGGGAAGTCGAACCAGAGTTCGGCCGTGGCGAATGGCTCGGCCGCCCCCGCGACCCCCGTCGTGAGGGTCAACCAGCCTGCCCGACCGACCGACGGACCGCCAAGCACCAGCCCCAGGGCGACGACCACTGCCGACGTTCGCTGCCACCTCATGGCGCCCTCCGTGAGCCCGAAACTCGTGTCCGACGGGCCGCAGATTAGCCGCGGTGGATCGACAAAACAAGTGGATCAGTAAGGAGATACGTCGCTGACACGGCGTAACAATTGGACAGCGCTGTCCAAACGGTGGACACGCACCCAGGGCGGTGTGTGGTCGATGGTTACACACGCGGCTCGGAGTCAGTCACCGACCCGCCCATGCTCTGGAGCTTCGAGCGGAGCGTGGTGCGCGAGATGCCGAGCATCTCGCTGGCGTGAACCTGGTTCCCGTTGACGTGCCGCACCACCTCGCCGACCACCACGCGGTCCACCTCGGCGAGCACCCGCCGGTAGATGTCGAGCGACCCGCCCTCGATCAGGTCGCGGACCAGCCGCCGCACGTCGAGCGGGCCGTCGGCGGCCGGCGGGGTCGGCGGGGCGGCGCCCCGGCGGAGAGTGGCCGGCAGCGACTCGATCGTCAGGTCGTCGCCGGCCGCATGGATCGCCGCGAACCGGACTACGTTCTCGAGCTCCCGTACGTTCCCCGGCCACGGGTAGCGATCGAGCACCGCCGCCGCGTCGGGGGCGACGGCCCGGAGCGGCTTTCCGAGCCGCGCCGCGGCGTGGCGGAGGAAGTGGGCGGTCAGCAGTGGGACGTCCTCCCGGCGGTCGCGCAGCGGCGGCAGGGTCACGACGAAGCCGTTGAGCCGGTAGAGCAGGTCGCGGCGGAACCGCCCGGCCGCGGCGAGCGCCTCCAGATCCTGGTTGGTCGCGGCGATCACCCGCACGTTGGTCCGCACCGCCTCGTTCCCGCCGACCCGGTCGAACCGCTGCTCCTGGAGGACGCGCAGCAACTTCGCCTGCGCGGCCGGGGCCATGTCGCCCACCTCGTCGAGAAAGATCGTACCGCCGTCGGCCTGCTCGAACTTCCCGACGCGCTGGCGGTCAGCCCCGGTAAAGGCGCCCTTCTCGTGGCCGAACAGCTCGCTTTCCAGCAGCCCCTCCGGGATGGCCGCGCAGTTGATCGCCAGGAACGGTCTGTCGGCCCGGCGGCTGTGCTGGTACACCGCCCGCGCCACCAGCTCCTTGCCGGTGCCGCTCTCGCCGAGGACGAGGACGGTCACGTCCTCCGGAGCGAGGCGGCCGATCGCCTTGTACACGTCCTGCATCGCCGGGCTGCGGCCGACGATCTCGTCCCCGTCGGCGGCGGCCGTCTCGCCGGCGATGACCGCCGGCACCGCCTGCATCCGCCGCAGCGCCAGCGCCCGCCCGACCACGTCCCGCAGGTGCGCCAGATCGACCGGCTTGAGCAGGTACTCGAACGCCCCGCGCTTGACCGCCTCGATCGCGGTGCCGGTGGCGGCGAAGGCGGTGATGACGATGACCGGGAGCCGCGGGTCGGCCTCGCGGATCCGCGCGAGCGCCTCCAGCCCGGTCATGTCCGGGAGACGCACGTCGAGGACGACGGTGTCCGGCCGGCGGGCGCGGACGGCCTCCACGCCCTGCCGCCCGGTCTGGGCGGTAACCACGTCGTCGACGATCAGCAGCGTGGGCACGGCCCGCCCTCCGGTGTGGGGTCCGCGGCCGGGAGGCGGACGGTGAACACCGCCCCACCACCGGCGCGCGGGCCGGCGCAGATCGTCCCCCCGTGGGACTCGACGATCCGCCGGCAGATGGACAGCCCGAGCCCGACCCCGGTCGGCTTGGTGCTGACGAACGGGTCGAAGACGCGCTCACCGAGGTCGGCCGGCAGGCCGCCGCCGCGGTCCTCGACACGGAGCTCGACGCCTGCCGTATCGCCGGCCGCCGTGACCCGTACCTCGCCCCCGCCGGGCTGCGCGTCGAGGGCGTTGTAGAGGAGGTTGAACAGCACCTGCTGCAGTTGGGCTGGGTCGGCGTGGACGGTGGGCGGGCCGGCGGTGAGGTCGGCGACGACCGCGACGCTCTGGAGGGCGGCCCGTGCCCGGAGCCCGTCGGCCGCCTGTCCGACCAGGGCGACGAGGTCGGCGTGCTTCTTGTCCGGTGCCGGCGGGCGGGCAAAGTCGAGGAACCCGGCGACGATTCCCTCGAGCCGGCCGATCTCGCCCTCGATCACCGCCAGGTCGCGGGACCGGAGGGCGAACGCCCGGTGCGGGTCGGCCGCGGCCTGGACGAGGAGCTTGATTGCCATCAGCGGATTGCGGATCTCGTGCGCGACGCCCGCGGCCATCTGTCCGACCCAGGCCAGTTGCTCGGCGCGGAGGGCGTCGCGCTCGACCCGCCGGAGCCGGTCGAGGACGGCCGTGATCGATGCTTCCACGTCTCCGTCGGAGTCGGCCGCTGGCCCGGGGAGCGCCGAGTGGAGGCGGGCGGCGGCCCCGCGGAGGCGCCCCTCAGTCCGCTCGATCGACCGCCGCACCCCGGTGCTGATGACCCACCCGCCGAGGAGCCCACCGCCCGCCCCGCACAGCCCGAGCGCGAGGAGAACGACGGTCAGCCGGTCGGCGAGGTCGCGCGTGGCCCGACTGGTCCCGGCGAGGGCGTCCTCGTTCAGCCGCCGGTACTCGCGCGCCGGCCCGAGGATCTGCCGCTCCGGGAGCTCGGCGACAGCCGCGACGCGCGGGCGTACGCCCGGCCCGTGGGGGGCGCGGGCGGCCTCCGCGAATTCGGCCGTCAGTCGGTCGTACCCCGTCCGGACCCGGGCCATGAGTTCCTTCTCGCGGTCGGAAAACGCCCACGCCTCCGCCGTGCGGAGGGCGTCGTCCGCCTTCTCCTGGAGCCGCGGGATCGCCCCCAGGTGGGCCGCGTCGCCAGTGATGAGGAAGCGGTCGAACGATCGGTCGATCTCCCGCACCGAGCTCTCCAACTCCTGTGCCGCTACGACGCTGATGACGTTCTCTTCCAGCGCGTTCGAGAGCTGCCGCTGGATGCTGCGCAGGTACCACGCCGAGCCGACCGCCGTCACCAGGAGGAGGGCGCTCAGCACGAGGACGGGGGTGAGGAGGCGGGGAACGAGTCGGTCCGTCACACCAGTCCCCCGTGTCCAGTCCGTCGGTGGACAGCGCTGTTCAACGTTTCGACAGCACGTTTTAAAGCTCGACGGCGACGAGCGTGGGCCACTTGTAGCCCGCCACGTCGCGGCAGGTGGACCCCGCAAGGGCCAGCGCGACGGCGGTGCGGCCGATCAGCAAGTCCGCTGGCGGCCCCGATCCAAAGGAACCGGACGAGGGAGCAGATCGGAGGCGCTGACAAGTGCGGATCATGATACAGCTCGGCCTTCGCCATGCAGAACTCCGGCGGTCAACGGGCTACCGTTTTACCCGGGTTCGCCTGCTGGTAGCATTCAATCCGCTGGAAGTGGGACTCGTGCAGTGGAGAGCGCCTCTTACACGGCGGCACTACTGGAACCCCGTACCGCCGGGAGGCTAGTCCTACACCCGTAGTTGTTCCAACAGCCCTTGCCAGGAGTTGCGGCCGGGGCGAGCCATGTCCGGACGACCAACGCCGCCGCAGGTGAAGGGCTGGGCCGACGAGCTGACCGCGGTCGCCGAGCGGATCGCCCCCCGGTCCGCGCGGGGCGAACCTCGGCGACGGGCGGCCGGATACGTCCGTGGGTTGCGGGGTCCCGCCGAGCGGAAGAACGGGTGGCAGCGGCTGAGCGGCGGGGCCGGGGCGAAGGGGCCGCGGGTGTCCGACCGGACGCGGTTCCGGGCCCCGAGCCCGCGGCGTACGCCCGGTGAGTGCGGATCCGGTAGGCGGACGTCTGCCGATACGAGTTTCGGATACCCAGTCAGCTACACCCAACGTCCGCCGCGACCGTTCGCAAACGCTCCTGACAGGTCATCAACTTTGCGTGGCCCGCCGGTTAGGATAACCGGGAGGGCGGGATGAGATGACCGTCGGAATAGGAGAGTTGCTCAGGCGACCGCCCAATACCGCCGGGCGAACCGCAACGCCCGGTATTTGGCGTACCACCGACATTTCGCCTCAGGCCCGGTCAGCCGCCGCCGCCGACTCACATCCCCTTGCTTCCGCATGGCCGGCCTCCTGGGAGATGGCCAACCTTAATGCGCCGCCGTGAAGCCGGAGGTCGATATGCGACCGTTTTTCTTGCCGCCACCGAATTTTTTCGCGCCACCTGCCCAGACTTCCTGTCCAATCACACTCGTTTCCTGTTGAGCACGAACCGGGTGGGCGAACGAAGAGAGTATGAGCAAGAGGGCGACATGACCGAGTCCGATTGGCTCACCTCCACCGACCCCCAGGCGATGTTCGCGTTCCTGCGGGACCGCGGGTCGGTGAGCGAGCGGAAGCTCAGGCTCTACGCCTGCGCGTGCTGCCAGTCGGTGTGGCCGCTCCTGACGAACGGGGGGAGCCGCGAGGCCATCGAGAGGAGCGGACGGTACGCCGACGGGGCCGCCACCCGTGAGGAGGTCGCCCACGACGCGAGGGCGGCAGAGGGCGTCGTACTTGCCCTCGCCGTGCGAGCCGACGACTCCCGCCACCACTTGGGGCTGCGGTTGGTCCGCGCGGGTTGGCTGGCGGAGGAAGACTCGACCAGCACCCCGCCCTCGGTGAACGAGGAGGCCCGACGTGCGGCCCGGTCTGCGGAGTGGTCCACCTACGGCGGTGTGGAGTACATCGATCAGGGCGACCGACTGGTCCAGAGCCCACACCTCCTGCGCGACATCTTCGGCAACCCCTTCCACCCTGTCTTCTTCGCCCCCGAGTGGCGCACCGAGGCCGTCGTGGCCTTGGCACGCGGTGTCTATGGGGAGAGGGCGTGGGACCGGATGGGCATCCTGGGTGACGCCTTGGAGGAAGCTGGGTGTGACTCCGAGGACATCCTTCGGCATTGCTGCGAGCCAGGGACCCACGTTAGAGGCTGTCATGTTCTAGACGGCGTCCTGGACCGGTCGTGACCGCGTTGCGGGACTGGCCCAAGGCTGGTACTCTCCCTCCAGGTCGAGTTCGAGAATCTTGTGCAAGGAGCCACAACATGACCCGCGTCGCCGCGTTTCTCGCCGCCGTCGCCGCGGTCGCATGCCCCGCTGCCGGCGCCCCCGTGCCCGCCGGGCTGGAGGGGCCGACGCACTACTACCCGATGCGCGTCGGGGACCGGATGACCTACCAATTCCCCCACGGCGAGGTCGAGCACGTCGTCACCGCGGTCGAGAAGAAGGGGGACGCCCGGGTGGTCACCGTCTGGGGGACCGACGGGGGCGGGAGGTACGCCCCGGTGATGGCCGTCGAGGTGTCGGGCAAGGGGCTCGTTCTGGTCAAGCAGGCGGTCGTCAGGAACGTCCCGGACGGGACGGATGGCCAGAAGCCGGAGGACTGGCTGGAGGACCGCGCCCCGGTCGCCCTGCTCAAGCTGCCGCCGGTCGCCGGCCAGAAGTGGGACGCCGCCGTCACCCCGACGCTGAAGGCGTCGTTCGTGACCGGCAAGGAGGAGGTGGTGAAGGTCCCGGCCGGGGCGTTCCGCGCGGTCCCGGTGGACCTGCACCTCGACCTCCCGGGTGGCGCCCGCCCGCCCTTCCGGCTGTGGTTCGTCCGCGGGGTCGGGCCGGTGAAGTTCGAGTCCCCGGGCGAGGAACCGGCGGTCCTCAAGGCGTTCTCGGCCGCGAAGGACTGACCACGAGACGTTGCCCCCCGCACATCGATGGGGTCGACGTCGCCCGTCGCGGACGGGGTGCAGGCGCTGGGCGTCCTGGCTCCCGATTTTTTCCCCAGGCACCCGGGAGAACTGCCGCCCGCATCAGATTGACGCAAGTGGCTGCGGCGTCAAACGTTTCGCTGTGGCCGCCGCTCCGAAGAGGTCCGAGAGGCGGCTCGTCTGGGTGGGCGAAGCAGAGTCGAAGGCAAAACCTGAAAAAAGGGCCTCGGGTGGGGTAACGTACTGCAAGGGATTGGTAGTAGTGGAGCTCTCCGCCCCGCTCGCTCCGAGGTCAGCACTTCAAGCTCGTAGTCGGGAACACTCCGCTGACCTGCCCCCATTCACTGGGCCACGCGGCGTGAGAGTCGGTTAACCCGTCACCCTCGTGTCCCCGGTGCGGCGGGGCGAGGCGGAGTCGTACCGGGGACACGACGACCCGAACCCCGCTGGCGTCTCACTTGAACTCCTCCGTCGCCAGGACCTCGTCCCGCACCCGCCCGGGGAAGGACTCGCGTACCCGTTCCCCACGGCGAGGCCGGGGTGCTGTCCCGCACCCCGACCGCCCGCTCGGCCCGCCACCCCCCGGATCACCCGGGCGATGAACCCGGGGCCGTTGTCGCTGCGGGTGTGGGCCGGGACGTCCCGCTCGGCGAACCGCCGCCCGAGCACCTCGGTCACCCGCCGGGCGGTCAGTCGTCCACCGAGGCGGACAGCGCCGCGATGATCTTGGCATCCTCCGTGGTGATGTCCTGGAACCTGACGAACTCGCCGCCCTCGGAGGTGACCGGGAGCTTCGCCGTCGCTGCGGCCCCGCCGTACTCCTCCTTCCACCACTTCTTGATGACCTCGGGCGCGTCGGGGTTGAGCTTCCCCGGGTAGACGCCGACGAACTGCCCGTCCTCGGTCTTGCGGACCAGGGCGACGAACTCGCGCTCGAGGAACAGCGCCCGGGCGAGCAGCTCGAAGAACACGGCCCGGGTCATGGCCGGGTTCGGGCGGTCGTGGAGCGGCTCGTAGGCGTCGAGGTCCTCAGCCCGCTTGTTGCTCCCGTCCTCCCCCCGGCGGTAGGTGACAAGGGGCAGGGAACCAAGAACGGTCTGGTAGAGGCGGACCCCGCACCAGAACGGCGACAGGCTGAGGGCCTCGTAGGTGGTGCTGACCGCGCCCGGGCGCTCCGGGCCGAAGAACCCGTCGGGAACGTGCGACAGCCCCCACTAGTTCAGGGGGCCGATCGCACGGCGGCGGATCCAGGAGCGGAGGCGGGTGAACATGCCGGTATGTAGCCGGCGGTCCGAACGAGGCTGCGCCCCGCACCGTCGGGAGGAAGCGATCACGCCCGCCAAACCCGTGTTGCCTCACGGCTCCGCTCGCCGGCCGGCTCGACAGGCGGTCGTGATTCCCCTATCACCACCCCCCCGAGGAGACGCCATGAACCGACGCCGGGCCGCGTTTACGCTGATCGAGCTGCTGGTGGTGATCGCGATCGTCGCCGTGCTGGTCGGGTTGTTGTTGCCGGCGGTGCAGAAGGTCCGCGAGGCGGCTCGCGTGCGCTGCTCGAACAACCTCCACCAGATCGGGCTGGCGTGCCACAACTACGAGGCGGCGCTCGGCTCGCTGCCCCGTTACCGGCTCTGCCCGGACCTGGCCGGCCCGGACCCGGTGACCGGCAAGTCGCCGGACGTGTTCTGCAACTCCCTCGCCAGCGCGACCACGTTCACCGGGCCGAATGAGACGTGGTGGGCGGCCTACGACAACCGCCCCGGCTCGACCCCCACCCGGGCCAAAGACGACCTGTTCCAACGGGGCAGCTTGTGGCCCTACATCGAGCAGAACATCTCGGTCTACAAGTGTCCGAAGGGCGTGGACGACACCCCCGGCAGCCCGACCCTCGGCGAGGAATATCAGGTCAGCTATGGGATGAACTACGTCACCGGGGGGCCGAACGGGCGGCCGGTGCTGGACGTGAGCAACGGGAACGGGGCGTCGCACGTGCTGATCGTCTGGGATCACGCCCGGACGCCGGGCTGCGCCAACTCGAACAAGGCCGCCCCGCGGGGGCCGTGGGCCGCTCCCGGCACCGGCCCGGGGTGGCCGTCGGACTTTACCGGCACCTCGGCCGTGACACACTACCCGAAGCGGCACGCCGGACTGTTCAACGCCCTGTACGTAGACGGCCACACCGCGACGATGGCCCCGACCGAACTGACCGACGCCCTGTTCTACGCGACGGGGCCGAACTGACTTTGATCTCTGACCGTGGAAGTGCCCTGACGAGTCACTGGGGCGTTTCACACCAGGAACACGGCCGGCGGGTGGCCGGCATCGGGGTCCGGGGCGGTCGCCTTGTGGGCGAGCGCGAACGCCATCAGGCCGGCGATCGCCCCGTCGATCTTGGCTACCGACTTCCGCCGAATCGGCCGGGCGCGGTTGTTCAGGTCGGTGACCAGCCGGACCGAGTTCACGCACCATCGCAACCAGCTGTTCCCTCATGGCTCATCGCGCCGGTGAGTACCGCTTCCGCGAACTCTCGGGTCGGGTCGGCGAAGTAGTCTATCGTCTGCGGCATCCGGAACACCTCGAAGCCGTCGGTTTCGAGCTCGGTCCCGAATACCGTGTAGCCGCTCCCGTCCATGACCGCGGCTTTGCGCATCCCGCGGATGTGCTCGCGGATCGCCTGCTTGTCGATCACGTTCCCCTCGGTGATCGTCATGTGCCCGTCGGCCTCGAACTGCTGGTAACGGGGCAGGTCGGTCTGCTCCCGCAGCCGCACCCCCTCGGCCGCCACCCGCGCCCAGCTCTTCGCGTGGTACTTCCGCCCGGGGAGCGGCCACACCGCGGCGACGCTGCTCGGGTCCGTGGTCTGCGAGTCGTCGAACCAGAGCCAGCACGGGTACGCCAGCCGCTCGGCGTCCGGGATCTCCAGCCGGCACGCATCCCACCGCACCAGGTCGATCCACCCGCCGTCTTCCGGCCGCCGGAAGATGTTCAGCCGGTACCGCTGGAAGTTGAGCCACTCGCCCGTGTTCGCCTTCGCGCTGGCGAAGTCGCCGGCGAAGTTCTCGGTGGCGAACCCGGGGTACTCGCCCAGCGACGGGTTGCACCGCTTCCAGACCGCGGGGTCTTCCAGGTCGTCCGTCTCGGGGCGGCCTCGTACACCTCGGCGTAGAACGTGGTGTCGAGGTCCTCGCCGGCGGTGGAGATGATGACGATGCCGTTCGGCCGCCCCGCCGTGCTGTACCGGAGGCAGTTGAACAGCGCGGACGAGCGGTGCGCTAAGAATGACGGTTGTACCGCCCACCGTGGAGTGGGCTGCCCAACCCGGCCGACGTGGGTACGTAGGGTCCGTAACGCGACACCCCGGCCGCGAAGGAAAGGAGTCCGCAAGCACGCGCTACTTGGGGTGCAAGAGGTCGTGGGTTCAAATCCCGCCGGCGCGACCTGACCCCGCTGACGACAGGAGTTGTCAGCAGGGCTTTTTCATTGGTATTTCCAGCAATTTCGATGCGCGGTGCGTTGCTGCCCGATCCGTCTGATGTTGCCGAAATCGTGCCAACAAGGGCCGGCGAATGCCTCTGACGGACACCAGTTCCCATACTTTCGTGGGCACTTTCGGCGGTGCCGTTGTGGCCCGTATTCGTGGCCGGTGAGCCAGATGCAGCCGGCGGTGAGACGCCGGGCAAGCACTCGACGGCCGGCTCCACGTCGAGCAACTTCGGGTCGGCTCGCGGTGTGGCGAGTTGAGGATCGGGTCGTCGATGACGACCGGGGGCATCGGCGCGTCCAGCGGTATGGGGGAGGGTAGCCTACAGCCGATCCTATATTGACTCATGTAAGTTAAGATCTTATATCATATAGACATAGATTTGTATTGTCATTTGTTATTATAGTAGTCTGTCGTTGAGGCCGCGTGCCATCTCCAGGCGTCTCGCCGGGGTGAGTACCACAGTATCCGTGTAACCCACAACCTTCACCCATTCTCCGGCATCAGACCCGCGTTGTCGCCGTATCAGGCGGGTCACCGACGCCGAGGGGCCGATCAATCTCGACACATCTGAGTACCACCTCGACGTGCCGACCGGACACGCTCTGGGGAATGCGATGCTGCGCGGTCGAAGCCTTGTACCACTCCTCTCAGTGAGTCTGTTCTGGGTCGGCAGTGTCAGTGCACGGGGCCAGGAGACTGGTTCGGGTGCGGGTGCGGTGCCGGCGACCGCCGCTCCTCCGGCTGTCGAACCGACCCCCCCGAACCCCTACGCTGGCGACCTGCACACCAGGCTTCGCGCAACCGGTGACTGGTGGGGACACCGGTCCAATCTCGCCGACCGCGGGCTGACATTCGACCTGTTCGCCACCCAGTTCTACCAGGGCATCGCCAGCGGCGGGCGGGAGCAGGAGTTCGAGTTCGGCGGGAAGCTCGACTACCTGTTCAACCTCGACACCGACAAACTCGGGCTGTGGCAGGGCGGGCTCCTCGACCTCCACGCCGAGACCCGGTACGGCACCGCGGTCAACAACATCGACGGGCTCCTCGCCCCGTCCAACCTCCCGCTCAGCTTCCCCGACCCGGACAAGTCCATCACCTCGATCACCGGGCTGAAGCTCACCCAGGCATTGGGCGAGAAGGCGGTCGTGTTCGTGGGGAAGATCAACACGCTGGACGAGTACGGCTTCCGCTACGCCCCGGCGCTCGGGACGAACCGGCCCGGGCTGGAGGGGTTCCTGAACACGTCACTGGTGTTCAACCCGATCGTCGCCCGCACCGTCCCGTACTCGGCGGCGGGGGTCGGCGCCGCCGTCCTGCGCGAGGGCGAACCACTCCTTGCCGTCACCGTCTTCGACCCGGAGGAGCGGTCCACGAAGGGGCTCGAAGACCTGTTCGCCCGCGGCGTCACCGTCGTCTCGGACTTGACGCTCGACGTGAAGCCGCTCGGCCGCCCGGGGCGGTACAACCTCGGCGGCACGTACAGCAACGCCCGGTACCGGTCGTTCGACCCGGCCGCGTACCTCTTCCTCCCCCCGCAGCTGATCCGCGACGACGCGGCCTCGCCGAAGGAGACCGGGTCGTGGTCGGTCTACGCGAACTTCTTCCAGTCGCTGTGGGTGGACCCGGCCGAGGAGACGCGGCACTGGGGCGTGTTCGGCCAGTTCGGGATCTCCGACGGGAACCCGAACCCGGTGCGGTTCGTCGCCAACGGTGGCATCGGCGGGCGGAGCATGATCCCGGGGCGGACCTACGACACGTTCGGGGTCGGGTACTTCTACCTCGGGCTGAGCGACAACTTCAAGGCGCTGGCCCGGCCGTTCCTCCCGCAGCGGGACGAGTACGGGGTCGAACTCTTCTACAACCTCGCGGTCACTCCGTGGGCGCGGTTCACGACCGACTTCCAGGTCGCCCGCCCGAGTACGGTCGGGCTCGACACCGCGATCATCCCCGGCTTCCGGTTCCAACTCTTGTTCTGATGCCCCGAGTCCATCGCCGGCCAGTCGGCACCGTCCCCCGCTACTACTCCCGGTCAGTCAGAAGCTCCGGAAGCTGAACTACGTTCCTACTTCTTCGGCATCGGCTCGCCGCGCGGGCGGGGTCACTGTGACCCCGTCGCCCGCATCTGCTTTTTCTCCGGCTCCCCTCGATTCACTTGACCGCGGAGCCGGGTGCCCGGCCCGTCGAATCATGTTCATCTTCGCGGTACGAGGGTGTCGATGATACCGGTTGTGCCGGGGTCACGCCGCCGGCCGGTGGTCGTTGGAGGGAGCCGGGATGCGTGTGGTGCTCGGGCTCCGGAGCGCCCTTTGCGTCGCCGTCCTGGCGGTGGGTCCGGGGTGTTCGTTCGGGCCGAAGGCGATCGAGAAGACACACGGCCGGTACGCCGAGTCGGTACGCCGTGTTGAGGAGGAACAACTCCTCCGCCGCATCGTGCTGCTCCGGTACAACGAGACGCCGGTCGGGCTCGACATAGGGAACATCGCCGCGCAGTACGAACTGACGGCGGGCGCTGAGGCACGGCCGTTCTTCATCGCCCCGAACCCGAGCAACAGCAACATCGTCTTCCGCACGTTCACCGCCATCCTCCCCGATGCCACGCTGGGCGGCGCCAACCGGCCGACCGTCACCATGACCCCCGACACCGACGGGGCGTCGGTCCGCCGGTTCCTCACGCCGATCAACCTCGACACCCTCACTTTCCTGACGCAGGCCGGGTGGCCGATAGACACCGTGACCCGGGTCTGGGTCGAGCGGATGAACGGGGTGCCGAACGGCGCCGGGGCGGGGGCGCCGGGCGGGGACGACGTGCCCGACGACGGGCGGTTCCGGCGGGCGACCGAGTTGCTCCGAGCGGCGAAGCGGCAGGAGCTCGCTGCCATCCGGGTCGAGGATCGAGTGACCCCGGTCGGTGGGCTGGTCCCGGCCGGGGCAGTGACGCCCGCCGCGCAGGTCGAGGCGGCGAAGGGCGGGATGGAGTTCCGGCCACAGGGCGACGGGACGCAGTGGGCGCTGACCCGGAACGAGCGGAAACTCGTCGTCGAGGTCAGCCCCGGCGCCGAGGACTCGTCGGAGATGGTCGAACTCGCCAGTCTTCTAAACCTCACGCCAGGCCGGCCGCGGTACGACATCGTCGTGGCGAACCACGGCGGGCCGGACCCGGTCCGGTTCCCCACCGCGCCGGCGGACACCCTCCGCGTGGTCCCGCGGTCCACGGCACAAGCCATGTCGTTCCTGGCGAACGGGGTCGAGGTGCCCGCCGAGCACGCGTGTGCCGGGGTCGTCCCGAACCTGGGCTCGATCGGCCTGACGGACGGGCTGTTCACCGTCCACACGTGCGCCGGTCATAAGCCGCCACCAACGGCATTCGTCGCCGTCGGCTACCGCGGGCACTGGTACTACATTGATGACCGCGACCACGTTAGCAAGACCACGTTCGCCCTCATGTTTCACCTCAGCCGGCTCGACTTCAGCCGCGACGCGCCCCGCGGCCGGCGGCTCAGGACGCGCGC
>JAFKFQ010000641.1 GCA_017308215.1 bacterium | reverse complement strand
GGTGCCCCGCGGGCGTGAGCGACCCGACGCGGCCGGCGCAGGTGCGCGTCACGTTCGTCGGGCGGGAGCGCCGAGCAGGTGCGGTGGGGAGGTGTCCGGTGGAGGCGGTCGCCGTCGAGCCGTAGTCCGACGCACTCGCGAACCGCGTGCAGACGCTCCCCGACTTCGTGCCCCACCGCCTCGCCCGGTCCGGCATCGGCCGGGTGGACGCGGAGTGGCCGGGCGGCGACCACCCGGCCGTCCGGCTCGTGCCCCGGTCGGGCCGCCGGTCGGCGCGGTTACCGCTTCGGGTACGGCGGCGGGGCGGCGAGGCGCGGCGGGTTCCGCCGCAGTTCCGCCTGCAACACCTCGATCGCCCGCGTCAACTGCTGGTCGTCGCCGGCGAACTCCCGGGCCGGGTCGTTGTCCACCACGATGTCCGGGGTCACGCCGACGTTCTCCATGATCCACTCGCGGCCGCCGAGGTCGTACCGGGAGAACTCCGGCTTGCTCAGCGTCCCGCCGTCGAGCAGGGGGAGCGACCCGCGGATGCCGACCACCCCGCCCCAGCTCCGCTTGCCGACCAGCGGCCCCAGCTTGTGCTGCCGGAACCGGTACGGGAAGATGTCGCCGTCCGACGCCGAGAACTCGTTCAACAAGCACGCCATCGGGCCGACGAACGTGCCGGCCGGGTCGACCGTCGGCTCGGCGTTGCGGGCGATGCCGATCATCGCCGCCTCCCGCCGCAGCCGCTCGATCAGCATCGGCGACACGTTCCCGCCGCCGTTGCCGCGCACGTCCACGATCAGCGCCTGCTTCTTCAACTGCGGGTAGAAGTGCTTGGCGAACTCGTTCAGGCCGGGCACGCCCATGTCGGGCACGTGGACGTACCCGACTTTCCCGCCGGTCGCGTCCGCCACCGTCTTGATGTTCCGCTGCACCCAGGCGTAGTAGTACAGGTCTGCCTCGTCGTCCGTCGGGGTCACCACCACGCGCCGCGCCCCCTCGGCCGCGGGGGTCGCGCTCACGGACAGCACCACGGCCTTGCCGGCGGCGTTCACCAGCAGCTCGTTGATGTTCTTCACATCGCTCGTCGGCCGGCCGTTCACCGCGACGACCCAGTCGTTCAGCTTCACGTCGACGCCGACTTCGGTCAGCGGCGAGCGCGTCTTCGGGCTCCAGTTCTCGCCCGGCAGCACCCGCGTGATCTGGAAGAAGCCGGTCTTGTCGTCGCGCCGGTACTCGGCCCCGAGCAGCCCCTGCTTCACGCGGCGGACCGCCGGCAGCTCGCCGCCGCCGACGTAGGCGTGGCCGGCGTTCAGCTCGGAGATCATCTCGCCGATGACGTAAGTCAGGTCGGCGCGGTGGGCGACGTGCTCCAAGAGCGGCTCGTACTTCTTGCGGACGGCCACCCAGTCCACGCCGTGCAGGCCGGGGTCGTAGAAGAAGTCGCGCATCTGCCGCCAGCTCTCGTGGTACATCTGCTTCCACTCGGCCCGCCGGTCGAGCGCGACCTCCAGGCCCGACACGTCGAGCGGCTCGCCGGTCGCGAGCGGCCCGGCCTTCGGCGCGTCGATGACGCTGTACTTGCCGTCCTTCGAGACCAGCATCTTCTTGCCGTCGGCGCTCACCTCGTAGCCGTTCACGGTGCCGAGCGTCGCGTCCTTCCGGCTGTTCAGGTCGAGCACGCACAGTTGCGGCGCGGAGTCCTTCGCGGTCGAGCGGACGTAGTAGAGGCTGTTCCCCGTCGCCGTCAGGCTGCGGTATTGCCCCGGCGGGCCGGGGAGGACGACGACGCGACCGCCGAGGCCGTCGAGGTCGATCTTCAGGTCCGCCGGCGGGTCTTTCTTGTCGTCCTTCTTGTCCTCCTTCTTCTCGGCAGGCTCGTCGTCGAGGCGCGGGCGCAGCGGGTTCGGCGTCCCCTTCGCCAGCGTGAGGAGGTAGACGCGGCTCATGTCGCGGTAGGCGTGGTTCCACTCGGTCTGGCTGTACGTCGGGTTAAAGTCGCGGGCCGAGACGAGGTATAGGTACTTGCCGTCCGGGCTGAACGCCGGCGACCCGGCGCTGTACCAGCCGTCGGTGACGGGGGACGACTTGCCGGACTCGAGCGAGTAGAGGTGGACCTTCTGCAGCGAGTCCACTTCGGGCCGGGCGTACGCCACCCACTTCGAGTCCGGCGCCCACACGTAGTCGCGGATCTCGAACGCCTTCGCCTGGTCGACCAGCGTCACCGCCTTCGTCGCCACGTCCACGAACTGCAGCCGCAACTTCTTGTCGCCCCACAGGAGCTTCTTCGAGTCGGGCGACCACAGCAGGTCGTACTTGTACGTGTCGGCGCCGGCCGTCACCGCCGCGGCGGGGGCGCTGCCGTCGGCGGGGCCGACGTGGATCTCGTCCTCGCCGGTGGAGTCGGAGACGAACGCCACGCTCTTGCCGTCGGGGGAGAACTTGGGGTTCCGCTCGTGGACGCCCGGCGTCCGCGTCAGGTTCCGGGTGATACCGGCCGCGACGGGCACGGTGAACACGTCGCCGCGGGCGCCGAACATCACCCGCTTGCCGTCCGGCGCGATCTCGTAGGCCGTCACCTGCTTACTCACGTCGGTCAGGGCGCCGCGGGCGCCGAGCCGGTCGTCGAGGATGCGCACCGGCACCTTCTCGGCCTTCCCCGCCGCGGCGTCGAAGCGGTACAGGTAGCCGCCGTTCTCGAAGACTACGGCCTTCTCGCTCGCCGATGGGAACTTGATGTCGAACTCGGTGAACTCGGTGTGCCGCTCGACCGTCTTCGTCTTCGGGTCCACCGAGTAGAGGTTGAAGCGCATCTCCTTGCCGCGGTCCGAGATGAAGTACACCTTTCCGCCGAGGACCATCGGGAAGATGTCCTGGGCCGGGTCGTCGGTCAGTTGCTCGGTCTTCTTGGTGGCGAAGTCGTAGAGCCACACGTCGTCGCACATGCCGCCGCGGTAGCGCTTCCAGGTGCGGAACTCGCGGAAGATGCGGTTGTAGGCGAGTTGGGTGCCGTCCGGGGTGTAGCTGGCGAACCCGCCGCGCGGCAGCGGCAGCGGCTCGGGCAGCCCGCCGGCGACGGGGACGGTGTAGAGCTGGCCGATGAAGTCGTTGAACGACCGCATCCGCGAGCGGAACAGGACGTTCTTCCCGTCGGGCGTCCAGCCCATGACGATGTTGTTCGGCCCCATCCGGTCGGACACCTCGTCACGGCCGAGCGTGGCGGTGTAGGTGAGGCGCTTCGGCTCGCCGCCCTCGGCGGGAACGACGAAGACTTCGGTGTTGCCGTCGTACTGGGCGGTGAACGCCACCGCCGACCCGTCGGGTGAGAAGTGCGGGAACATCTCGAACCCGGGGTGCGACGTGAGCCGCCGGGCGGTGCCTCCCGCGCTCGGGACCGTGTACAGGTCGCCGGCGTAGGTGAAGACGATCCGGTCGCCGTGGGTGGCGGGGAACCGGAGCAGCCGGGCCTCGCCCGGGTCGGCGGCGAGGGGGCCGCTCGCGGCGGCCAGCGCGGCCAGGCTCAGGAGCACGAGTCGGGTCATGGACGCCTCGGGGCGGGGAACGGTCTGAGGGCGAATTGTCCGGCGCGGCGCCCGGCCGTCAACGGTCGGCCGGGATCGTCTGTGGCGCCGCCACGAGCAGGGGAGTCGATTCGGACGGAAAAGTCCCTATCGCACCGAGCGGGGCGAGACTACTCTGGGGAGTTAAAACCGCGCCAATCCTCGGGAGGGCGTGCCCCATGTCCCGCCCGCTCGACCGCCGCGCCTGGCTGACGCTCGGGGGGCTTCACCTCGGCGCCCTCGCCACCGGGACCGGCCCGAACCTCGCGGCCCTTCTCGCCGCCGACGGGGCGGCACGCGGGCCGAGACCGGACGCCGACTTCTCCGTTATCCTGTTCTGGGCCAACGGCGGGCCGAGTCACCTCGACACGTTCGACCTCAAGCCGGACGCGCCGGCGGAGGTCCGCGGCCCGTTCAAGCCGATCCGGACGAACACCGTCGGGGTGCAGATCTCCGAGCACCTGCCACTACTCGCGGGCGCGGCCGACAAGTTCGCCCTCGTCCGCAGCCTGCACCACAACCGGGCCGAGCACTCCGGCGGGACGCACCGGTTCCTGACCGGGTACCCGTCGGTCGCGGCGAACCTCAACGACGCCGAGTACCCGGACGTCGGGTCGGTCGTGGCCAAGGCGCTCGCCGGCCGGGACGCCGGGGTGCCGGCCTACGTGGCGAACACCAAGGCGTACGGCGGCGGGCCGGGCTACCTGGGCTCGGGGTACGCGCCGTTCATGCCCCGCCCCAATCCGATCACCTCGACCGGCGCGAACGCGTACGACCCGGTCCCCCTCCACCTCGCCGCCGCCGACCGGGCCGGGCTGAGCCTCGACCCGGAGGGGACGGTCACCCTGCGCCGGCGGGACGACTTGCGGCGAACCCTCGACTCGCTCCCCCGGGCGCTCGACGACAGCGACGGACCCGCGGCCGAGTTCGGCCGGCACCAGCGCCGCGCGGTCGAGCTCCTGGCCGGCCCGCGGACCCGCGCCGCGTTCGACCTGAGCCGGGAAGACCCGCGGGTGCTCGCCAAGTACGGCAACTCCGACTGGGGGCGCGACCTGCTCACGGCCCGCCGGCTGGTCGAGGCCGGCGCGCGGTTCGTTCAGTGCCAGGCCAACGTCCGGCTCCGGCCCGCCACCGGGCGGATCACGACCTGGGACGACCACTCGGTGAACTGCGACATCTTCAAGGCGTACGAGGAGCGGATGCCGGTGCTCGACCGCGCCGCGTCCGCGCTGATCGACGACTTGTACCAGCGGGGGCTGGACCGGCACGTCCTGTTCATCTTCTGCGGCGAGTTCGGCCGGACGCCCCGGATCGCGTACCAGGACTCGAGCCGCCGCCCCGGGCGCGACCACTGGCCCCGCGCCATGAGCGTACTGCTGGCCGGCGGCGGGTTGCGGATGGGCCAGGTGGTCGGCGCGACCAACGCCCGCGGCGAGGAGCCGACCGCCCGCGCGATGGACAGCAACTGCCTGCTCGCCACCCTCTACCACCGGTTCGGGATCGACACCACCCTCCAGGCGCGCGACCGGTCCGGGCGCCCGAACCCGATCCTCCCCGAGTGCGAGCCGATCGCCGAACTCGTGGGACACCGCCCGCAGGGCTGACCCGGAAGGCGGTCCGGCGGTTCCGTCTTCGTCCCTCTCCCCTCTGCCCTCTCCCCGGGTGCCTGACATGCCTCCGAGATCCGCACGCTAACCGCAGTCGTCGCGCGGATGGTCGGGCGGTACACGAACCCGCACTTCGGCCAGACGTGCTGCACGATCCACCGGGCCTACGTCGACCGCACGATCGCGGACGACTTCGTCGAGGCCCAGTGGGCCTTCTTCGACGGGCTGACGATCGGCCACCAGGCGGACGCGGGATGCAACTCGGGGCGGTCATCAACCCGACGCAGCGCCGCCACATCCTGGCGGCCCAACAGGACTCCGTGGCGCGGCGGCAAGCCGGTCCTGGCGGGCGGCGAGGCGGCCGTCGCCGGGAGGACCGGCGTCTACCCCAGGCCGGCCCTGTACCGCACCGAGCCGGGGATCGACTGCAACCCGGCCGAGGTGTTCCACACGTACGCGACGGTCTGCCCGGTGGCGTCGCCCGAGGAGGCCTTGCGCCTGGCCAACAGTTCCCCACACGGCCTGGGGGCGAGCGTCTGGACGCACGACATCGACGCGGGCTGGCTCTCGTCAAGCAGTTCCGCGACGGGGCCTGCCAGGTGAACTGCCACAACTCGATCGCCTACGGCAGGCAGGGGATCTCCGGCGGTCCCGGCGGCGGCGCCAACTGTGAGGAGACGTTCCTCGACTACACGCAGGTCAAGGCGGTCTACATCGCCGAGTACCCGTGCTGAGGGTCGGCTGGCAGCGAGCGCCGGGCCGCTTCGGCGACCCGTCCGCGCTCCACCCCACGGCGGCACGAACGCGCCACGAGGTCGACGCCGCCCGCGCCGCCCGTCCGGTGCTCAGACCGTCCCGATCTCGGCCGTGCCCGCCAACCCCAGTTCGGCGACGGCGGCCTCGCGCAGCTTGTGCTTCTGTACCTTCCCGGTCGCCGTCAGCGGGAATCCCCCCACGAACTTCCAGTACCGCGGCACCTTGAACGCCGCCAGCCCCGCCCGGCAGTGGGCCGCCAGCTCGTCCGCCGTCGCGGCCGCGCCGGGCGCCAGCCGGACCCACGCCATCACCTCCTCCCCGTACCGCCCGCTCGGCACCCCGACCACCTGCGCCTCGCCGACCGCCGGGTGCGCCTGGAGGTACTCCTCGACCTCCCGCGGGGCGATGTTCTCCCCGCCCCGGATGATCACGTCCTTCAGCCGGCCGACGACGCTCACGTACCCGTCGGCGTCCATCACCCCGAGGTCGCCGGTGTGCATCCACCCGGCCGAGTCGATCGCCGCCCGGGTCGCCTCCGGGTCGCCCCAGTACCCGGCCATCACCCCGTACCCCCGGGTGCAGAGCTCGCCCGGCGCGCCGCGCGGGACGACACGCCCCGTCGCCGGGTCGACCAC
>JAFKFQ010000640.1 GCA_017308215.1 bacterium | reverse complement strand
GCCGCGGGCGGTTCCGGCCCCGGCGCCGCCCGCACTACCCGCCGCCCCGCCGGTTGAGCGGCCGGCGAACTGAGGTTCGGTTCACGCTCTCCGATCGACGACCCGCCGACCGCCGGCGGGTCGTTCGCGTTTCTCTCATGCGCTACCCCGCCGGGCGCGTCAGTACCCGGGCCAGCGCCAGCCGCGTGACGTTCGCCAGGAAGTCGTAATCGAGCGTGTCGGGGGTGTCGGTCGGCTGGTGGTAGTGCGGGTTGCGGAACTCGCTCGTGTCGGTCCACATCAGCGCCGACAGGCCGGCGCGCCAGAACGGGGCGTGGTCGCTGCGGTGCAGGTGGCCGACCAGTTTCTCGACGCCCAGGTACATCTTCAGCGCCAGCACCGGGAAGCCGGGCAGGTAGCTCGCCGCGAGGCGGACGAGGTCCTCGGCGACAGCGTTCGAGTGGCGGTTGGCGAGCAGGCCGAGGAAGTCGCCCACGTCCGGCGCTAGTCCGCCCGGCAGGCCCGGCGGCATCGTCTGCGACTTCGGCGCGGTCGTGCGAAACCCAACCATCTCGAACACGTGCGCCTCCGTCACCTCACCCGCCCGCAACCCCTCGACGTACTCGGTGCTGCCAAGCAGGCCGTCCTCCTCGCGGTTGAACAGGACGACGCGCACCGGTCCGGCGCCGGCGTCCTTCAGCAGCCGGGCGCACTCCAGCGCGGTGGCGACGGCGGAAGCGTTGTCGTCGGCGCCGGGCGTGCCGGGGACGGAGTCGTAGTGCGCCCCGAGGACGAGCGCCGGCCCGTCGCCACCCGTCGCGGCGACGACGTTGTCGTAGCTGCCGTGGAGTGTCGGCTCGTAGCCGAGGCCGCGGAGGTACTGCACGAGGAGGTCGCGGGCGCGGCGGTTGGCGCGGCGGTCGGCGTGGTAGTGCCGCGGGAACGACAACACCTCGACGAGCCCGCGTAGGCGGTCCGGCGAGACGGTGGCGAGCGCGGCGGCGACGGCGGCGTCGGTCGGCCGCGGCCGACGGTCGGCGGAGCGGGCGACGAGCATGGGGGACTCCTCGGGCGGGCCGTCAGTGGTTGTACGCGGCCCAGATCGCGTCGAGCGCCGCGGCGGCGCCTGCCCGCAGCTTCACCGTCACGAACTCGGACACGTCGGTGTCGCCGGGGTTGATCTCGACGCTCGGCTTTTTCCAGTGGTAGGCGTCGAGGACCGGGGCGGAGATGTACGGGAACACGCTCGTCGTGCCGACCGAGAACACCACGTCGAACCCGCGGGCGGTCTCGCGCTGGTACGCCTCCAGCTGTCGCGCCGGGAGGCGCTCGCCGAACAGTACCACCGCCGGCCGCGCCACCGCTCCGCAGTCCGGGCAGCGCGGCACCGGCGGGAACCCGGCGTAGTCCGCCACCTCCGCCGCGTGGCGGCAGCGGGTGCAGCGGACCGTGTGCAGCGTGCCGTGGATGTCGATGACGTTCTGCGACCCGGCCTTCTGGTGGAACCCGTCCACGTTCTGCGTCAGCACCCAGACGCGCTCGAAGTGCCGCTCCATCTCGGCGATGACGGCGTGGCCGCGGTTCGGCCCGGCGCCGCGGCACGCCTCCTCGACCTGCCGCAGGTACTTCCAGGTGAGGTCGGGCCGGTCGCGCATCGTCGTGCCGGACAATAGCGACTCGATGGGGAGGTCGTCTTCCGGGTCGGTGTGCTGGTACAGCCCGCCGATGCCGCGGTAGGTGGGGAGCCCGGAGTCGGCCGACAGCCCGGCCCCGGTGACGAAGAGGATGCTGCGGGCACCGCGGAGCAGGGCGGCGACCTGCCCGACGCACGCCGCATCGTCGGGGGACAGGGGGGCCATGTGGCGGTCCGCGGGGCGCCGCCCCGGTGCGGCGCGGCACCGCAGTATACGCGGCTTGCGCGAACGTCGTCACGGGGCGAGGTGTATGCGTCGGAGCCCGTCGCTCACCAGCTTGTTGCATCAGGCGGCGCAAGTCGTTGTCCCGACGGTCTGCTCGCGCCGGGTCAGGACCAGTTTGGCCTGGGTCCGGGCCCACCGCCAGGTGGCCCGGACCCAGGCCGGCCCCAGTAGGTCAGGTTCCCGAACTGCCGCTCGATCGCCGCCCGGTGCCGCTCGTTCGAGTCGTAGTTGCCGTCGCCGACCACGTACCCGACCGCCTCCGGCGGGGCCGCCCGCAGCTGCCGCCGTAGTCCTCACCGCCGGCTGCGGGTGCGAGTCGGAGCCCGACGACCCCGCTCCCGAACCGGTGCCTTCGGCGTGCCCAGGTGAAACTCAGGGGCAAGCCGGCGGTCGTGTTCGAGCGACCGGCCGCCTAACCCTTTGACACCCGTCGCACGGCGGGGTAGCCTGATTCGCACGTCCGCCTGACCTGCCGCCCGACCGCCATCCGCCCCCTGCCCGGCCGCCCAGGTGCCGTCGTGTCCGACACCCTGAACCTCCTCACCCGACGCCGGTTCGTGCAGTTCGGCGCCGGCGGCTACCTCGGCCTCGACCTCGGTGGGCTCTGGCGCGCCCGGGCGGGCGTGCCCGCGCCGGCGGCGCGCACCACCATTCGCGCGTGCATCCTCGTCTTCTACTACGGCGGGCCGAGCCACCTTGACACCTACGACCCGAAGCCGAACGCCCCCGACACCGTGCGCGGCGAGTTCGCCTCGGTCGCCACGTCGGTGCCGGGGCTGCGCATCTGCGAGCACCTGCCGCGGACGGCGCGGGTGATGCACAAGGTCGCGCTCGTCCGCAGCGTCACCCACCGCGCCCGGCTCCACGACTCGGCGTCGATCCACGCCCTCACCGGCCGGCCGCTCGACGGCCCCGACCGCGAACTCTTCGCCCCGCAGCCGCAGTTCTACCCGAGCTACGGCAGCGCCGTCGCGTACATGACCCGCGGCCGCACCGCCGACGTGCCGTTCGCCGCGGTGCCGTTCGCGTTCCACAACGTCGTGCCGACCCCGTGCCAGGGCGGCGGGTTCCTCGGCAGCGCCTACGACCCGCTCCAGGTGGACGTGGACGCCGCCGCCCGCGAGTACCACGCCGGCGCGCTGCGTCCGGCGCCGGACGTGCCCCCGCGCCGCCTCGGCGACCGCCGCCGACTGCTGGGGGAAATCGCGGGTGCGCCGGCGGTCGGCGTCGCGGCGGGGGTGTACGAGAAGGCGTACCGCCTGCTCGATTCGGAAGCGATCCGCCGCGCCGCGGACGTGTCGCAAGAGCCGGCGCGGGTGCGCGAGCGGTACGGGTTCGGGCCGGGACCGGCGGCGGTCGGCGAGGGCGGCGGCGGGGGGAACGGCGCCGAACTCGGCACCTGCCGGCAGATGCGCGGGCAGAACCTCCTCGTCTCCCGCCGGCTGGTCGAGGCCGGTGTCCCGTTCGTGAACGTGTACGACTTCAAGCAGCAGGGCCAGAACTGGGACGCCCACTTCAAGGGCGCCAGCCAGCACAAGAATCACCTGCTCCCGCTCGCCGACCAATCCCTGTCGGCGCTGATCGAAGACCTGGATACCCGCGGGCTGCTCGACAGCACGCTGGTGGTGGCGATGGGCGAGTTCGGGCGCACCCCGCGGATCAATGGCGAGGGCGGCCGCGACCACTGGCCGGACTGCTACACGGTGTTGTTCGCCGGCGGCGGCGTGACCGGCGGCGCGGTGTACGGTGCGAGCGACCGGATCGGCGCGTTCCCGGCGCTCGACCCGGTGACCCCGGGCGACCTGGCGGCGACGATCTTCTGGCGCTTCGGGATCGACCCGGCGGCGGAGGTTTACGATCAGGGGAACCGCCCGCACCGCCTCGCCGCCGGCGAGCCGCTGCGGCGGCTGTTCGGCGGGTGAAGAGGCGGGCAAGCCGAGTCCAGAGCGTGGGCGTCTTGTTCGCGCTTCGCCGGAGGTCGTGTCACGCCCCGCTACCCGGGTTATGCCGGGGCGCGAGCCCCGGAGGTATCTGCTCGGCGCGCCACCACCCCACCGGGGTTCGCGCCCCGGCCCAACCCGGCCACCCGAGCCACCCGCGGACCAGTAGTCGCCGCTCGTCGTTCGCGGCGCTGCGCGTCAGCCGACGAACGCCCCGTCGGCGAGGGCGGCGCCGAGCGGGTCGAGGTCGGTCGCAACCGGTTCCCCGGGGCCAGTGAAGTCCTTGCCCAGGTCCACCTTCACCTTCGCCGACCGCCCGGCCCCATCCTGACCACCAGATCGGCCTTCTCGTCCCCGTCGCGGTTCGTGACCCCCATCCGGGCACCGCCGCAGTCGTCGAGGTCGCCGCCGACGAAGAAGTTGGCGACCGGCTCCGCCTGTGCCCCGACCGCGTTCCCGGCGCTCGCCAGCGCGCCGCTCAGGGCGAGTACCCGCGGGGACACGGTAGACGGAACCAACGAAGGAAAGCGGACACGCGTTGTAATGCAAGAGGTGCGAACGTCATCAGAACGGGCGGCCGGCTCTGCCACCGCGGAGACCGGCCCGACGGGCCAAGGCCCGCGCCCGCCGGCCACTTTTTTTACCGACGGTTCCTGCCGCGGCGGGAACAGTAGGGTGCGCCCCGACCGCGAGGACCGCATGCCGCCGACCGGCCTTCCCGGAGTCCGCCGCCTCGCCACCCGCTTCGCCCCGGACCCGGCCACCGACGGCGAACTCCTCACCCGGTTCCTCGACGGCCGCGACGAGGAGGCGTTCGCCGCGCTGGTCGGCCGGCACGCCCCGATGGTCTTCGGCACCTGCCGGAGGGTGCTCGGCAACCAGGCCGACGCCGACGACGCCTTCCAGGCGGCGTTCGTCGTCCTCGTCCGGCGCGGCCGGTCGCTCACCGACCGGTCGTCGGTCGGCGGGTTCCTGCACGGGGTGGCGTACCACACCGCACTCAAGGCGAGGGCGATGGCCGCGAAGCGCCGCGCCCGGGAGGCCGCCGTCCGGCCCCCGGAGCCGCCCCCGGACCGCTCCGAGCTCCTCGCGGCACTCGACGCCGAGCTCGCCGCACTCCCCGAGCACTACCGCGGGCCGGTCGTGCTGTGCGAACTGGAGGGGCGGACGCGCCGCGAGGCGGCGGCCGCCCTCGGCGTGCCCGAGGGCACGATCTCCAGCCGCCTGGCCACCGCCCACCGGTTGCTCGGGAAGCGGCTGCGGGCGCGCGGGTTCGCCGGTGCCGCGCCGGCCGTGCTCCTCGCCGGCGCGGCCGCCGCCCCCGGTCGGCTGACCGCCGCGGCCGTGCGGGCCGCGGCGGACGGCCCCTCCCCCACCGTCTCGGTCCTCGTGTCGGAGGTGTTGAAGATGATGCTGCTCCACCGGCTCCGGGTCGGCGGCGTCGCCCTCGCGGTCGCCGTCGTGTTCGGTGCGGCCGCCATCGGCGCGGCCCCGCGGCAGCCGGAGCCCGGCCCGCGGGCCGTCCCGCGCCCCGGTCCGGCGCCGGCCGCTGCGGCGGTCCGCCCCGCGCTCCCGCCGCAGCCGCTGCTGTTCACCGGCCACACCGGCAGCCCGTCGCGGGTGGCGGTCACGCCCGACGGCAAGCACCTCATCACCGTCAGCGGGAACAACGGCGACCGCACGATCCGGGTGTGGGACTACCAGACCGGGAAGGAGCTGCGCCGCCTCAAGCTCGCCACCCCGTACCCGGAGACCGACGAGCCGGTGTCGGAGGGGTGGGAGCCCGACCAGTGGATCTCGCTGGCCGTGTCGCCGGGCGGCACGCGCGTGGTGACCGGGAGCCTCGGCGGGCTGGCGGTGGTGTGGGACTTCGCCCGCGGCAAGGAGCTCCGCCGCCTCGCGGTCGGCGCGCGGGTGGCGGCGATCGGCTTCTCGCCGGACGGCCGGCACGTGCTGACCGCGACGCGCGAGGGCCGGCTGGCGGTGTGGGACGCGGCGACCGGCGAGCGGGCCGCCGACTGGTCCGCGCACGGCGCCCCGATCCGCGCCGCGGCGTTCCTGCCGGACGGCAAGCGGGTCGTTTCCGCGGGGTACGACAAGCAGGCGCGGGTGTGGGACGCGGTGACGCGGGAGGAACTGTTCCGCTGCGAGGGGCACGCGGGCTGGGTCGAGGCGCTGGCGGTGTCGCGCCGCGGGAAGTGGTTCCTCACCGGGTCCGACGGCATCTGGAAGTGGGACGCCGAGACCGGGAAGCTGCTGGCGCACACGACGGTACCGGGCATGGGCGGGGTCACCGGGCTGGCGCTGTCGCCGGACGAGTCGCGGGTGGTGGCGGTGTCCTACGACGGGTCGGTGCGGGTGTTCGGCGTCGACTCGGGCGAGCTGTTGAAGCAGTTCGACGGCCAGGTGGGGTGGCTGTGGGGCGTGGCGTTCGCGCCGGACGGACTGAGCGTGGTGACGACGAGCGGCGGGCACGACGGCCGCCGCCGCGGCGTGTGGACGCCCGCCGACTTCGCCCCGCGGAAGTGGGATCTGACGCGCTGACGGCCGCCCCGTAGGTCGGGTCGAGTCTTCGAGACCCGGGCGGGAGAGCAGGTGCCCGACACACCAACGTGGTGGTTCGGGTTGTCGTTCTCCGCCATCGCCTGACGCGCCACTCGACGGGTCTGAAACGCCCACGCGGCGGCCGTCGGCCGCGCGGTGAGGCGCGG
>JAFKFQ010000639.1 GCA_017308215.1 bacterium | reverse complement strand
AGTGGCGCGGCGGGGGCGACGACCGGCTGTCGGGGCGGGGCGAGACTCCCCTCGGCGAAGAACACGGCCGCGCCGACCGCCCCGGCGGGGGTTCCGACCCCGGCCGCTTCGGCCGCCGCGAACGCCGCCCGCCGGGCGTCGTCCGTCGGGCGGGCGGCCCACCGCGCGGCGGCATCGAGGGCGGCCGCCGCTTTCGGGTCGGCGGCCGCAGCCAGGACCGCTCGAACGCACCGGACCGCCCACCACACGGCCTCCCGACGGGGGAGCAGAAACGCTGTGGCCCGGACCGCGTCGCCGAACAACCCGGCCGCGGCCAGCACCCCGACGTACCCGTCCGCCGTCAGGTCCGGGGTCAGCCGTGCGCGGGCGTCCGGGCCGAGCGGGGCCGCTGCCAGCCGCTCGGCGACCCCGGTCGCCGGGTTCGATCCGCCTGTCGCCACGCCGGCCCCCCTCACCCGATCATCGTAACCCCGCCCTTGAGCTGCAGGATGCCGTCGCCGTGGACCTCGGTCAGCGTCCCCTTGACCGAGGTCTGGATTTCGCCGTCGATCTTGACCGAGAGGCCCTTGATCGTGACCCCACTCTGGTCCACGAGGATGCTGCTCGCACCGACCTTCAGCTCGATCTTCTGCATTGCCTCGGTCGTACTCGCCCCGAGGTTCAGTTTGGTCGTCTGGTTCCCCATCTTGATCGTGAGGGTGTCGTTCCCCATGTCGATCGACACCTCGCGGTTCCCGGTCTTCACCCGGTGCGTGTCGTTGCCGACTTCGACCGTCACGAGCCGGTCGCCGGTCTTGACGGTGAGCGTCTCGTTCCCGGTCTCGACGGTCGCGGTGCGGTCCTTGTAGACGGTGAGCGTCTGGCTGCCGTCGGGGTTCTGCCCCCTGCCGGCGCCGACGGTAACCGTCTGGTTGTTGAACACCTCGACCGTCTGGTCCCCCTTGTCCTTCTTCTCGAACCCGACCTTGAGCGTGTCGTTGTTCTCGACGACGCGGTTAAAGTCCTTCTCGGCGTGGACGTAGACTTCCTCCTCGCCCTTCTTGTCCTCGAACCGGATCTCGTTGAAGTTCGCCGCCGCGCCCCCGGTCGTGGACCGCGACTTGACGGTGCTGCGGGTCTTGTTGTCCGGCAGGGCGTACGGGGGCATCATGGCGGCGTTGTAGACCGACCCGACGACGATCGGCCGGTCCGGGTCGCCCTCCTCGAACGCGACCACCACCTCCTGCCCGACCCGGGGGAGGCAGATCGCCCCCCACTGCTGGCCGGCCCAACTGGTCGCGACCCGCACCCAGCACGAGCTGTCCTGGTCCTTCTTCCCGTCGCGGTCCCAGGGGAACTGGACCTTCACCCGGCCGTACTTGTCGGTGGTGATCTCGTCCCCCGGGTTGCCGACGACCACGGCCGACTGGGTGCCCGCGACGACCGGCCGGGGGACCCGCACGGCGGGACGGTATGGCAGCCCGTAGGGCACGCACTCGAAGCTGTTCTGGTAGTCGGGGGCGGGGTTCGCGCGGCCGGTGTAAACCCCCTCCAGGGTTGCCGTGTGGGCGACCCGGGTGAGGACGTACTTGCCGTCGGCGTCGGGGTGGCGGGCGAGGGCAAAGGCGTGGCCGGCGGTCAACTGCCGACAGGTACTTGTGCCGTCGACCCGGATCGCCCGGGCCGTCTCCTGCTGCATCCGAACTTTCGCCGTCCGGGTATTGTCGCGGAAGATCTTTTGCAGGTCGCCGGCCCGATCGCCGCCGCCCGGGTCGACTCCGTCGAACCGTTGGGCGTAGAGCCCCGGGTAGTCGTACAACTCGAGGGCGTCGTTCCCCCCGACCGCCAGCGCGTGCTTGACCCTGCCGACCGCCACGTCGGCCTGAACGCTGTCGGTCGCTTGCAGGTTCTGCTCGGGCAGTTCGAACGAGTAGTCTCGGAGGGCGACCCTGCCGGCCCGCAGTTCCTGAGCCTTCTCCCACCCGGTGACCCGGTCTTCGGGCCGGACGCCGCCTTCGACCACGTCGTAGATCAGCGCCGGCCCGGGCAGGTCGGGGTGGACGCCCGGCGCGTCGGCGATGACCATCCTGTGTTTGCCCGCTTCGTGGGTGAAGAAGTAATAGATACCCTCCTCCTCCATCAGCCGGGTGGCAAAGGCGAGGTCGGTCTCGCGGTACTGGGTGCAGTAGTCGCGCGGCTCGTAGGTGCCCTGGAGGCGGAAGTCCGGCGCGAGTGGCCCAAGTACCTTCTTAAGGATGTCGGGGGCGGCCATCTGCTGAAACAACCGGCTGTTGGTCTGCCGGCCGAGGAGCCACAGTTTGGGGACGACCACAGCACGGTAGCGGACGAACGTCTCGTCGCCACGGGCGCCACGGAGTTCGGCCCCCTGGGCGAGCCGGCTGACGATACCGTTGATGAACCGGACGCCCCCGGCCGGCATCTGAAGCCGCACGGTGACGGGTTGGCCGAGGAGTTTGTCGAACGCGACGGGCGTGCCGAGTTCGGCGAGCAGACCGAGCTCGAACTGGAACAGCTCGGAGAGAGCCTCTGTGCCGGTGAGCGTTTCGAGGAGGAGGGCGTCGGCGCCGAGCGGCGTGTCGACCATCATAAGCCGGTCGGCCTGGCTGTACTTGGCCACGTGCACCCCACGTGTGTGCGAAGGAACCAAATCGACCGGCGGAGGGTTGTTGGAGAGAATAAGCAGTCACATTGGCCGAAGCAACAGGCGCGAACGAAATCGCGACGCGGCGCAGGACTGATTTTGGGTAGTGTGGCGAGAGCAGATACGGGACCGGCTTGCCACACTACCCACCTCGGCCCTGCCTGTTCCGGTTCTGCGGGCCTAAACCGGCCTAAACCTCGTGTCCACCAAACTTGGGGAACCTCAGGAGAGGAACTTGACCACAACGAAGGTCACGTCATCCACCGACTTGGCATTCCCGCGGAAGGCGGTCAGCCGCTCCCGGACCGCCTTCGCGATGCCGTCCGCCGGAAGCGAAATCGACTCGCGGAGTACCTCGCGCAGCCGGTCCTTGCCGAACTGCTCGCCCCGGCCGTCCGGCATCTCCCACACCCCGTCGGTCCCGTAGAACAGGAGCTGGCCCGGCCGGAACGGCCCCGCGGTCTGCTCGGCGTAGGCCGTGTCGTCCATCACGCCGAGCGGCAGGTCGCCCTCGCCGACATCCACGAATGACCCGTCGGCGGGGTCGTACACGATCACCGGATCGTGCCCGGCGCTCACCCACCGCACCGTCCGCGTCCGGACGTCCACCACCGACAGGTGCATGGTCATGAACCGGTCGCCGCCGTGGTCGGCCGCGATCAGCCGGTTCAGCCGCCCCATCAGCCCGGCCAGGTCGCCGGGCGCGACCGCCCGGTCGCGGAGGACCGCCCGCACCCCGGCCATCACCAGCGCCGCTGCCACCCCGTGGCCCATCACGTCGCCCAGCGCGACGAGGATTGTGCCAGAGCTGGCGGCGTCCAGCACCAGGAAGTCGTAGTAGTCGCCGCCGGTCTCGTCGCAGTACGTGCTGTGCCCGGCCACGTCGAGCCCGGCGACCGCCGGCGCGGCCGCCGGGAGGAGTCGCTGTTGGACCTCCATCGCCACCCCGAGGGAGTGCCGCAGCCGGAGCCGGTCGCGCAGGTCGGCGATCATCCGGTTCAGCTCGGCGGCCAGTTCCCGGAACTCGCCCCTCCCGCCGAACTCCGCCCGCGCCTCCAGGTCGCCCCCGCCGACCCGGCGCATGAACCCGATCAGCGCCTGGACCGGCCGCGAGACCGCGCCCGCGAGTGCGACCGCCAGCGCCGCCGCGGCGAGGACCGCCAGCGCCGCCGCGGTTAGCGCGACCGCCTGGGTCCGCCAGATGTCGCCGACGAAATCGGCCTTCGGCGCGGCCACCCCAACCACCCACACCAGGTCGTCGCCGACCCGGAACGCGGTGGTCGAGCCGAGGTAGTCGGTCTCGTCGGCCGAGAACTCGAACCGGTGAAACCCGTCCCCGGTGGCCGGGCGGAGGAACTCGGGCCGGAGTCCGATGTGGTAAGCGGCCATGACGGGGTCGCCCGCGGCCGCGGCGGTGAGCGTGACGAGCTCTCCCCGACCGCCGGCCGCCCCGGACCGGTGCCAGCCGGGGTATGCGAGGACGTTCCCGTCTGCGGTGAACAGGAACACCCGCGAGTGCTCGCTGACCACCTGGTCGGAGACGAACGCGGACAGGGCGTTCAGGTCGAAGTCGACACTCAGTACCCCGCGGAGGCGGCCGGCGGCGTCCGTCACCGGCGCGGCGCACGAGACGCCCGGAATCCCCTGGCTGAAGAACACGTAGGGGGGGAGCCAGACCAGCCGGCGTTCCCGCTTCGCCTTCACGTAGAACGGCCGGTCACGCGGGTCGTACTGGTGGTCGTCGCTCGTCCGGTGGACCACCCAGCTCCCGTCGGGGCGGACGTCGTGCTCGACCAGGTGTGACCGCCCGCCGACGACCCGGCTGCGGTTGACCCGCAGCCCGCCCTCCGGGGTGCGGTAGGCGCCGGTGAAGGTGCCGTGCTCGTCGCCGTAGCTGACCCAACTGAGGCCGGGGTTGGCCTTGAGTACGGCGAGGAGTTGGGGGGCGAGTCGCTCGGGGTCGTCGACGGCCAGCCCCTTGTCGGCCAGCCCGGCGAGCGACTCGACGACCGGCACCGCGCGGGACACGAACCCGCTGGCGTGGGCAGACGCCCGGCCGCTGGCCTCGCGGAACACCGAGGCGGTGAGCGCCTCGGTTCCCGCCCGCGCGCCGCGGTGGGCGAGCCCGAGGACGGCGGCGCCGGTGAGGACAACCAGCCCGCAGACGCCGAGGACGAGTGTCGTGCGGAACGACAACCCGCGGGGCAGGGGCGGCGGAGGCGTTCGGGTCGCTTGGTGGCAGTCGCGGGACATGTCGCCTCCGGCCTTGAGGACCGAAGGATCGGCTGCGTACGGCGCCGACCCACTGTCGATCCTACGGCATCCGGTCGGGCGAGTGACCTCCATATTCGGACTCGCCCACCCGCTTGTCCACGGGCGGCTGTCAGAAGAGAAGCTGGAATCGAAGGCCGGGGATGATCGCGGCGTCGAGCCGACCTTACTCGTCCCACTGCGGGAGGAACGGGCGGACCAGTGCCTTGAAGTTGTCGCTGAGCCCGAGGTAGAAGTAGCTGACGCCGAACGTGTCGTAGGCCCGCCCCGGGACCATGCTCCGCCCGCCGACCCCGCCGTTGGCGACGAACCGCACCGGGTTCGGGTTCCCGTGGGAGACGCCGAACTGGCTGAACACGCCCCAGTGCCGCGTCTCCTCGGCCGGGTCCACCCACAGCGACTGGAAGAAGTTCGCGTAGACCGACCACGACCCGGTCTCCTTCGGCGAGGCCGCGTCGTCGCGGATCAGCTACTGGGGGGAGAAAGAGGTACGCGGCAGGGTCGAACGACCGGTACCGGGCGTGGTTGTACGTGCCGCCGAGGTTGTACCGCCCCGGGCGGCCGAGTGGCTTCACGTCGAGCGTCAGGTCCGAGACGACGGTGACGCCGCGGGCGAACAGGTCTTCGAGCCCCTTCGTGGACCACTCCTCCGGGGCGAACGCGGTCACCGCGAACAGCGGCTCGCCCTCGCGCAGAACGCCGCCGCCGACCCCTGCGGCCGAGTACGGGACGGTGCGGGCGACGATCGGGTTGAACACCAGTGACGTGTTCAGGGACCCCCCAGCCCGGGCCGGTTCGTCCCGAGCGCCGGGGCGTACCGGAAGCCGTACTCGTCCGGCGTGTTGATCTTCCCCACGAACACGACCGCCTGTTCGCCCAGCGCCTGGGTGAGCTTCAGCCCGGTGATCGAGGTCACTTAGCGCCCACCGGAGTCACCTCGCCCCTGCTTCGCCGATCGTCTGCGGGGCAAATACCGGGGGGCTTGTACCAGAGCAATGCCCGAGGCGTTATGATGACAGCCGAGGCCACAACTGTCCCCCGTAGCCCGTCCGGATCCGGGTGACCGGTCGGAGACAAACCCGGCCGCAAGGCCGTGGCCCCGCCCACGGGCGGCGGGTGTGGGACAGCCGCTCGGTCACCCTTCGGCCCGGTTTCGGCGATGACCACATCATCCCCTGCCAGCGACGGCACCGGGTGTCGCCGCCCATCACGGGTCGCGGCCGCCGGCGTCACCTTGATCGGCGGCCTCGTCCTGGTCGGGTGGGTGTTCGATGTCGCCGCCCTGCGAAGCATTGTCCCCGGCCTGACCGCCATGAACCCCGGTGGTACGGCCCTGGCCCTCCTGATTGCCGGACCGGCACTCTGGCTCCAAACCAGCACAGTCGGTCGGGATCGCCGCACCGGTCGGCTTCTGGCCACGGGCGTGATCCTGATCGCGGTGCTCCGGGTCGTGGGCTACCTCGCCGGCTGGGACGGCGGCCCCGACCAACTCTTGTTCCGGTCGAAGCTGGACCGGGAGGTTCCTCCCAACCGAATGGCCCCGAACACGGCGGTGGCGCTTTTCCTCGCCGGCTCGGCCCTCGGACGTCCGGTGGCGCAGGGGCATTCGGCCGGCCGAGTTCCTGGCCTTGGCGGCGGCAATCGTCGCGCTGGTGGCAGTCGTCGGCTACGTCTACTCTGCCGCGGCGCTGGCGGGGGTCCAACCGTTCATCCCGATGGCGATCAACACCGCCGGGGCGATCCTCCTGCTCTGCGGCGGCATTCTGTACGCACGGACTACGCACGGGCTGATGGCGGTTGCGGTGAGCCCAGGGGCCGGGGGCGTGATGGTCCGCCGGCTCCTGCCCGCGGCCGTACTCGTCCCGTTCGCCGCCGGGTTGGCGCGGTTTGTCAGTGAGCAACAGGAGTTGGTCAGCCCGGTCATGGGCCTGTCGTTGTTCGTCCTGGCCAACGGCGTCGTCTTTTCGGTTCTCGTCTGGGGGATCGGGGCGTCCCTCGAGCGGTCCGACCGGGAGCGGAGGCGGGCCGAACGGCGGCTGGCGGCACAGTATTCGGCGACCCAGGCCATGGCCGGGGCCCCGGGGTCGGCCGACGCGATGCCGGCGATCCTCCGGGCGATCTGTGACAGCCTGGGCTGGCAGGTCGGGGCCGTGTGGCGGGTGGACGAGCGGGCGGGTGTCCTCCGCTGTACCGAGCTGTGGTCCGCCCCCGGGGCGGCTGCCACGTTCGCCGCCCAGACCCGACAATTCACGTTCGCCCCCGGGATCGGGCTGCCCGGCCGTGTCTGGACCGCCGCCCGGTCGGTCTGGGTGCCGGACGTGGTCACGGACCCGAACTTCCCGCGGGCACCGGCGGCCGCCCTCGACGGGCTACACGCCGCGTTCGCATTCCCGATCGGGGTGAACGGAGCCCCCCTGGGGGTCATGGAGTTCTTCAGCCGCGAGATCGAGAAGCCGGACGACGACCTGCTGCGGATGTTCGCCGCCATCGGCAGCCAGATCGGCCAGTTTCTCATGCGGAAGCAGGCCGAGGACGAACTGACCCACGAGCGGCACCTGCTCCGCAGCCTGCTGGACACCGTCCCCGAGGGCATCTTCTTCAAGGACGACCAGGGCCGGTTCATCCGCGTCAGCAAGGCTCTGGCCGACCGGCTCGGGCTCGCCGGCCCGGCGGACGCCGTCGGCAAGTCCGACGCCGACTTCTTCCCCCCGGAGCACGCCCGCCCGGTGCTCCAGGACGAGCAGGAGGTGATGCGGACCGGCGCACCGATGGTCGGCAAGGAGGAGCGGGAGGTCTGGGCCGACGGCCGGGAGCGGTGGGTGTTGATCACCAAGCTGCCGCTCCGCGATCCCGCCGGGCGGGTCGTCGGTACGATGGGCATCTCCAGCGACCTGACCGAGCGGCGGCGGGCGGAGGAGGCGCTCCGCACATCCGAGGCCCTGTTCCACTCCCTCGTCGAGTCGCTCCCGCAGAACATCTTCCGCAAGGACCTGTCCGGCCGGTTCACGTTCGCGAACCAGCGGTTCTGCGCGATCCTGGGGCGGCCGCCCGAGGACGTCGTCGGCAGGACCGATTACGACTTCTACCCGCCGGCTCTGGCCGAGAAGTACCGCCAGGACGACGCCGCGGTGGTCCGGGCCGACCGCCCGATCGAGACGGTCGAGGAACACGTCACCGGGGACGGGGCGAAGCTGTACGTCCAGGTCATCAAGACGCCGGTGCACGGCCCCGACGGGCAGGTCGCCGGGACCCAGTGCATCTTCTGGGACGTCACCGAGCGGTGGCGGGCCGAGGAGGCCGTGCGGCGGAGCGAGGAGCGGTTCCGGTCGCTGACCGAGGCGACCGCGGCCATCGTCTGGACCACCGCGGCGTCCGGCGAGCCCGTGGCCGAGCAGCCCGGGTGGAGCGCGTACACCGGTCAGACGTTCGACCAGCTCCGGGGGTGGGGGTGGCTCGACGCCGTCCACCCGGACGACCGGGCGGAGACGACCCGGCGTTGGTCGGCAGCCATCGCCGCCCGGACCATGTTTCAGGTCGAACACCGGCTGCGGCGGCACGACGGGGAATACCGACACATGCTCGTCCGGGCCGTCCCGATCCTGGACGCGGCGGGCGGCGTTCGGGAGTGGGTCGGGGTGGACACGGACGTCGACGCCGAGAAGCGGGCCGAGGCCGCCACCCGGGAGGCTCGGGAGGCGGCAGAGGCCGCGACCCGTGCCAAGAGCGAGTTCCTGGCGAACATGAGCCACGAGATCCGCACCCCGCTCAACGGCATCATCGGCATGACCGAGCTGGCCCTGGACACCGACCCGACCCCGGAGCAGCGGGAGTACCTCGGGCTGGCGAAGACGTCGGCCGACCACCTGCTGACGGTCATCAACGACATCCTCGACTTCTCCAAGATCGAGGCCGGCCGGCTCGACCTGGAGTGCACCGACTTCGACCTCCGGGACGTCCTCGACGACACCGTCGCCACCCTCGCCGCCCGGGCCCACAAGAAGGGGCTGGAACTGGCCGACCACATCGCCCCGGACGTCCCGGCCACCCTGGGCGGCGACCCCCACCGGTTGCGGCAGGTAGTCGTGAACCTGGTCGGCAACGCGATCAAGTTCACGGGCGCGGGGGAAGTCGTGCTCGACGTGTCCCTGTGGCGGGAGGCCGGCGGCCCGCCGGGCGCCGTTGTGCTGCACTTCGCCGTCCGGGACACCGGCATCGGCATCGCCCCGGACCAGCAGGCGAAGCTGTTCCGGGCGTTCTTCCAGGCCGACACCTCGACCACCCGGCGGTACGGGGGCACCGGGCTGGGCCTGGCAATCTCAGCCCGGCTGGTGGAGATGATGGGCGGCCGCGTCTGGCTGGAGAGCGAGGTCGGCCGGGGGAGCACGTTTCACTTCACCGCCCGGTTCGCCCCGTCCTGCGGGCCGGCGGCGGGCCCGGCCGCGACCGACCTGGACCGGATCCGCGGGCTACTAGTTCTGGTCGTGGACGACAACGCCACGAACCGCCTCATCCTGCAGGAGATGCTCACCAAGTGGGGGATGCGGCCGGTGGTCGTCGACGGCGGCCCCGCGGCGCTGGCCGCCCTGGAGCAGGCCCGGGAGCCGTTCGCCCTGGTCCTGCTCGACGCCATGATGCCGGGGATGGACGGGTTCACCCTCGCCGCGCGGATCCAGCAGTCCCCGGGCGTCGCCGGGGCGAC
>JAFKFQ010000638.1 GCA_017308215.1 bacterium | reverse complement strand
TGTTGCGAGGGCGGACGGGTATGCAGAAGGTCAAGGAAGAGGCGATCGAGGTCGAGGGGCGGGTGAAGACGGCCCTCCCGAACACGGTGTTTCTTGTGGAGCTGGACATCGGCGGGGAGGTGATGGCTCGGATCGGCGGGAAGATGCGGAAGCACTACATCCGCATCATCCCCGGGGACCGGGTGAAGGTCGAGATCTCCCCCTACGACCTGACCAAGGGGCGGATCACGTTCCGCATCCGGGGCTGATTGCGGCGGGGGTGGAGTAGACAGTCAACTCGCCGGGCTAATCCCCCGGAGCCGTGGGTGCGACACCCACCCCCCGCGCTTGTTGAGTCGGGATGGCCGAGAGGGGTACACCGGGGTCGGGGAGGCGTAGGGCTTCCAGGGCGGCCTCGACCCAACTCCAGCGTGGTTGCGAAGGCGATTCGCAACCGGTGTTTCGAGAAGTTCCCGGCCACTGGGCGTATGGCCGGGAGGGGTCGCCATCCGGGCGATGTTGGGCGAACTGGGCGATCAGGTGGCGACGCCGGGGTGCAAAGCAGGGCGAGTGCCAAGTAGGAAGGTGACTTCCCGAGTTCCTCCAACTTCTACCAGTAATGCAACTTGTGATAACGGCCAGAATCAACACAGATTGATCGGTCTGCTGGGTTGTCGGAAATCCCGACGGGAAACCGGCAGCGCCGGTTTTCTCGACAGCGATCGGGTTGATCCGCTCGTGGAGCGGGTCTATAGTCTCCGCAGACCGGCCGCGGCTTCCTGACTGAATGGGCGACAGTCAGGGGGCGCGGCCGGTCTCTTTTTGCGCCCTACCGGTGGCGGTGGACCACTTCGATTCGGGCGTCCCGCCCCTGCCGCTCCAGCCGCCACATCGCCCGCTGCGCGTCGTCCCGGTCGTCGAACACCCGGTACCGGTCCCAGTGCCCGTGGTGGCGGACCAGCACCGCGTAGTCGTGCTGGTCGGGGAAGCCCGGGCCGTGCGGCTCGTGTCGGCCGGGGAGCGGCGGCTGAGCGGAGGCGGTGGCGGGGGTATTGGTCAACCCGACGGCGGTCCCGGTGGCGACCACGGCCGTCAGGATTAGTTTCCGCATCATGGCTCGGCTCCTCTCGGGTGTCTCGACTCGTCCGTCCCTTCCGCCGGAAGAACGAAGCAGACAGGCCGGCTTGCACCGGGCCGTTCGAGGCCTCATCCGGCTTTCACCACCGACGCAGAGGCCGGGGTTACGGGCCGGTTACAAACCCCGCGTCCCGGCCGCCCGTCTCTCGGGTAACCCGGCAACCCGCCGGGCGGGACCAACCCGAGTAGGAGACGCTCGTGCCCACCACCCTCCGCCGCGGCGCGTTCGCCGCCGCCGCCGCCGTCCTGTCCGCCCTGGCCGTCTGCGGCCCGTCGCTCCTCGCGCAGGAGAAGGCTGCGCCGCCGGCCGGGGCGCAGGTGTTCGTGTACCCGGAGAAGCTGACCGCCAAGGACCACCTCGCCTTCGCCCAGAAGGGTCTGCCGATCAAGATCACGGGCGAGACGACGCTGGTGTGGGTGGACCTCATGCCGGGGGCGCGGTTCGCGCACCCGACCGAGTGCGTGCTCATCTCGGCGGAGGGGACGCGGGTGGTGAAGGGGGACTGGTGGCTGGTGCTCAACGGCAAGGACCTGTTCCGCGACGGGAAGGCGTACGCGGTCGGGTTCCCGAACCAACTCGCGGGGAAGTAAGCCTGGCCACCCTGTGACCCTCTAGAAACGACAAAAGCCCCGTCGCGCCACGAGGGCACACCGGGGCTTCGTCACGTTTGGTCGTTCGTGGTCAGTAGCTGCGGGCGTAGCCGGACCGGTTGCCGCCGGCCGGGCGGCCGCCCTCGCGGGGCTTGGCCTCGTTCACCGTCAGCGGCCGGCCGCCGAACATCGCCGTGTTCAGCGCCTGGATCGCCTCCTCCGAGCCCTCGGCCATCTCGACGAACCCGAAGCCCCGGCTGTTGCCAGTCTCGCGGTCGGTGCAGATGGTCGCGCTCACCACCCGTCCGTACGCGGAGAACATCTCGCGCAGTTCGTCCGCGGTGGCGTTGAAGGGCAGGTTCCCGACGTACAGCTTCTTGGTCAAAACGCACTCACCTTGTGGGCCGGAGCCCGGGACAGATCGGCGCGCGGCCGGGGTGGCGGCGGGCCGGGTCAGGGGCAGACGCCCGCGGCACCCGACGCACGGGGCGGGCGGTCGTGGACCTGCGGTACTGGCGGACGGACGGTCTTGGGCGGCAGTGAGGTGGGGCTCAGAGCGGCGTGGCCAAGAAGAGTCGAGTCGGGACAGTCGCGGGACAGAGCGTCTTCTCCTGACGGGCGGGTTGTGTGACCCGCTCGACAGAACTATACGCCGGGTTCTGCCCGGCGCGAAGGCGAATCGTGGGTTTCGGAGGAATTGCCCACCACGGCAGATGGCTACACCGCCCTTCCGACGCCCTGAATCGCCAGCGCCCCCGCCAGTACCGCCCCCAAACAAACCGCGGTGACGAGCAGGAATGTGCTGTTCGGGTCGCGGCTGGCGTCGATCGCTGCACGGTTGGCATCTCGTGCGATCCGCCGGTGCTGCTCGCGGAGGAAGTAGCACTCAGTACGGTTCACGCAGCCCCCGGACGAACGCCTGACAGGCCACGAGTTGGGCCGTCTGCTCGTCGGCGACTCGTGCGAGGTCGAGGAGGTCCACAGCAGCGACCGGATGCGGCCGAGGACGTCCGTCTCCTGCGGCGGCTGCATCATGTCCGCCGGCGGGCGGGGGTGATCGCGAGCGGAGCGACCACACGCCGGCCCGCATGCGGCCCGACCGCCCGTCACCACGCACCCCTGGCGGCCCGCCTACCACCCCCGCAGGGCCGCCGGCAGCCGAGCGTCGGGGGCGGCGGAATAATCCGCCCCGTACGGGTTCCCCCCGGCCAAGCCCCCGAGGTTCTGCCCGACCCAACGCGCCACGTACCGCATCTCGTCGCAGAAGTGGTCGTTCTCGGCCACCGGCTCGTCCCGGAGCGAGTCCGCGTCCCACACGTACCCGACCAGCTCCTCCACCCCCGCCGCCGGCCGCCCGGCGTCCACCAGGGTGCGGTCCGCCTCGTGGTCCCGGCACCCGTCCGCGAAGAAGATCCGCGGTTTCCCGTCGTCCTGGACGTCGAACCGGGCCTGGCACTCCTCGATCCCCTTGTCCCGGTCCGCCTTGTCCGCCAGCGTCAGGCTCAGCCCGCTGGCCGCTTCGAACTGCTCCTGGAACCCGAGCCGGAGGGTGTCGTGGTCGCACACGATCGCCCGCGGGGGCGGCTCGGCCCCGCTCTCCACCCACCCCTTCGCCCGCCGGCCCAGCACGTCCGGCCGCAGCCGCGTCTGGTACACCTCGCGGACCAGGTACATCCGCCCCTCCGAATCGACCGCCCACACCCCGAGCACGGTGGGGGCCGTCTTGCCCCAGTCGATCCCCCACACCCGCGGCCACTCCCGCGGCGCCTCCCACCCGGCCGGGAGCAGGTGGACCGCCGCGTCGTAGGCGTACACCACGCCCTCGGCGGCGACCCACAGGCCCTTCAGAAAGCGGTCGCGCCGCGCCCCCGTCATCAGCCCGAGCCGGGCCAGGTAGCGCTCCCCGTCCGGCGTCCACCGGCCGACGGCCCGGTCGTAGAACCGGGGGTTGTCCTGGTGGGTGGTCGGGACGAGCGCGCACACCCCGGCCCGGCACCGCTTGTACAGCCAGTGGTGCGGGGTGGTCGGGTTGCAGTCGGCGACCACCCGCTGGTACGGCACCGCCCCCGACCGGAGCCGCCCGCCGAGCGTCTCCCAGTCCACCAGGCCCAGCTCGGTCGCCTCGGCGACGTACACCAGGTCCCACTCCGAGGACAGGATCTTGTCCGGCTTGTCGAGCCCGCCGACGACCACCGCCGACCCGTTCGGGAAGGCGTAGCTCTGCCGCACCCGGCGGAGGATCGGGCGGGTGGTCAGGATCGGGTGGCCCGGGCCGAGGACGTCCCGCTCCCAGGTGACGAGCACCGACTCGGTGAGCGACTCCCGCGTCTTCCGGGCGATCAGCACCCGGGCGCCGGGGTACGTGCGGGCGGTCCAGTACACCCGGAGGAGGTTGGCGAGGGTCTTCCCCGTCCCGGCCGGGCCGGCGAGCAGAACCTCGTCGGCGGACGCGTTGAACCCGGCGGCGACCCCGCCGAACAGGTCGAAGTGCGGGTCGTGCCCGGCCAGCGGGTCAGACCGCAGCGGGATCGGCGTCGCCCCCGACCCGAGGAGCCGGCGGGCGTGCCGGATCAGCCGGCCGGAGCTTGCCATCGGCGACCGCCTTGAGGAGTGCGGCGAGCTGGGCCCGGAGCTCCTGGAGCTCCCGCCGGTTGGCCGCGAACTGCTCGGGATGGGTGCGCTCGAGGAACCAGGCGTCGGCGGTCCACTGCGGGGCCAAGAGCTTCTCCGTCGTCTTCGACGTGGAGGTGCCGTCGGCCTTTGTCGTGGTGGTCGTCGTCCGCTCGACGACCTGCCCGCCGGCGGCCGCCCGGCCGATCCGCCCGACCGACGCCGCCACCCGGTCCGCCTCGGCCTTTTTGAGTGCGGCGAGAAAGGCGGAATACGGCCCGCTCTTCTCCCGCCGGCCGCGGGCCAGCCAGTCCCGGACGGTCCGCTCGGCGACTCCCGCCCGCAGGGCGGCGTACTTCCGCGGTACCCCGGCCGCGACCGCGTCGCAGATCGCCTTCGACGCCGCCGGGTCGAGCTTCGGGGTGCGGCCGGGGCCGGGCTTGCGGGCTCCCACGGGTCACCCCGCCTTCTCGACGGCCAGCCCCTCGGCCTCGGCCCGCCGCAGGATGACGTCGGCGTACGCCGGGTCGAGCTCGCACCCGTAGCAGGCGCGGCCGAGGCGGTGGGCGGCGACCAGGGTCGTACCGCTCCCCAGGAACGGGTCGTACACCACGTCCCCGTCCCCGCCGTGGTTGCGGATCGGGCGGGCCATGCACTCTAGCGGCTTCTGGGTGCCGTGGTCGTTCCGGTCCTCGGCGTTGACGCGGTTGGTGATGTCCCAGACGGTGCTCTGCGTCCGGTCCCCGCACCACCGGGCCGACGGGCCCTCCCGCACCGCGTACCAGCACGGCTCGTGCTGCCAGTGGTAGTGCCCCCGGCTGATGGCGAAGTGGGGCTTGCGCCACACGATCTGCGACCGCACCCCCAGCCCGGCAGCCTCCAGCCCGGCGGCGACGGTCGCGGCGTGGCGGCCGGCGTGCCAGACGTACGCGACGGCCCCGGGGAACAGCGCGTACGCCGCGGCCCAGTCGGCCCGGCCATCGTTGGCCACCGTCCCGGTGCGCCGGGCGGCGTAGCCCAGGTGCCCGGCCTCGGCCGCGGCATTCCGCCAGTCGGGGTCGTAATCCACCCCGTACGGCGGGTCGGTCACCATCAGGAACGGGACGGCGCCGGCGAACAGGCGGGCGACGGCCGCCGGGTCGGTGGCGTCGCCGACGAGCAGCCGGTGCCGGCCGCCGATGACCCACAGGTCGCCGACCGTCGTCCGCGTCGGCCCGTCCCCGGTCGGGGCGACATCGAACTCGTCACCCCCGCCGCCGGCCGTCACCGGCTCGGTCCAGCCCCACTCGCACCCGGCCTCGGCCGCCAGTACCCCGAGCATCGCCGCGACGGCGTCGTTGCTCGTCCGCACGTCCCGGAGGAGGGCGTCGAGCCTGGCCGCGTCGGCCCCGGCCGCGTAGCAGACGCTCGAAGCCAGCTCCGCCGGCTCGTCCATCGGGATCGGGCGGGTGTTCATCCCCTCGGGGTGTACGCCGTTCGTGCCGTTGGTTCTGTGGCGTCCACCCCCGAAGGGGTATTCCGAGCCCCGCGGGGTGGTGTTGTCACCGTCACCGCTACGCACTCAGACCACCTCCTCTTCGGGCATCGACTTGCGCAACCGCGCCAGGGCGCGGTGCTGGGCCACCCGGACAGCGCCGGGTGTGGATCCGACCGCCTCCGCCGTTTCCTCGGCGGAGAGTCCGACGACCACGCGTAACACCAGGATCTCTCGTTGCTTGTCGGGGAGCGTCTCGAGCAGGGTTGCCATCTCGCCGGACAGTTCGACGCGCAGGGCGCGCTGTTCCGGTCCGTCTCCGGTCTCCACGGAGTCGGGCACTTCCGCGACCGGTTCCGACCGGTTGCGGGTGGCCGCACGGTGCGCGTCGATCACCTTGTGCGACGCGATGCCGTAGACGAACGCCAGGAACGGGCGGCCCTGGACGCGATAGCCGGGCAAGGCCGTGAGTACGGCCAAACACACCTCCTGCGCGACGTCGTCGGCGGAGACCGACGCACGGTCCAACCGACCGAGGCGCGCACGGCAGTACCGCACGACCATGGGCCGGATGATGGCGAGCACGTGCCCTACCGCTCCGCGGTCCCCTGCCATCGCAAGGGCCACCAGCTCGTCGGGAACGTCTGTCGTCTCACTCATCGCACGCTGTCGTCCGGGTGTTACCCAACATGTTCGTCATCATCCGTTCGTGAGGGCGCCCACGGAGAGTGTTCAGCCGTGTCCTCAATGCGCCCACCGTAGCGAACCGGCCGGAC
>JAFKFQ010000754.1 GCA_017308215.1 bacterium | reverse complement strand
GCCTCCGCACAGGTACTCGCCCGTGGGGTCGCCAGCAGGAACTGGGTGTAGCCCTCGGCTGTTACCCGCGGTGGGTTCATGCCGGCAGAACGTACTCCGGGTCCGACCCTGGCGCAAGACGAAAACCGGTCAACTGCGTAACTCCTACCAGTATCACTCGGCCCGCGACCGGTTGGCGTTCCCGAGCGGGCGGTTCGGGGCGGCCGTCGGCGGCACGCTCGCCGTGGACGTCGCCTTCCCCGCCGACAAGCGGCTCGCCGTCGCGGAGGCGGCGCTCGCCCTCGTCACGGGCGCCACCGACTCGGCGCCGGACGTGCCAGCGGCGACGTGGGACGCGGCCCGGCGCGGGTGTCACATCCTCGTCCGCTTCCCCGACCCGGCGCGGACGCGGGTGGCGGTCGGCGACGGTCGGACCTTCGCGGTCGTCGAGGTGCTGGTCGCGCTGCCGCTGACGCGCGGGCCGGGCGGGTTCGTTCTGGTGCGCGACGGCGACCGCATCGCCCGCCTGTCGAAGTACCCGCCCGAGGCGTGCGCGCGGTTCCAGGACGCGCTGGTGGCGGCGACGCCGGTCCCGCCCGAGCGCTGACCACGACTTTCGGAGGCCGTCATGACCCGCACGAAGACGCTGCTTGCCGTCGGGCTCGTGCTCGGGCTCGGACCGCTCGCCCGCGACGCGGCGGCGGACCCGCCGGTCGCGCCGGCGCCGCGCGAGAAGGCGCCGGCGGTGCTGAAGCCGCGCTCCCTGGAGGAAGACGCCGCGCTGTGGGCAGCCCGAGCTGCGCTGTCGGAGGCCGAGTTGCGACAGGCGACGGCGAAACTCGCCCGCGCCCAGGCCGAGCGCCAGCGGGCGGATGCGCTGTTCGCCCAGGGGGCGATCGGTGCGGCGGAGCGCAACACCGCCCAGGCCCAAGAGCTCCTCGCCCGGGCGGCGGTTGACGAGTATGTCCGGCTGGCGCGGGCCGACGCGCTGCGGAGTCGCGACGCTCAGGAATTGTTCAACTTCTTCGCCCGCCGCAACGGGGCCGACGCCACCGGCACACTCGCCGTGGATGTCGTCTTCCCCGACGCCGA
>JAFKFQ010000637.1:5241-11820 GCA_017308215.1 bacterium | reverse complement strand
GGCCGCAACCCCGTCGTCGCCGAGCCACACCTGCACCAGCCCGCGCTCGCCCCCGACGGTCGCGCCGGTGGCATCGACCGGCGCGGCGAGGGTGAGGACGAGCGGCAGGTCGGCGCCGGAGCCGGCGAGGGTGCGGAGCGGCAGGAAGTCGCGGCCGGCGACCGGCTCGACCGGGAGCTCGCGCCACGGCCCGGAGTCCACCGCGACGGTGCGGTCGGTGCCGCCGTTCCACACGCGGACCGTGCTCTCGACGCGCGTCGCGCCAGCCGGCCACAGCAGTCCGACGGGCGCCGCGGCGCCGCGCACGGGGAGCGCGTAGGTCGCCGTCAGCGTCGCCTCCTTCGCGTCGGCGGGGAGGGGCACCGCCCACTCGCCGGGGCCGGCGGGGTCGAGCGCCGGGCTCGCCTTGAGCCCCTTCGGCGCCACCGGGCCGCGGACGCGGACGCCCTTCCCGAACCCGTCCGGCGCCCGCAGCCGCAGCGTCTCGGCCACCACCACCTGCCCCGCCTGCACCGTCACCTCGGCGCGCAGGTCGGCGGTCAACTCGACGCGGTGCGGCGACCAGTTCAGATCGACCCGCGCGAGCCCGGCGTCGGACCGGCCGGTGACCGCGGGCGGCCCCTTCGCCCCTTTCGGGTCCGGCACCACAGTGAGCGGCTGGCCCCACCCGGCCGGCTGGTCGCCGTCCCACTCGCGGGCGGCGCCGCGCACCTCGAACCCGTCCGCCACCGTCGCCGTGACCGTCGCGTCGCGCTCGACCGCGCCGGGGAAGCGCGGCAGCAGGACCGCCGCCGACGTGGCGCCGGGCGGGGCCGGGATCGTCGCCGTGAGGACGAGGTCGAACGTCTGTTTCTGCGGCGCGAGCTGGACGGTGAGCGGGCGGCGCGCGCCGGCCTCCTTCCCCGGCTCGACGCCTTCCACCATCTCCGGCGGCGTCACCCCCGGCGCCCGCCAGTCGGCCGGGAGGTCGATCACCAGCGCGTCCAGGTCGCGGCGGACCGGCGTCACCTTCAGCTCGGCCCGCACCCGCCAGCCGGCGTCGGTGAGCGCCAGCCGGTACGCCGGGCGGACCTCGACAAGCCCGCTCGTCGGCCGCGCCTCGACCTCGGCGAGCGGCGCCGGCGGCGGGACCGGGCCGGCGCCGCCGGAGGCGAAGCGGAAGAACGCGACCGCCTCGTCGCCGGCCGCCGCGGGCGGCACGTCCTGCCGCACCTCGTTCCCGTGGCGGACGGTGAGGCGGGTGTGCGGGGCGGCGCTGACGCGCAGGGTGCCGGTCTGCCGGGCGGCGTCGAGCAGCGCGAACGGGCCGACCGGGAACGGCCCCTTGTGCTTGGGGTCGTCGGCCTTCGCCCGCGGCGCCCGCACGACCGCGGTCAGCGACCAGTCGGCCGGGGCCGCCCCCGCCGGGAACTCGACCAGCCACACCGCCTTGTTCGGGTCGGTCGGGCGGATGACCGTCGGCGCCTCGCCGGCCGGGGCTTCCGCCGTCATCGGCGCGACGCGCTCGGGCGTGACCACCGCGTCGACCGGCGCCGCGACCTTCCACACCCGGGCCGGGCCGCGCGGGCGGAGCTTCGCCGTCGTCTCGACGAACCCCTCGCCGATGACGGTGGCGATCTCCCAGTCGGCGGTGAGCACGGCGTCGGTGGGCGGGGCGGCGGCGGGCGGCTCCCACGCCACGTCGAGCGACTCGACCGGGCCGAGCGGGTAGCCGTCGCGGTTCGGCTGCGCGGCGAGCTGTTTCACGTCCACGCCGCGGCGCACGTCGGCGGCCTTGGCGTCGGCGACGCGGGTGGTGAGGGTGACCCGGCCGACGTTCGACGGCGGCTCCAGCGCCAGCGTGGTGATCGCCGCGCGCGGCAGGCCCAGGTCGAACCCGACTTCGGCCTTGTTGGCCCGGCCGGCGACCGGGCATTCGAGGTCGAGCGTGAGCGCGTGGTCGCCCGCGGTTTCGACCAACCCGACGAGCCCGTCGTCGGCCGTCTCGATCACCGGGAACGGGCCGTCCTTGAGCGCCGCGGCGACGAGGAACGCCTTCTTCCCGCCGAGGGCGACGGCGGTGTTCGGGGCGGTGGTGCGGAACGTGTACGTGAGCTTGAGCACCGCGACGAGCGCCTCGCCGCGCTTCTCGACCCTGCCGCGGACCGCGCACCCGCTCGGCGGCCCGGCCTTGCGGGCGGCGACCTGCTTCTTCAGTTGCTCGACCTGCGCCTGGAGGCGGGCGTACTCCTCGGGCGTGAGGCTGACGCGCTCGCCGGGCGCCGGCGGGAGGGTGTAGGTGCCGTCGGGGAGGCGCGGGCCGAGCTTCGGCGCGTCGGGCGGCTGGCCGGCGGCGGCCGCGGCGAGCAACAGCCCCGCCGCACAGGCCGCGAGCCGGGCGGTGTGCGGGGCGGCCGGCATCGCGGGCCTCGACCGGGGGAACGTGACAGGGTTCGCCAGTATCCCACAGTATACCCAAACCCCGCAGCCGCACCGACCCGTACGGGCGGAATCACCCGCCGCGGCGCCGGCGCGACCGGCGCGACCGGTGTGACCAGACGGGGCGCGGTCCGCCTCACCCCCGCCCCGTCGTCACCACCCGCGCCGCCAGCGCGCCGCGCTTCTGCTCGGCCTGCCAGCGCGCGAACACCGCCGGTGGGTTCGCTCGCTTCACCCAGCGCGCCGCGTCCTTCGCGGCGTCGTCGCCCGTGTACAGCGTCACCGTCACCGCCCCGTCCGCGCCGAACACGCCGGCCGCGTAGCACTCGTGGAGCGCGGCGAGGAACAACTCCTCCGCCAGGTCCGGGCCGCCGCCGTCGGAGAACGCCTCGTAGGGGTCGCCGCACGCCGCCAGCAGCGCGTTCGCCGTGACGAACGGGTTCGGGTCGGCGGCGAAGTGCGTCCAGCCGTCGTCGCAGTTCCAGCGGAGGTACCAGCGCAGGTGCTCGCGGGCGTCGCCCCTCGTGGCGCGGTAGCCGAGCGCGAGGTAGCGGTCGGCCGCGCGGTCGAGCCCTTCCTCCGTGTGGGCGGCGGCGCCGACGTGGTTCATCATGTCCCCGACGACGAGGGCGTAGCCGTACACCCGCTCCCCGGCGTGTTCCTGCCTCAGCGAGGTGAACGACGCCCGGACGCCGGCCTTGAGCGCGGCGTAGCAACGGTCCACGCGGAGCGGGTTCATCGCGCCCTCGGGGTCGAGCGGTCGTGAATCGGGCCGGGTTCGCGGGCACGATCCTACCCGTGCCCGAGTTGCTAGTGGATGTCCGTTGATGTGAACATTCGACCACTATCCCCGTCTCGTCCCTCGCGTCCGGACAACCGGCCCCGGACCCGATCCGGTAGCCAGCGAACGTGACCTAGACACGGCACCGGGTCGGCTTTATGTGGCCGCCGAAGCCCTCGCCACCCCCGTGCCCCGTGAGACCGATGCCAGTTCGCTCCCGCGCGCGCCGCGGCGGACGGAACGCCGTCGTCGCGCTCCTGTTCGTCCTGGCAACCACCCCGTTCGCAGCCGCCCAACCCGCCCTGCTCCCCGGCGGACCTCTACCGCCCCCGTACCCGCCCGCCCTGCCGGCGTCGGTCGTCGCCCCGCCGTCGGCGCCCGTTCCGCTGCCGCTGCCACCGCCACCAATGGCGCCCGCCACACTGCCGCCGATGACACCAGCGCCGGCCGCGCCCGCGCCGGCCGCGCCGGAGGTGCGGCCGGCTCCAATCGCTTGGCCCGCGTTCGAGCCGGCGACCGCAGCGCCACCGGCTGTGCCAGCAACCGCGGCGCCAGCGCCGGGGACCGCGATGCCGCCGGCCGCCTGGCCCGTGTTCGAGCCGGCGACCGCGACGCCGCCGGCCGCGCCCAAGGCGTCGGGCACGCGGCTCGACGACTACTGGAAGAACGGGCTGCGGTTCGAGTCGGCGGACAAGGAGTTCTCGCTGTTCGTCGGCGGGCGCGTGCAGTTCGACGTGGTCGGCTACCTCGCCGCCGACGGCACCCGGGCGAACGTCCCGGGCACGTCCCCGCTGGAGGACGGCGTCTCGTTCCGCCGCGTCCGCATCGACGTGGGCGGGACGATCTACCAGAACATCGAGTTCTACACCCAGGTGGACTTCGCCAACGGGTTCCTCGCCACGGCCGACGGCAGCCGGCTGTCCAACGCCACGTACCCGACCGACCTGTGGGTGATGTTCCGCGACCTGCCGCTGGTGGGGAACGTGAAGGTCGGGAACCAGAAGCCGCTCTACTCGTTCGAGCACCTCACCAGCAGCCGGTTCCTGAACTTCCTGGAGCGGTCCCTCGGGTTCGACGCCTTCGCCGAGGGGTTCAACAACGGGTTCGAGCCGGGCGTCACGGCGACGGACACGTACCTGGACAAGCGCGGCACCTGGGGGGTGGGGTTGTTCAAGGTGACGCGCAGCCCGTTCGGGTGGAACGTCGGCCGGAACGAGGCCGAGGTGAACGGCCGGCTCACCTACCTGCCCGTGGACGAGGACGACGGCCGGGTACTGGTCCACCTCGGCCTCGGGGCGGCGCACCGCGACCTCGACCAGGACCAGGCCCGGTTCCGCGCCCGGCTCGACGCCCGCAACAGCCCGAGCACGTTCTCCCCGCTGATTGCCGACACGGGGCTCCTCCTCGGCACCCGCCAGCAGCTGCTCGTGCCCGAGTTCGTGGCGGTGTGCGGCCCGTGGTCGTTCCAGTCCGAGTACTACGCCAGCTGGGTCCACGACGCCTTCACGACGAACGCGAACAACCAGCGCGTGGCCCCGCAGGGGACGGTGTTCTTCCAGTCCGCCTACGCCGAGGCGCACTACTTCCTGACCGGCGAGACGCGCGAGTACAACCGCGAGACCGGGGTGTTCGGGCGGGTGGTGCCGAAGAACCGGCTGGCGTGGTCGCGGGCCGGGTTCACCGGCCTGGGGGCGTGGCAGGCGACGGCCCGGTACAGCTACCTCGACCTCGACAACAAGGGCGTGGTCGGCGGCCGGGTCCACGACATGACCCTCGGCCTGAACTGGTTCCTGAACCCGAACATGAAGCTCCAGTGGAACTACTTCCTCGCCCACCGGAACGTGGCCGACCCGGCCGGCGACGGCTTCATCCAGGGGTTCGCCATGCGTACCGCGATCGACTTCTGACCGCCCCGCCGCCCCGCTGCCCCGTGCGGTGGGGCGCCCGGGGTTCGCCCCAATCCCCGCCACCCCGCCGCGAATCATCTCTCACCGGGGCGAACCCACGTCCGCCCCGGCGTGTCACGTTCGTAATCCCGTCCGTTCACATCCACCCCATTCCCCGGAGCCCGTCATGAGCGACGCCCGCGTCACCGTCCGTCCGTCCCGCCCCACGGTCCGCGCCGACGGCGCCTGCACCCTCGACCTGCTCGTGACCGTCACCCCGCCCGAGGCGGCACCGGCCGCCGGGTGTCCGCCGCTCAACCTCGGGCTCGTCCTCGACCGCTCCGGGTCGATGGGCGAGGCGCGGAAGCTCGCGTTCGCCAAGGAGGCGGCCGCGTTCGTCGTGAAGGAGCTCGGCCCCGCCGACCGCGTCAGCGTCACCACCTTCGACGACCGGATCGAGACCATCGTCCCGAACGGCGTCGCCGACAAGAACCGCGTGGCGGCGCTGATCGAGGCGATCACCCACCGCGGCAGCACGGCGCTGTTCGGCGGGTGGGCCGAGGGCGCGACGCAGGTGACGCGCGGGCTGATCGGCGGCGGGCTGAACCGCGTCATCCTCCTCTCGGACGGACTCGCCAACGTCGGCGAGAGCCGGCCGGACGTAATCGCCACCGAGGTCCACAAGCGCGCCCACGCCGGGGTGAGCACGACCGCAATCGGCCTCGGGGCGGACTACAACGAAGACCTGCTTGAGGCGGTGGCGCGGTCCGGCGACGGGAACTACTACTACGTCGAGAGCCCGGCGCAGCTCCCGGCGCTGTTCGCGGCCGAGTTGCAGGGGCTGTCGGCGACCGTCGGCACCGACGCGACGCTCGCCGTCGAGTCGGCGCCGGGCGTGGTCTCCGCCGAGGTGCTGAACGAGCTCGACACCACGCCGGACGGCCAGTACCGCCTGCCGAACCTCGTGTCCGGAATGCCGGTGTACGTGGTGGTGCGGGTGACCGTGCCGGGCGGCGACGGCGAGGTGCCGGAGGCCCGGTTCCGCGTCGATTGGACGCCGGCCCACGGCGACGGGCGGGCAGCGGCGGTCGCCGGGCTGACGCTACCGGCGGTCCCGTCGGCGGTGTGGGACGCGCTGCCAGAGAGCCCCGAGGTGCGGGTGCAGACCGCGCTCCTGCTGGCGGCGCGGGAGCGGAAGGCGGCGGCGCGGGCGTCGGAACTCGGCGACCGGGCGGCGAGCAAGATGCACCTCGCCGGGGCCCGCGAGTACCTCGCGGCGGCGCCGCAGACCGACGCGGTTCAGGCCGACTTCGACGCGGTGGAGGAGCTGGACGAGCTGCACGACGAGGACGAGGTGAAGTTCCGCAAGCAGGCCAAGTGGGAGTCGCACCAGCAGCACCGGAGCAAGCCGTACAAACCGGGGGAGAAGTGACGGTGTTGGGTGGGACCGGCGTCCCGCCGGTCGAACCCCGGCCCGGCGGGACGCCGGTCCCC
>JAFKFQ010000637.1:0-5227 GCA_017308215.1 bacterium | reverse complement strand
GGAGAAGTGACGGTGTTGGGTGGGACCGGCGTCCCGCCGGTCCGGGCTTCGACCGGCGGGACGCCGGTCCCACCCAACACGGCAAGCTGTCACTTCGCCTCGAACAGCTTCGGCGTCGCGCCCAGAACCTCGTCGATCGCCTTGTCGGTGAGCTCGCCGCGGCGGAAGGCGAAGTTGGCGACCACCTGCGTCTTCACGAACAGCAGCACGGTCACGTCGGCGTCCGCGCTGAGGCGGTACGCCGGCGGGCCGACCACGCCCTCGTAGGCGCCGACCGGCACGCCCTTGAGCCCCTGCTTCTGCGACCACGCGGCGAGCGCGTCGAGGTCGGCGCTCGGGGCGAGCTGTGTCATCCACACCTTGTAGCCGGTGGCGGACTTGCCGGCGCCGGCCGCGTCGAGCCTCGCCAGCAGCTTCCCGAGCGGGTCGGACAGCGACCGGGCGAACACGACCGCCGCCGGCTTGCCGCCCTCGTGCTGCTCGCAGACGTAACACGTCTGCTGCCCGCGCTGCGGCCCGGTGGCGACGAGGAAGCTGTACGGCCCCGGCCGCTTCCCGACCGGCAGCCCGGACTGCACCGGGTCGGCAACGGCGAGCGCGGCGGAGGCGAGGAGGGCGGAGGCGGCGAGCGTGAGTCGGGTCATGGTGTCGGTCGGTGGAAAGCAGGCCGGGTTTACTCTGTCACCTTGAGCTCGACCTGAGAGCCGTCGGGCAGATCCTTCAACTGAGCGTGAATCGCGCCGCACGCCCCGAGGTAGTCCGCCACGGGCAGCGGCCCGACGTTCTCGATCGCGTAATCACCGCCCAGGATGGGCGGCGTCTTGAAGCCGTAACACTGGCCCGGCCCGAGCCGGACACCGGCTTCGACCAGACGATCCACCAGGGGGATCATTAACCACTCGGCCGCGGTTTCGGTGTCGTCGATCCGGGTGCAGAACTCGTCCCGACTCGCCGCGACCCGGTTGAACGTCCCGGCCCCCACGTCGAGCATGTGAACCGAGCCGTCCGCGAGTACGACGAACAGGTCGGCGAACCGGTTGACCAGCCAGAGGGTGACCGTCTCAGGGAGCAGCCAGGACCACGAGGCGAGTGCCCCCGACCAGTCGGTGTCGCCCAGGTCGATCAGGTAGTCGGTGACGGTGGTCGTCATAGGGGAACCATCGACACACCGGCGGGCGAGTGGCGCATAGCGGCTCGAAAGTAGTAGGCACACTCCGTGTGCCGGCGACTTTGGCCGGTGCTACCTCTCGCTGCAGCGCGCCACTAGTTCTGCCCGGACGCCGAGGCCGGGGTCGGGACGCGGATGGCCTTCGTGGCGAGGTTGAGTTTGAGCCGGTTGAAGTCGTCGGGGTCGGCGCGGCTCCACTGCTGCGTCGCCAGTTCCAGGAAGCGCGTCGCCTCGTCGGCGCGGCCGAGGCGGTCACACAGCGCCCACATCCCGAGCGCCCCGCGGACGCTACCGGCATCGTGCGCCAGCGCCTCGAGGAACGCCTCTTCGGCCTGCGTCGCGTCGCCGGCCTCCAGCGCGCCGACGCCCCACGCCTCCATCAGCACCGAGCCGTTGCCCCAGGCGTGGTGGTTGTAGTCGTTCTTGGTCGCGTCCACCGCCTTCTTGAGCAGCTTCAGCCCGGCCTCGCCCTGGCCGCTCTGGCACAGGAACCGGCCCTGCGCCTCCCACAGCCGGAACTCGCCGCGCTTGTCGGTCTTCTTCCCGCTCGGCGGCGCCTGGCGCAGCGCGTCCACCTCGGCGCCGGCGCGCTCGGTCTCGTTCTTCTCCAGGTGGAGTAGCGCCGCGTAGTACGCGCCCTCGGCCTTGTTCCCCTTGCGGAACTGCTCGACCAGCTTCTGCGCGCCCTCCCAGTCGCCCTCGCCCAGCGCCATGCGGAACCACTCGGGGCGGAACGCGTACTTGTACCCCTCGGCCTCCTTCCGGACGCGGTCGGCCTCGTAGAACCGGCCGTCGTGGACGAGGCTGCGCGTCAGCGTCTCCATGTGGTGGTTGAACTGGTGGTCCTCGCCGGGGGTCACGCCCTGGTAGGCGTGATAGCCTTTTTGCAGTTCCACCGCCCGCGAGCTCCAGTCGGTCGTCGGCCCCCACTTGCCGATCCGCATGGCGAGGTGCGCCTGCATGTGCAGCGCGTGGGGGATGCCCGGCGACGAGCGGATGTAGCCCTCGGCGTACGGCCACCCGAGCGCCGGCCGCTTGATGTTCTCGTAGAAGTGGACGAGTTCGTGGTTTGCCCCGGGGTTGTCCGGGTTCACGCGGAGCAGCGCCTTGTAGAACGGCGCCTTGCCGTTGATCCCCTCGGCGACCTGCGCCCGCCAGAACCAGCCCTCCTGGTCGTCGTCGTACAGCGTCAGCAGTTCGTCGAGCGTCGCCGCCGCCTTCTTGGCCCGCGCGTCCGCCGGCGTGTCCGGCCACATCCCCTTCTCTTGCAGCCGCGCCTGGATCAGCAGGCGCTCGCGGTGACTGGTCTGCGGCATCAGCTGCTTGGCCTTCTCCAGCGCGTACTCGGCGGCGGTGCGGCCGACGCGGTCGGGCAGCTTCGCCGACGCCGGGCCGCCGAGCACCGCGACGTACGGCAGCGCGCTCGGCGCGGCGCCGGTCTTCCCCCACTTCTCCAGCGAGCGGGAGAGCATCAGCCACGCGTAGGCGCAGTTGGGGTCGTGCTTCAGCGCAGTCTCGAACCCGCGGGCGGCCTCGATCCAGACGTAGGAGTAGTACATGCCGAGCGCCTGATCCACGAACGCCTGGCACTCGCGGTTCGTGGTGCCGACGCCGTAGCGGTAGGTGCAGGCGTCGGGCATCGGCTTCGCCGGCGCGAGGCCCGTGAGCGGCAACTTCTCGACCTTCGGCACCGGGGTACCGGGCGCCGGCGCCGCCTTCGGCCGTGGCGACGGGAGCGAGTCCTGGGCGTAGGCGGCAGCGCACAGAACCAGGATGAGGACGCAACTAGACGAGCGGAACATGGCGGGACGGACCCCGGGGGCGGGAGGGATGGGGAAAGTTTACCCGATGGGTGACGATTGCGGAAGGGGCGGAGATCGGAAAAGGCGATGAGAAGCGAGTGGGAGCGCGCGGATAGTCCGTCCGCCTACACCGGCCGCTCGCCGGAAGACAATCCCAGCGCCTCCTGCCGCCGCAGGAGCGCGCCACGCGACAGCCCCAGCAGTGCCGCCGCCTGCGTCGCGTTGCCGCGGGCGCGGGCCAGCGCCTTGCGAATGTACTTCTCCTCCAGCGCCGCCAGGGCCGGTTCGAGTGTCAGCGGCGCCTCGGCGGGCGGCTTCTCCAGCCCCGCCCGCACCCGCAGCTCGCGCGGCAGGTGCTCGCGCTTCACCGGGCCGTTCGCTGACGCCGCCGTCTCCGCCAGCGCGTCGGCGAGCTCGCGCACGTTCCCCGGCCACGGCTGTGCGGCCAGCACGGCCAGCGTCGCGTCGTCGAGATCGGGCGGCGCGCCGAGGCGATCCAGCAGCCGTGACGCGATCCGCGGCAGTTCGTCGGCGCGGTCGCGCAGCGGCGGGATGGTGAGTTCCAGCACCGATAACAGCGTGTGAAACTCGGGGAGTAATCGCCCCGCCTCGACGTCGGCGATCGCGGGTCGGTTCGCCCCGCAGATCAGCCGCGGGGTGCCGGGGTGGTCGTCGGTGAACAGGTCGAGGAGCTGCTGCTGCACGTCGCGCGACAGCGCGGCCGGGTCGGCGAGGTAGACGGTGCCGACGCGGTCGGTGCCAGCGAGCCCGCCGTGGCCCCAGAACAAACTCTCGACGAGGTACGGCTGCGACTCCCCGCACCCGACGCGCACGAACGTCTTCTCGCGCGCCGCCCCGGCGTGGTGGATCACCCGCGCCGCGGTCGCCTTCCCCGCGCCGGGCTCGCCGACCAGCCACACCGGCACCGCCGTCTGCCCCGCGAGCCGGAGTTGCGCGGCCAGCCGCGGCGCGAACAGGTCCGGGGTGAAGTGCGCGGCGTGGCGCTCGCGCAGCGCCGCGACCGCCGCCGGGATCACCCGCACCGCGGCCCGCACCGCCTCGCCGACCACGCGCACCGTGCCGACGATGCCGTACAACCCGTCGGCCGCGGTTTCTTGCTCAAGCGGCACGAACGACACGTCCCACCACGGCGGCCCGGTGCGGTTCGGCGGCGCGGGTCGGCGCGCCGCGTCCGGGCGACCGGCGAGTGCCTCGGGGGTCGGCGCGAGCGCGGCGGCGAGCGGCGTGCTGTGGCGACGGGCGGAACAGACGAGACCGAGCGACTCGGCGAGCGTGGCGCCGGCGAGGCGCTCCCACGCGGGGTTCGCGTAGCGCAGCCGGCGGCCCCTGCCGAGCACGAACACGGGCGTGGTGCTGTGGTGGAAGAACGCGCGCCAGGTGAACCCGGTCGCGCCCTTCGGGCGACCGCGGCGGGGCGGGTCTCCGCCCGTGGTCACAGCGCGTCCGCGGAGAGTGGCTCGTGCTCGCTGGTGTCGTCGCTGACGGGCGGTGACAGCTTGGCGGGTGCCGGCTCGCTGAACAGTTCCCGCATCGCGTCGGCCCCGCGGTGGACGGCGGCGATCAGCTTCTCGACCCGGGCCGCCGCCGACGCGGGGAGGTCGGGTGTCAGTTTGACGAGCTCGGCGTGGGCGAGGATTTCGCAGAGGACGTTGCGGAAGTCGTGTGCGGCGCCGCGGGGGGCGGGGAGCGGGGTCTGTTCACACACCCGGTTCGGCGCCCGCAGCGCCGCCTCGGCCGTGGTCATCCGGGTGACCACGAGGTCGGCGACGGCCCGCGCCACGGTGCGCTCCGGGTCGGTCCAGGCGCGCGGCGGGCCGACGTGCTCGCAGCACAGCACGCCGACCAGCCGGTCGTCGCGCATGAGCGGGGCGTCGAGGACGGACGTGATGCCGTTCGGGGCGAGGTACGCGGCGCCGAGTTCGGCGGTGCGCGGGTCGGTGCGGGCCTCGGGCGCCTCCAAAAGCGGCACCGCGGACACCGCCCGGACGTACTCCGACGGCACCGCCAGCGGCACGCACGCCCCCTTCGAGTGCTTCCGCTTGGAGCGCTCGAACAGGCTGACACAACGGAGCGCCCGGTCGCCGTTGACGAACAGCCAGACGCCGGCACGCTCGACCCGCACCGCGTCGGCGGCGGCCTCACAGACCCGGCGGAACACCTCGGGGAGCGGGAGGTCGGGTTCGGCCGCGAGCCGGGCCGCGAGCACGCAGGCCGGGCTGCCGACCGGCCCGCCCTC
>JAFKFQ010000636.1 GCA_017308215.1 bacterium | reverse complement strand
CCGATTGGTCGGCGAGCAGCCGCGACGACGGCGGGGCGGCCGCGAAGATGTCCGACCCGGCGCCGTGGTCGGTGGCCGGGAGCGGGCCGGCGAGCTCGGCCTCGATCGCGTCCGCCGGCGGCTCCGGCGGCACCACCGGCAGCGACCCCTCCTCCGGGGGGAACCAGCCGGACGCCGGCACGACCGGGGCCACCGGCGGCGCGCCGTCCACGTTCACCGCCGAGTCGCCGGCCGCGGCCTCGGCGGTGAGGAACCCCGACGCCGGGCCGGCGTCGGGGACCGACTCGCCGAACAGGCTCGACGCCGACGGGCTCGGGGCCGACAGGTCCACCTCCTCGCCGTGGACCAGGGGCGCCGGCCCCTCGTCGAACAGCGCCGACGACGACGCCGACTGAGCGGCCGGGATTTCGCCGCCCGCGAGCACGTCCGACCCGCCCTCGGTCATCCAGCTCTCGCCCGGCGACAGAGCCTCGGGGATCGGCGGCAGCCCCTCGGCCGGCTCGGCGAGGCGCACGCCCGACGCCGGGTCGTCGCCCGGGACGTCCGGCAGGCCGAACGTGGCGGCGTCGGCCGCGACCTCGGCCGCCGGGAGGATTTCGGCGACCTCGTCGAAGTCGGTCAGCGCCATCGGCACGTCGTCCCCCTCGCCCAGGTGCGGCGGCGGGGGCGGCGGGATCGGCGGCAGGTCGTCGCGGGGAGTCGGCTCGTTGGGGTTCGACATGTGGTGCGGCTCCGCGGTCGCGCGGTCGTCGGATCGGGCGAGAGTTGACCCTTGCGGCTCACCCGCCGGAAAGGTAATCGTTATTCTCCCCGGATTCGGCACTGACACAAGGTTTTTGCCCCGCTTTCCCATTCTGCCACCTGCCCACGCCGCACCGCCGGCGCAACCCGGACCGCTCGGCCCTTCCCCTGCGGGCGGGCGGCTGGGATAATCACACTTCCCGCCGTTCGCGTCTCCGCGGAGACCCCGTCCATGCCGTTCCGATCGCTCGCCGTCGCGCTCGTCATCCTCGTCGCCAGTCCGGCCGCCGCGCAGCAGCCGGTGGACGACGCCTTCTTCGAGGCGAAGGTCCGCCCGCTCCTCGCCCAGCACTGCCAGAACTGCCACGGCAAGGACAAGCACAAGGGCGAACTCCGCCTCGACACGAAAGCCGGGTTCGACAAGGGTGGCGACGCCGGCCCGGCGAAGGAACTCATCCTCCCGGCGGTCCGCTACGACGGCGACCTGAAGATGCCGCCGAAGGGGAAGCTCCCCGACGCCGACGTCGCGGTGTTGGAGGCGTGGGTGAAGGGCGGTGCCCCGTGGCCGGCGGACAAGGGGCCGGCGGCCGGCGGTACGAAGGACGTGTTCGACATCGCGGCGCGGGCGAAGGCACACTGGTCGTTCCAGCCCGTTCGCCGGGTGGGGCCGCCGGACGTCCGAAATCCGAAATCCGAAGTCCGAAACCCGATCGACGCGTTCCTGTTAGCGAAGCTCGTCGAGAAGGGGCTGACGTTCGCGCCGCCCGCCGACCCGCGGACGTTGATCCGCCGTGCCACGTTCGACCTGACCGGCCTGCCGCCGACTCCCGAGGAGGTCGAGGCGTTCGCCGCCGACCGCGACCCGCTCGCCTACGAGAAGCTGGTCGATCGCCTGCTCGCGTCGCCGGCCTACGGCGAGCGCTGGGGGCGGCACTGGCTCGACCTGGCGCGGTACGCCGAGACGTTCGGGCACGAGTTTGACTTCGAGCTCCCCGACGCCTGGCGCTACCGCGATTACGTGGTCCGGGCGCTGAACGCCGACGTGCCGTACAACCAGTTCCTGACGGAATTGTTGGCCGGCGACCTGCTCCCGCGGCCGCGGCGGAACCCGACCGACCGGTCGAACGAGAGCCTGACCGCGACCGGGTTCTGGTGGCTCGGCGAGGCGAAGCACTCGCCCGTCGATTCGCGGGCCGAGTTCGCCGACCGGGTGGACAACCAGATCGACGCCTTCGGCAAGGCCGTGCTCGGGCTGACGCTCGCCTGCGCCCGCTGCCACGACCACAAGTTCGACCCCGTCAGCACGAAGGACTACTACGCCCTGTTCGGGGTGCTGTCGAGCTCGCGCTACCACCGGGCGGACGTGTCGGACCAAGCGCAGGCGGTGCGGCTGCTGGACGAGTTGAAGGCGAGCGGACGGCACGAGCCGGCCGGTGGCGTGCCAGACGGCGCCAAGAACCAGCCGGTTGACGCCTGGCGCGAGAAGGCGGTCGCGTTCGAGCGGTTCGACGCCGGCTGGCGCGACCGCTGGGACGCGGCGGGACTCGCCTTCCGCCCCGAGGCAGGCGACAGTTTCCCGCACAGTGGCCGCGAGACGGCAAAGCTCGCCGGCGCGCTGCGGTCGCCGACGTTCGTCATCGACAAGCAATACCTCGCCGTCCGCGCGGCGGGCGAGAAGGGGCGGGCGCGGTTGGTGCTCAACGGGTTGCAACTGATCCAGAACCCGATCTACGGCGGACTCGCGCAGGAAGTGAACAAAAGTGACTCCCTCCACTGGGTCGTCTTCGACCTGAAAATGTGGAAGGGACAGCCGGCGTACCTCGAACTGCTCGACGACGGCCCCGGCTTCATCGCGGTGACCGAGGCGTGGTTCGCCGACGCGCCGCCGCCCGCGGCGCCGGGGAGGGTTCCGCTCCCGCCGACCGACGATGCGACAAAGGCGATGGAGGCGAAGCTGCCGCCGCCGGTCTTCTCGCCGACCATCCGCGACGCCGCCGGGAGGAACGAGAAGATCGCCGTGCGTGGCAACCAGAAGGCGCCGGGCGCCGAGGCGCCGCGGGCGTTCCTGGAGGTGTTCGACAAGACGCCGCTCCCCGGCCCCGGCAGCGGCCGGCTGGAACTGGCGAAGAAGGTGACCGACCCCACCAACCCGCTCGTGCCTCGGGTGCTGGTGAACCGGCTGTGGAAGCACCACTTCGGCGAGGGGATCGTCCGCTCGCCGGACGACTTCGGCTACCAGGGCCAGCCGCCGACGCACCCGGAACTGCTCGACTGGCTCGCCGCCGAGTTCGTCGAGGGTAGGTGGACGTTGAAGCGGATGCACCGACTGATGCTGCTGAGTACAGCGTACCGGCAGGCGAGCCGGGCGACGCCGGAGCAGGCGGCGCTGGCGGTGACGGCCGACCCGCAGAACAAGCTGCTGCACCGGCAGAACGTCCGCCGGCTGGAGGCGGAGGCGATCCGCGACGCGATACTGGCCGTGAGCGGCCGGCTCGACCGCACGGTGGGCGGACCGGGCGTGCTGCCGCACCTGACCGAACACCAGGTCGGCCGCGGCCGACCGGCGAGCGGCCCGCTGGACGGGAACGGCCGGCGGAGTCTCTACCTGGCGGTTCGGCGGAACTTCCTGAACCCGATGTTCGTGGCGTTCGACTACCCGACGCCGTTCACCGCGATCGGCCGGCGGACGGTGTCGAACGTGCCGGCGCAGGCGCTGGTGATGCTGAACAACCCGTTCGTGATCCAGCAGGCCGACCTGTGGGCGCGCCGCGTGCTAGCGGAGCCCGGCCTGAGCGCCGACGCCCGCGTGGCGCGGATGTACGCGTCGGCGTTCGGCCGCGCCCCGTCCGCCGACGAGCGGGCGACGGCGCGGGCGTTCGTGGCGGAGGTGTCGCGCGAGACCGGCCGCCCCGACGACCCGAAGGCGTGGGCCGACCTCGCGCACGCGCTGTTCAACGCGAAGGAGTTCATCTTCCTCGACTGATGCCCGTCCGGGTACTCTACGCCGTGACCCCGAGGGTTCTCGATGACGACCGCGACCGCCGTCCCGCCGATCGAGGTGCTTCTCACCGCGGAGCAGTACGCCGCGACGCCCGACGACGGCCGGCTCACCGAACTCGTGCGGGGAAGGATCGTCGAGATGCCGAGCCCGAGTTCTGCCCACGGGTATTATTGCGGGAACATCGGCCTCAGCCTTGGGGCCTACGTCAAGTCAAAAGGCGTGGGGCGTGTCGTGACCAACGACAGCCGGGTACCGACCGAGCGGGGGCCGGACACGGTGCGCGGCCCGGACGTGGCCTATTACAGCTACGAGCGGATTCCCCGTGGCCCGCTGCCGCCCGGGTACTGGCCCGCACCGGAGTTGGTGTTCGAGGTGCGGTCGCCGTCGAACACGTGGCCGGCGATGTCCGCGAAGGCGACCGAGTACCTGAACGCCGGGGTGAAGGTGGTGTGCGTGCTCGACCCGGAGACGGCGAGCATCGGGGTGTACACCGCGGGCGGGTTCCCCCGCCGGCTCACGATCGACGAGGAACTGACGCTGCCCGAGGTGTTCCCCGACTTCCGCGTGCCGGTCCGCGAGTTCCTGGGTTGAACCCGGAGGGCGATTGCCAACGGTCCTCTTCGTCTACGGCACGCTGAAGCGCGGCGAGCCCGCGCACCGACTCATCGCCGACCAGACGTTCCTCGGCCCCGCCGTCACCGCGCCGCGGTACCGCCTCGCGGACCTCGGCCCGTTTCCGGGGCTCGTGCGCGACGACACCGCCGGCCTCGCCGTCAGCGGCGAGTTGTGGGAGGTGTCCGACTGCTGCCGGGATGAACTGGACGACTTCGAGGGGTGCCCGGCACTGTACACGCGCGAGCGCATCGACGTTGCCGAAGTGGACGCGCCGGTCGAGGCGTACTTCTACGTCCGCCCCGTGCCCCGGCGCGCCCGCACTGGCCCCGCTTGGCCGTTCCCTTCAACGCGAGAAGGCGGCGGGTAACCCCGCCGCCCCCATCAACCGGCCTCAATCCTCAACAGAATCGATGGCTATCAGCCGCCGGTTCGCGCACCACGGCCGTTACCCCAGCGGGCCGTAGTAGTTGACGAAGTTGTACTGCTCCCCGTCGTCCCCGCCCGCGAGGGCGATCCCCCCGATCACCGTCTGCCCGTCGGCCGTTCCGTCCTCCACACCGTCCACGAACCCCGGTGTGGCGACGCTGAACAGGTACTCGAACCCCTCCGGGGCCGGGGGCGGCACCTCGGACACCGTGTACGAGCCCGCCGGCAGGTCCGTGAACCAGTACGCCCCGAACTCGTCCGTGTACGTGTCGCGGGTCACCGTGGCGCCGGTGGCGGTCGTCCCGGTCAGCAGGATGTGAACCCCGGCCTGGGGGGCGCCGTTTTGGTCGGTCACGAGCCCCGACAGGGTCGCCAGCAGGGCCGGCGCGGTGGTGACCTCGGGGATGACCAGCTTGGTCGAGCTGTACGACCCGGTGAAGTTCGAGCCGCCGCCGCCCCGGGCGCCGCCGGTCACGAACGTTTTGAACGCCTCCGGCGTCCCGGCGTGGTCCGAGTTCGGGAACTGCGCGGTCGCCGTGTCGGACGGCTTCACCGCCAGGGTCGCCGGGTCGGTGCTGAACTGCGTGTACACCGCGGCCGACCACTGCCACTTGATCTGGAGCCCGGGCTGGTCGGCGGTGAAGTCGGCGGCCCAGGTGATCGACTTGACGCTCCCGCCCGCGATCGCCGCCGGGACCGCCCACGGGGCGCCGGCCAGGAAGGCGTTGCCGCTGTACGGCGCGCGGGTGCTCACCTCCCACCCCGCCGCCCCGTACGCGGCGGTCGCGGTCCCGGCCGGCTGGGCCGGGTCGAGGGTGACGGCCGAGTCCGGGACGGCCACGGTGTACGCGGTTGTGCCGGCGTTGAAGGTGATGGTCGCCTGGGTCACGTGGACGGTCGTGGGCTGGGTCACGCCGGTGACCTTGGCGACGCTGTTGAACCAGAGGTAGTCGCCGGCCGGGATCGCGGTCCCGTTGAAGTTCGACGTGACGGACGACACGGTCGGGGTCACCCGGTCTTCGAGCGGTTCGCAACCCAGACGGGTGCGGGCCGGGCGGGTGGAGGGAGTCGGGCGAGTGGGCGAACGGAAGAGGCGGAGCCAACGCGACATGGGGTGTCCCTGTGGGTCGAAGCGGATCGACACGCCCGCCGGTGAGCGAGTCACACGGTGGGCGCCGTGGGGAATCACCTGGGCGCGGTAGTGTTGGTCGGGCTGCCGCGGCGGTCAAATCGTGCGCCTGGGGCGGCCGGGATCGCGGTTATGCCGCCGGCGGATTTTTGCACCCGCGGCGTGATCCGCCCGACCGGAAATGCGGCGCCGGGAGAGCCGTGTACGTGATGTTGACTTTGCGAAGCACGGCCGTCGTCGAACGGAAAGGGTCGGGCGAAAACAGGCGGACGGGGGTCGTGGGCCCGGGCGGTCGCCATAGGCTGAAGCCTCGGCGACCGCCCGGACCGCGGATGAACACGATACTACGTCGGGTTGCTCTCGTTCTCGGCGCCGTTGTCCGACGGGACCGGGCCGTAGTCCTTGGGCGGCGGCGGGTGCTCGTTCGAGCGGTCCAGCACGTCGCCGCACACCTGGTACTTGAAGTTCCCGATCGTCAGTTCGTCGCCCGGGTTCAGCCGACCCTCGGCGACGCGCACGCCGTTCACCCGCACCCCGTTCGTGCTGCCGAGGTCGCGCACCACCAGGTAGTTGTTCACCTGGGCGACGCAGCAGTGCCGGCGCGACACCTTCTTCGAGTGCAACTGCACGTCGCACTCTTCATGGCGGCCGAACAACAGGATCGGCTTGTCCACCAGGATGCTCGGCCCGTCGGT
>JAFKFQ010000635.1 GCA_017308215.1 bacterium | reverse complement strand
CAGCGGGGTCCGCGCCCGCGGTCCCTGCCGCGCGGCGGTGAGGATCACCGCCGCGTAGCGGTCGAGCATCTCGTGGTGGTTCAAGTGCAGCTCGAACGCGGCCCGCGACTCGGCCGCCATTCGCGCCCGGAGTGTCGGGTTTTCCAGCAGGTCGCGCATCCGGTCGGCGAGCCCGGTGGCGTCGCCGAAGTCGAAGCGGAAGGCGTTGCCGCCCCAAAACACCTGCTCGGGAACACCGTGGACAGGCGTCGAGAGGATGGGCAGCCCGAACGCCTCGGCTTCGAGCACGGCGCGGCTGAACGTTTCCAGGTGCGACGTGCAGACGAACACGTCCGCGGCGCGATAGTAGTCCTTCACCGCGTCCGTTTCGGGGACGAGGCTCACGACTCGTTCGAGCCCGCGGCGGCGGACCAACTCGCGGGCGTAGTCGGCGTAGGGGATGCCGCCGCGCATGCCGACGAGGTCGCAGACGAAGTCCCTCCGCTCGCGCGCGAGGTGCGCCGCCGCGTCGATCAGCGCGTGCTGCCCCTTCCGCTCGCACACCGTACCCACGGCCAGGAAACGCACGCGGTCGTCGGAGCGCGGCAGGTGCGCGGCGGGCGCGAAAGGGGCGGGGTCGAGTCCGTTGTGGATCACGCGGACGTTGCCGCGCGTGTTCAGGTGCGCGAACAGCGCCGCGGTGTCGTGCGACGCCGGGATCACCCGCGCGGCGAGGGCAAAGGCCAGTTCGACGCGCTTGCGGGCGAACGGCGGGAACAACCGCTCCAGGTGCTCGCGCGAGTAGCTCTCGTGGATGATCCACACCGCGGGGATGCCGGCGCGGGTCGCGGCCTCGACGAGCGGGAACGTGGTGAGCGTGTTGGCGATCACCACCTCGGGCCGGTGCCGGCGCAGCACCGCGTCGGCGGTGCGGCGGGCGGCGGCGTAGTCGGCCGGCGCCCACAACCCGTCCACGAAGCGCCGGCTCTGCGGGGTCTCGCGCACGTCCACGGCGATGCCGGCGTCGGCGTACACCGCCGCGCCCGGCCCCCCGAGCGGCGAGAAGATCACCGGGGCGATCGCGGCGCGGTCGCGCAACCCGACGACGATCTCGGACAGGGTCACAGCCCGGGCGCCACGGGTGGCGCTCGGAGCAGTTCGGGTTGTGGAACGGGTCGGGGAGCCGGCCGTGGGCGCGCTTCAGCGCGAGCAGTTCCGACGGGAGGAAGTCCGGCCGCGCGGCCTGCTGCCGGCGGAGTTCGGCACCCGCCACGGCGACGCAGCGCAGCCCGCGGCCGCGGAGGCGGAGTGAGTAGTCCACGTCCCAGAGCGAGTGCGGGTAGCGGCGCGCGTCGAACCCGCCGAGTTGGTCGAACGTGTCGCGGCGCGTCAGCAGGCAGCGGCCCGACACGGCCGATACGTTCCGCGTCACCTCGGCGTAGAAGTAGTAGCTGATCTGGTCGCCCGTCAGCCCCGCGAACGCGGGCGCCGGGGCGATGCCGTCGCGCATCCCGGTGACGAGCCCGGCGTCGAGTACGGTGCCGGCCGCGTCCACGATCCGGCCGCCGGCGGCGCCGACACCGGGCACGCACAGGTTTGCCACCAGCCGCGACAGCCAGCGCGGGTCGGCCGGCGCGCACCCGGCTTCGAGGAACAGGAGCAGGTCTTCCGTGCGGCCGGCGGCCATTCGATTCAGCCGTTCGGCCGGCGGGTCGGCGTCGATGACGAGGTAATCGGTGAAACCGCGGTACGTGGTCGTCTGCCGCAGTGCCCGCACCGTGCGCTGCGCCGACTCCGGTTCGCCGTTCACGATCACCGCCACGCTCGGCCCCTCGTCCGGGCCATCGAGCGCGAGGACGGGGAGCCCCAGCCGCTCGGCGAACGGCGGGACGTACAGGTCGGCCGCGACACCGCGCCGCGCCAGCGCTTCTTCAACCGCCTTGCGGCCGGACGTGTGGACGTAGGTCTTCACGCCCGCGGCGGTGGCGGTGGAGTCGGGGAGCGAGCGCCAGTGGTAGAGGATTTCCGGGACGTGCTCCACGCGGTCGGTCCGCTCGGTCACGCGCAGGAGCAGGTCGTGGTCCTGCGAGCCCTCGAAGCCGGGGCGGAAGCGGCCGGCGGCCTCGAAGACCCGGCGGCGGATCACCGTGAAGTGGTTGACGTAGTTGTAACTCAGCAGCAGTTCGGGCGACCAGTCGGGCTTGAACTGCGGGTCGTAGCGCCGGCCGGCGACGTCGATCTTGTCCTCGTCGGAGTAGATCAGGTCGGCATCGGGCCGGCTCTGGAGTCGATCGGCGACCGCGAAAAGGGCGTGAGGGGCGAGTTCGTCGTCGTGATCGAGCAGGCACACGAACTCGCCCGTTGCCAGGTCGGCGGCGGTGTTCGTGGCGGCACAGATGTGGCCGTTGGTCGGGCGCCGCGCCAGCTTGATGCGCGGGTCGCGCGGCAGGCGGTTGAGGTAGCGGAGCAGGGCGGGGTCGGTCGAGGCATCGTCGGCGAGGCAGAGTTCCCAGTGTGGGTACACCTGCGCTCGGATCGAATCGATGGCGCGCCTGAGCCACTGCGGGCCGATTCGCTTCCTGGCATCGAGGAAGACCGGTACCAGGATGCTGAACGTCGGCCGGTGGCGGAAGTGCTCGATCTCCGCCGCCATCGCCGCACGCAGGCGCGGCGGGATCGACGTGTTCTCGACGTAGCCCTGGTGTGGGTCGCGGGGGCGGAAGCGTCGGGCGAGGAGCTTGCCGCGGATCTTCTCGCGTAGCTCGGTCGCCTTGTCGGCGAACCGGCCGAGACGCGCAGCCCAGCGCGCCGGTGAGACGACCTCGCCGGACGTGATCGAGCGCGCGACACGACCGAGGAAACCGGGTTGGACGGGCGGAACGGGCGGCGCGTCGAGCGACCCCGCGGACCGAGTAGCGACGACCTGTTCGCCAGCCGGGAAGACCAACACGACCGCGATCTCGCGGGTGTCGTCCTCCACGGGGAGTTGTGTGCCGAAGTTGAGACGCGTGAAACCCGGCGACACGTCGGCGGCAGTCGCCGCGATCGGCTCGGTACGGGTGGCGGTCTCGCCGTCGTAACGGACTTCGACGCGGATCGGTGGTGGTGTGCCGGTCGGCGCCTGCCAGTAACCGCCGACACGGACGAGGTGCATTCCCGAGAGCGGCTCGGTCATGCGCTCGACGGCGACGGACGTACTCGGCTCGGCGTCCATGCCGCGGCCCGCGAAGGACAGGGAATCCCGGCGGGAAGGGTAACCGCCGGCGCCGGCAGTCTCAACCCCAACTCGCGGCGACTACTTCGCGGTCTTCGCGCAGCGGAAGCCGGTGTGGTTGGCGCTGCTGTCGGTCGGGTTGCAGTCACGCGCGGACGGGACGTAGCGTTTGCAGTATGAGTCATTGCAAAGGAATGAGCCGCCCCGGCGAACCTTTTGCAACTGCCCCATCGCATCGGGTTCGCCCACGTCCGGCCCCTTTGGGTTGTCGCGCGGTGACGTCGCGTAGTATCGCGGGTCGTACCAGTCCTGGCACCACTCCCATGCGTTCCCGCTCATGTCGTAGAGCCCGTACCCGTTCGGCGGGTACTGCGCGATCGGGGCTAGACCCGCAAACCCGTCGTTGGCAGTATCGGTATTCGGGAAGTCGCCCTGGTGGGCGTTCGCGTACCACTTGCCACCCTCGCCCGGCCGTGCGTCACCCCAGCAGTACTCCTTCCGCACCAGACCGCCGCGGGCGGCATACTCCCACTCGGCCTCGGTCGGCAGCCGCTTGCCGGCCCAGCCGGCGTAGGCGGCGGCGTCCTCCCACGCGATCTGCACGACCGGGAAGTTACCCTTGTCGCGCAGGTCGGACCCGCGGCCCTCGGGCCGCCGCCAGCAAGCGCCTGGGACGTACCGCCACCATGGCGGTCCGCCCGACTTCCACTCGGCTGGGTTCAGCGACCCGTGCGGGTAGAACACAGCCGACCCGGCCACCATGTCCTCGGGCAGCGGTTGCGGCGTGTCCGGTGGGAGGTTGCGGCGCATCTCCTCCCAGTTCGGCTTCTTCTCGGCCCGGGTGACGTAGCCGGTCGCCTTCACGAACGCGGCGAACTGGGCGTTGGTCACCTCGGTCTTGTCGAGGTAGAACGGCGCCAGCGTCACTTCGTGCGCCGGCTTCTCGTCCTCGGGGCCGTTGTCGCGGCCCATTACGAACGTGCCCTCGGGAATCAGCACCATCTCGCCCGGTGTGGCGTCGGCCAGGTCGAGGGCGATGCCGTCCGAAGGGTCGGCGGGCTTGTACCCGACCGCGATCACCACGCCGAGCAATGCCCCAACGCCGATCACAGGCGCGAGGACGAACCAGCTGAACGTCTTCGATTGCGCCTGCGGGTTCTTCGGGCGGCGGGACATCAGAACGGCCCGGAGGGGAAGGAGCTTGTGGATTGCCGACTAACCTGATAAACCAACCGTCGAATTCGGCTCCAGCGCCGGTCCGATTCGGCCGAAGAGTCATATTGAGTCATCTTTACCAGTCCCCGGAACGGCAGACCATGAGCATCACCGCCACGAACGTCACCAAGCGGTTCGGCGACTTCGTCGCCCTCGACAACGTGACGGTCGAATGCCCGGCCGGCGAACTCGTCGCGCTGCTCGGCCCGAGTGGCTCGGGGAAGACGACGCTTCTGCGCATCATAGCAGGTTTGGAGTATGCCGACGTCGGCACCGTCCGCTACCAGGACGACGACATCACGCACCGGTCGTCGAAGGACCGGCACGTCGGCTTCGTGTTCCAGCACTACGCGCTGTTCCGCCACATGACGGTGTTCGAGAACGTCGCCTTCGGCCTCCGCGTGCGGAAGTGGTCGGAGCGCGACGTCCGCGACAAGGTGATGGAACTCCTTCAGCTCGTGCGCCTGGAAGAGAAAGCGAACCTCTTTCCGGCCGCGCTCTCCGGCGGGCAAAAGCAGCGGATCGCGCTGGCCCGGGCACTGGCCCCGGAGCCGAAGGTGCTCCTGCTCGACGAACCGTTCGGCGCTCTCGACGCGAAGGTCCGCACGGAGTTGCGGCACTGGCTCCGCGGGTTCCACGACAAGTACCACGTCACCAGCATCTTCGTGACGCACGACCAGGAGGAGGCGTTCGAGGTCGCCGACCGCGTGGTGGTGATGAACAAGGGGCGGATCGAGCAGGTCGGCTCGCCGATCGAGGTGTTCGAGCACCCGGCGAACGCCTTCGTGATGGACTTCCTCGGCAACGTCAACAAACTCCCGGTGCGGGTCGAGGGTGGGCGGGCGCTGTTCGGCGAGAAGGCGCCGGTCGAACTGCCGGGCAAACTCTTCGAGGGCGCCGACGGCCACGCCGACGCCTACATCCGCCCGCACGAGCTCGACATCTCGCGCACCGCTGACGGCGGTAGCTGCATGGCCGCCGAGGTGGTTCACATCAACCCGGCGGGGTCGATCGTGAAAGTCAGGCTGCTCGCCGAGGACTTCGGCCTCATGCTCAACGTGGATTTGACACTCGATCGCTACCGCGAACTCGGTCTCCGGTCGCGCGAGTCGGTGTACGTGACACCGAAGGGAGCGACCATCTTCGCCCCGGACTACGCGATCTAATTTCTGCTTGATTTTCCTCGGCGCTTGCGGCGTTGCACTGTGGTGCAACGCCGCAAGCGTTTTCTGTTTCTCAATTTGCACAATTCTGGTCGGGAAAGTCATTTTTCTGGGTGGACTCTGGCCGAAACGGCCGATAGACTTCGCAACACGACCAAATTGATGGTAAAGGTCGTGTTTCCTACCGGAGCCTGTCGTGACTCTGTCTGTGCTTCGCACCTCGCCACCGCTCCGTCTCGTGCTCGCCGGGTTTGCCACCTGTGCCGGCGTGACGCTCGCCGGGTGTGGGGCGAAGGGGCCGGAGCTTCACCCGGTCAGCGGCAAGGTGCTGGTGAACAAGAAGGCCGCCGAGCACGCCACGGTCGTGCTCCACCCGGTGAACCCGGCTGACCCGACGCTCCCGAAGCCGCGCGGCAGGGTGAACGCCGACGGCAGCTTCACCCTCACAACCGTCGCGGCCAACGACGGCGCGCCGGCCGGCGAGTACAAGGTGACCGTCGAACAGTGGCTGGCCGGCACCCGGCCCGACGACCCGCCGACGAACCGCCTTCCCGGCAAGTACGCGAACCCCGAAACGTCCGGCCTGACGGCGACGGTCGCCCCCGGTGCGACCGAGCTGAAGGTCATCGAGATCACCCGCTAACTTCCCCACCGCACACACACTGCTCACCGGAGTCCGTTTCATGAACCGCCCCGCCCGAACCCGCCGCGGCTTCACGCTGATCGAGCTGCTGGTGGTGATTGCCATCATCGCCATCCTCATCGGCCTGCTGCTGCCGGCCGTGCAGAAGGTCCGCGAGGCCGCCGCCCGCAGCACCTGCCAGAACAACCTCAAGCAACTCGGCCTCGGCCTCCACAACTACCACGACCCGAACGGTGGCCTGCCGGCGAACATCCGCCCCGACGCCGTCAGCACCGTCCGCGTCCGCTGGCTCACCTACGTCCTCCCGTACATCGAGCAGGGGCCGCTGTTCCAGCAGGTGAACCTGAACCAGAACTGGCACCTCCAGCCGGCCACGTTCGGCACCCGGCTGAAGGTCGTCGAGTGCCCGTCGGCCCCGAACGGCGCGGTCGTGGACGGTGCCCCGGACACGTCGCCCGCCTGGACGAACATCGTCGCCAACGGCGACTACGGCGGGTTCTACGGGGTGTCGCCGGAGCTGGTGTCGATCGCGGGGCTCACCACGACGACGGCCCGCGCGGACAACGGGGCGATCTCGAAGACGATCAAGCTGAACTTCGCGTCGTTCAGCGACGGGCTGTCGAACACGATCCAGCTCACCGAGTCGGCCGGGCGGCCGAACGTGTACCGCAACGGCAAGCTCGCCGTCACCGCCAGCGACGCGAACCGGATCAACGGCGGCGGGTGGTGCCGGCCGGCGAGCGAGCTGAACGTCCTGCGCGGCACCGACGCGACGGGGACCGCCGCCCCCGGCACCAGCGTCATCAACGTGACCAACGGCATCCTGCTCAGCGGCTACCCGGACGCCTTCGCCAACACCGACGGGACCAGCCAGATCTACAGCTTCCACACCGGCGGGGTGAACACCCTGATGGGCGACGGCAGCGTGCGGTTCCTGAAGTCCTCGACGCCGATCGCCACCCTCGCCGCCCTGATCACCCGCAACGGTGGGGAGACCCTGAACGCCGACTGACCGGTACATCCCGCCCACGCGACCGCCCGGGGGTTCGTCCCCGGGCGGTCGCGTTTGCATCGGTGCGTCGGGCGTGTACGCTGGAGGGAGACCACATCTCGGCCGGAGGTTTTGCGATGCCGCCCGCCCCCGCCGCCCCGAAGCCGCCACCTTCCCCGGACCGCGAGTTCCGCGGCCCGCCGGAGGAGGAGTTCTGGGCGCGCTACAACCGCCGCCTCGAATTCCCGCTCTCGACCGTCACGGCGGTGCTGCTCCACGTCGCCGTCGGCGCAGTCCTGGTGTTCGTCCTCGTCCGGCTGATGGACAAGGAGGGCGACAAATCCGGCGTGCCGGTGAAGCTCATCGACGTGGGCGGGATGGACGACGCCGGCGACGGCTCGGCGGGGTCGGGCGGGAGCCTCGACCCACTCAAGGAAGGGGAGAACCCGTTCAAGGCGGCGCAAGACATCCTCCCGACGCCCAAGGCGCTGGAGGACGCGCGCGAG
>JAFKFQ010000634.1 GCA_017308215.1 bacterium | reverse complement strand
ATGCTGCTCACGCACGGCGCGGCCCATCTGCGCATGAAGGCCGATCCGATCGTGGCCGAACGCGCCGGACGCATCATGCGCCTCACCGCGCTGGGCACGCTGCTGCTGTTCCTCGCGGCGGGCGTGCTCGTCGCCACGCATGTCGACGGTTTCGCCATCACGAAGATGGCCGCGACCGACTCGCCGGCCAACCCGCTCCTGAAGCAGGTCATCTTCGCCTCGAAGGAGGGGAAGTGGGACGCGGCGACGGCCGCGGCCAAGTCGCTCGACTCGAACGCCGCGCTGCTGGAGAAGGCGACCCCCAAGAAGGGCGACGCCTCGTCGTGGGAGAAGCTGGGGCCGAAGTACCACAAGAACACGTCGGCGCTACTGACCGCGGTCGAGAAGAAGGATGCCGACGGTGTGAAGACCGCCGTCGGGACGATCCAGGGGTCGTGCAAGGAGTGCCACTCGGTCCACAAGGGCAAGTGACAGCGCGAGTGTGAGGAAAACCAAAGCCGGGGGACAGTCGTCCCCCGGCTTTGCTGATTCTCGCACCCACACTTCCCGACACACTCTCACTTCCCGACCGCGTCCTCGCTGTACGTGCTCTGGTAGACGTACTTCGTCCCCTCGCCAAGGTGGTTCGTCAGCTCGGCCTTCGCGCTCAGTCGGGCGGCGTGATACACCCCGGCGGCGGGGTTGAAGTACACGTCGCCGGTCCACAGCATCGGCACCAGCGGCAGTTGCTCGCCGGCGGTCTTCGGCGGCGCCTTCAGCGCCGTCGTTACGCCCAGCACCATCAGCCCGTTCTGCACGCCCTTCGCGGTGTACGTCTGCGTGAACTCGTGCGCCTCACCGGCGCCGAGCGGCGGGTCGAGCTTGAGCGTGAAGGCGCGGTCCCACGTCTTCCCCGGCGCCGGCGCCGCGTCCGGCAGTACGACGCGGAACGGCAGCTCGGCGTGCAGCCGCGACGGCGACCCGCCCTTCGTCTCCTTCACCTCGGCGAGCCGCCCCTGCGCGTCCACCACGACCACCACGACCGGCTGGCCGAGGAACGCCGCCATCCCCTTCGCGTCGTCCGGGTTGGCGGAATCGACCGCGATCGTCTTCCCGTCCGGCTGTTGGATGTCGCGCTTGAGCGCGGTGATGCGCATCTCCAGCGTGGCGGCGCCGGCGGGGGTCACGTCCTTGACGGTCCACACGCGCGTCAGCGCGAGGCTGGTGCGGGTGTCGGCGGTGACGGCCTTTTCGGCCTTCTCGTCGAGTGTGGTTTCCTGCACGACCGTCTGCTGGGCGACCTTGTACGTGAGCGCCTGCCCGGCCTGCCACCGGAAGCGCGGCGGCGCGTCCGGCTGCGCCGACAGGGCGCCGGCCGCCGCCAGGATGCCGAAGACGGTCGCGAGCTTCCGCCGGGCCATCGCTGCCCCTCCGTGGTACACCGGACGGTCGGGGGGTATAGCGGGGTGCGGGAAACGGGGGAAGGGGAAGTGTCGCCTACGACGCGCCGGCCACCGGAATCTCCGCCTTCGGCAGCACCAGGGTGCCGGCCCACTCGCCCTTCCGCCCCGCCGGGACGGTGACCGTGCCGGCCATGAAGTACCGCGCCCGGTCGCCGCGCTCGAACCACCAACACGGCATCACGTCCAGGTGGGCTCCCGAGTTCGGCTTGATCCCGGACCACGTGCGGGTGACCCGCACCCGAAGGGTCGCGTCGGCGGGGATGACCAGCGGGGGCGGCTCGGTACCGGAGGATGTCTCGTTACCGGCGGCGCTGCCGTTCGGCGCCACCTTCGCCCCGGCCGCGTCGGTCACGGTCCACTCCAGATCCGCTTTCTGCCAGCGGAGGATGAGCGGCCTGGCCCGCCCGGAGCTGTTGTGCAGTTCGACGTAGGTGTCGAGTACGGGCGTCCCGTGCCTCACCTCCCCGCGGACGACGACGAGTCGGGCCTTCAGCCCGTTCACGTGCTCGGACCACCGGCCTCCCGGGGCTATCGAGTCGGTCGTACCCGGCGGCGGCAGCGGCGGGGCGCACGGCTTCTTCTCCCACAATTCCGCGACCACCTCGCCATCCGCCAGCGCCGCGCGGAAGGTGTCCTCCTCGGCCGCGGCCCGCGCCGTCTCCTTCCGCTCGGCCTGCCAGCCCTCGATCCCCGCACACCCCAGCCCGAGGAGCAGCGCGGCGGCCGGAACGGCCCGCGCGCCCGCCACACGTCGCCCGGCCATGTCGGCTTCCCCCCGGCCGTGTTGCACCGGCCGAGCCGTAGCCGAACGTTGGAGAATCGTCAAGCGCGACCGAACCGCCGGCCGGCGATGACGCCCACCACCATCACCACCCAGCACGCCCCCGGCAGCCAATCGCCGTGGCGCGCGTACACCGAGTCGCGCCCGTCGATCGGCACCGCCGCCGTCACCACGCCCTCGACCTTCTTCGACGCCGCCCACGTCGGGCCGGGCAGCGCGACCACGCGGCCGTCCGGGTCGATCACCGCGCTGATCCCCATGTTCACCGCCCGCACCACGCTCCGCCGGCACTCCACTGCGCGGAACCGGCAGATCGCCAGGTGCTGTTCGTGCTCCTCGGCACCGTCGAACCAGCCGTCGTTCGAGAGGTTCACGAAGAAGTCGACCGGCGGCCCGTCGGCCGGCGCGGCGTAGCGGCGTGCGAGCGACGGGTCGGAGTCCTCGTAGCAGATGAGGCAGGCGAACGTGAAGGGCCGGCCGTCGGCGGTCGTCAGCGGGAAGCGCGTCCAGCGCGCGCCGGGGCGGCACGAGTACTCGCCGGTGTACGGGGTGAACATCTGGAGCCACGGGAACGTGCCGCGGAACGGCACGTACTCGCCGAACGGGACGAGGTGGATCTTGTCGTACCGCCCCACCGGCGCGCCGGTCGCCGTGAGCAGTAGCGCCGAGTTGTACTTCCACGCCTCGGCACCCTCCCACTCGACGCTGCCGAGCCCGAGCAGCACCGGCACGCGCCAGCCCTGCGACGCGAAGTACGCCGCGCAGCGCGCGATCTGCTCGCTCGCCTCGGGCGGCGGCGCGGCGCCCGGCGCGGCGGCGAGCCAGTCGCCGGGGAAGCACGTCTCCGGCCAAACGATCAGATCGGGCGGCACGTTCGCCATCGCCGCCCGCAGATGGAGGTCGGCGTAGGTCTGCCCGAGCGAGGGGCCGTCGTTGTCCTTCTGGAACTGCGGCACGCTCCCCTGGATCGCGGTGATGCGCGGGCCGGCGGTGAACTCCGGGTGGTTCAGCCGCACCATCCCGTACCCGACCGCCGCCGCGAACAGCCCCGCCGTCCCCACCGTCGCGGCGAGGAGTCGCGGCAGGCCGGGCGCCGGCACCGCCTCCCACCGCAGCGCGCCGCGCACCGCCGCGGAGCGCATCAGCCACTCGGCGGCGAGGCCGTTGACCGCGGCGACGACCGCCGACACCGCGTACACCCCGCCGAGGTCGGCGACCTGGACGAGCGGCAGGAAGTCGTGCTGCGAGTAGCCGAGGAAGTACCAGCCGAACCCGGCCTTCTGGTGCAGGCCGACGTGCGTGAGGAAGTCGAACCCGGTGGGGAAGTGCGCCCGCACGTACTCCATTCCGACCCACACGGCGGGCACCGACGCCGCGAGCGGCACGCCGGGCACGCGGTCGAGCCGGCGCAACAGCGCGAGTCCGACGACCCAGAACAGCGGGCACACGGCCGCGAGCCCGAGCCACGACACGTACATCGCCGGGTGTGCGACGCGCAGCCACTGCACGGCCGGGAGGAAGAACGCGAGCCCGCCGACGTAAGCCGCGAGGTAGCGCCGGCGGCGCGACACCGGCGCGCGGACGAGCGTGAGCCACGGCGCCAGCGCGACGAACGCGACCGGGCCGAGGTTGAGTGGGAAGAACGCGGCCCAGAGCAGCACCCCGGACGCGACCGCCGGCAGGAACACACGAGGCTTCACGCGGTCGCTCTCCTTGCGGGCACCGGCAGCGGACTCAACCACAGAGTCACAGAGAGCACCGAGGGAAGACAGAAAGTCGAGGAAAACAGATTCTGGATTCAAATCCCGGCTCTTCTCGGCTTCTGTCTTCCCTCGGTGCTCTCTGTGACTCTGTGGTTAATTCTTCCTGTCCATCAGCACCACCGGCACCGGCGTCCCGGTGTCGTAGCGAGCGTCGCCGGCCGGCAGCACGAGCAGTGCGTCGGCCGGCGCCATGCCGCGCAGGTCCGGCGCGCTGCCGCCCTCCAGCGGGCGCACGGCCCAACTGACGGCGGCGGGTTCGAGCACGGCGGGGCGGTACGTCGGGCGGTCGTTCACCTCGGCGACCGGCGCCGCGAGCGGGAGCGTCGCCGTCCGCGGGCCGGGGTCGGCGTGGCCGGCGAGGGCGCGCAGCGCCGGCCGCACGAACAGCTCGAAGCACACCAGCGCGCTGACCGGGTTCCCCGGCAGGCCGAACACGAGCGTGTCGCCGCGGGTGCCGAACAGCAGCGGCTTCCCCGGCTTCATCCGCACCTTGTGGAAGTGCGCCGTCACGCCGAGTTCTTCCAGCACGCCCGGCACGAGGTCGAACTTCCCCGCCGACACCCCGCCGGCGATGAGGACGACATTTGCCTCCGCGAGCGCGGCGCCGAGGGTGTCGCGGAGCGCGTCGCGGGTGTCGCGGGCGATGCCGTGGTCGAACGGCACCCCGCCGGCGGTCGCCGTGAGCGCCGCGAGCATCGGCCCGTTCGTATTGCGGATCTGCCCCGGGCCGGGCGTCCGACACACGTCAACGAGCTCGTCTCCGGTGGCGACGATCGACACCTCCGGCGCCAAATACAGCGGCGCCTCCACGCACCCGACGCCGGCCAGCACCCCGGCCGCCGCCGGCGTCAGTACGCTCCCCGCGGGAACCACCACCTCGCCCGCCCGCATCTCGGCGCCGCGGCGGTACACCCACTGCCCCGGCCGCGGGGCGTGGCGGGTCGTCACCCCGTCGCCGACGGCCGTCGCATCCTCCTGCATCACCACGGCGTCGGCGCCGGCCGGGATCGGCGCGCCGGTGAAGATGCGGGCGCACTCGCCGGCGCCGATCGCCTTTACCGGCACGGCGCCGGCGGGGATTTCCTCCACCACACGCAAGGGGGCGTCGAACCGATCGGTCGAGCGGACCGCGTACCCGTCGCGCAGCGACTTGTCGAATGGCGGCGAATCGCGGTCGGCGGCCACGTCGGCGGCGATCACCGCTCCGGTCATCCCGGCGACCGACTGAACGAGCGGTACCGGCGGGCGCACGCGGGCGAGGACTTCGGCGCGGGCGTCGGCCACCTCCAGCATCGCGGCATCCTCCGGGGGTAGGGATTTTACCGGCTGCGCCGCCGCCGCTGCCACCCGAACCGGGGCGCCGGCACCACTTACCGGGCTTTCCTTTTTACAAAGCAAACCCGAACCCCGCCCAAACCACCCAAACTCGCAGAAGCTGGCGAAGTGGTGCGAAATGCGCCGACCTTGACGACTGTAACGCGCGGGATGGAATTTTCACGGTTGTGGCGCGCCCTGAATTTGGTTGTTGGGCCTTTGGCACGGATTAGGCTGGTGGTGGAGAACGTTCGGACCGGGTGTGTGACGCCAGGGACAACAGGAACCGAACGGCCCCGGCTGCCGGCCGGGAACGGAAACGACCCCGGGAGAACCAACCTCATGACGCACCGCCTACCCGCCCTCGTCCTCGCCGCGATCGGCCTCCTCGGCTCGGCCGCCCCGGCGTCGGCCGCCTGGAACAACGTGTTCCAGGTCTGCTGCCACGACTGCAACCGCCCCCGCGCCGCGTACTCGGTCCCGGCCCCCGCGCCGGTCTACTCGTCGTACTCGGTGCCGGCGCCGGCCGCGTGCCCGGCGCCGTGTCCGCAGCCCGAGGTGCGGGTCAGCTACGTGCAGCGGTGCTACTACCAGCCGGTCACCGAGTACGTCCGCCGCAGCTACTACGAGCCGGTGACGCGGAACGTGACCAGCTACTACTACGAGCCGGTCACCGAGTACAAGTACACGACCTACTACGACCCGTGCACCGGCTGCCCGCAGCGCGTCTGCACCCCGACCACCTCGTACCGGATGCGGTCGAAGTGCAACGCGGTGACGAGCTACGTCGAGCGGTGCGCGATGGTGCCGGTGACGAGCCTCCGCCCGGTCACCGTGCGGCAGCCGGTGGTGACGTACTACTACCCGCCGCAGGCCGACGCCTGCCCGCCGGCGGCCGCGCTCCCGGCACCGACCGGCCCGGCGGTGGACGAGCTCCGCACCCCGCCGAACGTGGTCCCGTCGGCCCCGGGTGGGAGCACCGAGAACCTGCCGCCGCAGAGCGTGCCGACCGGGCCGAACACGTCGTACCCGCGCGTCGGCCCGCCGACGGCCCCGCCGGCGAACGTGCGCCTGCGGCCCGACCGCACGACCTCGCGCAGCAGCGTGGTGACCGTGCGGGGTGAGGTGGTCGAGCGCGACCAGATGACCCCGCGGGCGGCGGCGAAGATTGTGTTCGTCAGCGCCGACCACCCCGAGCGCCGCGAGTACGCGACCGCGAACGGGTTCGGCGAGTTCGACCTGCGGCTGCCGGCGGGGAACTGGTACGTGTACCTTGGTGGCACCGACGGCCGCGCGACGTACCACCGTCAGG
>JAFKFQ010000633.1 GCA_017308215.1 bacterium | reverse complement strand
ACGGCCCGGTCCACCTCGGCGAGGACGGCCGCCACGGTCGCCGCCTCGCCCACCAGGAGTTTCGCCTCGAACCCGCTCGCCTGTGCCGCCGCGGCCAGCGTGCGGGCGTCGTCCTCGGCCGCTTCGAGTTCGGGCACGCCGGGGTAGCGGCCCGGGTGGAGTTTGTTCACCCCGGCGTGGAGCGACCACCGCCGCCCGGTCGCGGTCGCGTCCCGGGCGGCCGGCGGCGGAACCGCGCGGCCGGGCGGCGGCAGGGTGAGGGCGGGGAGCGGTCGGCGGGTCGGGTCCGCCTCCCACTGCCGGAGCCGGCGGGCGACCTCGTCGGCCGGGTCCTGGGCGGCCGACGGCGGGAGCAGGCACGCGGCCGCCGCGGCGCAGCAGGCGGCCGTGACGACGACAGAGCGGCGCGGCACAGGGGCGTCCTCCAGGGGCATACCAAGTCGTGTTGAACGGTAGCGCTCGTTCGTCGGGGTCAGTGGGCGAACGGCCGGGCGGTGGCGATGTCCTCGGCGATCGCCCCGAACTGGAACAGCTTCGGGTGCTGGTTCGCGTCGCGGGCGCCGACCTTCTGCGACGCCCGCTCGATCAGCTCCCGGTAGGTGCCGGTGAACTGCCCGTCGGCGACCGTCTGGAGCAGGGCGTTGGTGAACAGCCCGTGGCCGCCGCTCTCGCCGGACGTCTCGTGGTCGTCGCACCCGGCCAGCAGCAGCCCGGACGCCTGCATCCGCTCGGCCGACCGGGCGAACCCGGGCAGCGCCCGCCACGCCCCGCCGAACGCCGGCAGGTGGAGCTCCTCGGCCCGCTTCTGGTCCTCGGGGAAGAGCGTCCGCACCTTGAAGTCCGAGCTGGCGTCGCGCTGGGTCAGGGTCAATGCCCCGGGGCTGCGGGTGCCGGGGTTCCGCCCCCGCGCCAGGGCCCGGGTGCTGGTGCCGCTGTGGCAGCTGTCGGCGACCACGTATATCCGCACCCCGGCCCGGAACCGCGTCCACTCCTCCCCGAGCTCGTCGTCGATCACCATCCGGTCGTACAGGCACCAGGTCTGGTCCTCGGTGTTCGGGCGCTCGTCCCCGTTCTCGTCCCGCACCGTGCTGCCGTGCCCGGCGTAGGTGACGATCAGGACGTCGCCCGGCTGGAGCCGGGTGGCGGCGTCGCGGAGGTGGGCGAACAGGTTGCGCGAGGTCGCCTCGCGGGTGAGCCGGATCGTCGTCTCGAACCCGAGCTGCCGGGCGAGGGCTTCCATCGACCGGGCGTCGCTCTCGCACGCCCCGAGGCGGTTCGGGCCGCCGTAGTAGGCGGGGTCCACCTCGTTCACCCCGAAGCAGATGGCGATCTTCGTCCGCGCGGCGCCGGGGGCCGGCAGGCCCGGCCCGGCCAGGGTGAACGGGGTCAGCACCGGGTCACTCTGCCACTGGGCCAGCCGGCGTCGGATCTGGTCGGACGGGCCGCCGTCCTGTGCGGACCCGGCCGGAACGGTCAGGGCGACGAGGCAGGCGACGCCGGCGGCGACGGCCGCGGCGCGTGGGTAAGACGGCATGGTGGCGCGACCTCCGCCGCGTGGCCCTGGTGGGCCGGTTGTGAGTGGGATGCGGACCCTGATCCGACGTTAAGGCGTGGTCGGACTCGCTTCAACTTGACTACCCAGTTTCACCAGTCATCCTGAACTCACACGGCCCGCACAACCGGACGAAACCGGCCCGGCGGGGCTCTTTCCCCTGAGCTCGCCCGACCCGCGCGGCCGATTCGTGAACACGGCCCGTTCCCCGGCCCGGCCAACCCCAGGTGACGTGATGACGATTCCCCTGCCCGGCCGCACCGTCGTCCTCGGGCTGGTCACCCTGGCAGTTCCCGCCGGGGCGGCCCGCGCCAACGACTTCTTCCGCCACTTCTGCTCGCCGAAGCACGGCTGCACGGACACGCAGCGCGTCGTCATCCCCGGGCAGCAGGTGGAGGTGGTGCGGGAGCAGCCGCGGGTGATCGTCCGCGAGGTGGCGCCGGCGCGCGAACTCGTCAGCCGGACGGTCCACCACCGGGCGGCCGAGGTGACGCCGATCGGCACCGTGTACATGCCGCTGACGCTGCCGGCGTACCCGGCCTTCCCCGCCTTCCCCGCCATGCCGGTCGCCCCGGCGGCCCGCGAGGTGTGCGCCCCGGCGAGCCGCGACCTGGAGTTCGAGTCGAGCCCGCTGGACGCCGCCCACCGGGCCGAGGTGGCGGCGCTGCGGAGCGAGCGGGCGCGGCGCGAGCTGGAGGTCACGGCCGAGGCCCACAAGCGCGTCCTCGACCGGATCGGCGCGTCGGACCGCGGCCCCGCCAGCCGGGCGCCCGACGGCGGGGGGAGCGCGAACCACGCGGCCATCGAGGCGAAGCTGGCCCAGCTTCATGGCGAGATGACGCGGATGAACGAGCGGCTGACCGCGGTCGAGCGGCTGCTGCTCTACCACGACAACTACCTGACCCAGCACGCCGGCCGCGGCACCACCCCGACCGGCCCCGGACTGCCGCCGGCCGCGACCCCACCGGCTTCGACGACCCCGATCGGGCCGGGCCTACCGCCGGCCGGCGAGGGCGCCCGCGGCCCGAGCCCGATCCTCAACGTCCCCCCGCCGCCGGGGATCGGCGGGACCGGCACCCCGCCGGGGATCGGTGGGACCGGCACCCCGCCGATGATCCCGCCCCGGTAACGCGGCCGACGCCCCAGTTCCCCTCACACGCCGGGTTCGCCCGGCGTGTCGCATTTCCCCCCTTCGCCCGCCGCCCCAGTTTGCCCAGTGCCACGCGCCGCGGGTGGCCCACCCCCTCTGGTCTGTACATCTACCGAATCTGTCGTTAATTCCGCTGACCGTCCGGCCGATGTCGTCAGACGTGGCGTAACCCCTACGCATCACCCAGAGCGCCGCCGGAAGGCGGGTGAGGGGCCCATGCGGGTGGCCGTTTGTCTTTTGATTGCAGTGGCGACCGGGTGCCACGGCGCGAAGTTCGGCCGGCTCTCGGGCGTCCGGGACAAGGCGGCCGCGCCGGCGGACGGGTCCGCCACCCCCAGGGACGCGTGCGCGCCGACCGGCCCTCCGGGGGGGGGGAGCAACCCGTGGTGGGGACCGGGCGGTCCCGGCTGGAACCCGAACGGCCCGTCGTGCGGGCCGCCCGGCTGGCAGTCCGGTCCGAACGGGCAGCCGTGCGCGCCGCCCCCCCAGCCGTGCCCGCCGCAGCAGCCACAACAGCCGCGCGACATCCCGTCGCAGCCGCGCGAGGGGCCGTCGGCCGAGCGCTCGCGGGAGCGGGAGCGCGAGCAGGTCAGCGAGCGGTCCGCGGCCGCCGGGGGGGCGGTGACGCAGGACGTGATGCTCGTCCCGCGGACGGTGTACGTGCCGTACATCCCGTTCACCCCGACCGCCCCGGCCCGGCTGGCGATGGCGGCCCCCGGCGGGCGGGTGGTGCAGACCGAGGAGCGGGAGCGGGTGCGCGAGGTGGAGTCGAGTCGGGAGTCGAGTCGGGAGTCGAGCCGGTCGCGCGAGGCCGAGGCGGCGCGGGAGGCGCCGGCCGTTCCGCGCGACACCCGGCTGCTCGACTCGCTCGACCGGTGCGTGGACGAGATGCGGCGGATGAACCAGCGGATCAACGACCTGGAGACGCGGGCCGCCCAGCGCGGGGCGCCCGTGCCGGTGCCGGCGCTGACCCCGTGCCCGGTGCCGGGGCCGCTCGCCCCGGCCGCCCCGAACTCCCAGCTCCTCAGCCCGCCACGGGTGTTCGACTCGGGCACCCCGCCGCCGATGATCCCGCCGACGCCGTGACCACCACCGTGACCTGTCGGCCGCCGGGCTCGTTGCCCACCGGCCGCCCGCAGAGGGCCGATCGATGAACTGGGTCCGGGTGGTGGTCGTGGCGGCACTCGTCGGGGCGCCGCCCGCGCGCGCCCAGGAGTTGCTGTTCCGCGGCCCCCAGGTGCTCGACCCGGCGGGCGCCGTCGGCGGCACCCCGCTGCTGCTCGACGCCGACGGAGTGCCGGTCGGGGCCGTCGGGGGCGGGCTCGGCCCGCCCCGGTCGGTCGCGCCCGACCCGGCCGTGGTGCCGCGCCTCGGCGGCGTCCGCGGCGCCGTCGGCGGGTTCGGCCAGGACAACCACGCCACCGCCTCGGTCGGGTTCACCTACCTCGTCCCGTTCTGGTCGTTCAACGCGTTCCAGCTCCCGGTCCCGTCGGGCTTCCAGGGGCTGTTCCCGACGTTCGGCCGGACCGGCGCGGTGGACACCCGGTTCGCCTACGCCCCGCGGGTCAACCTCGACTACTACGTGTCCGACATCGACGCCACCGTCGGCGCGACCGGCACGTTCCTGAACCTGTCCGGCCGGGTCGACCGGCAGGCGGGCGGGACGAACACCCCCGCCGGGGTGCTGACGGCCAACGCCAACCTGACGCTGGTGTCGGCGAACGTGGTCGAGTTCGGCCGCCGGTTCGCCTTCCTCGACCTGTTCCCGGAGAAGAACCCGCACAAGCCGGCGGTGGTGGACTCGGTGGTCGAGCTGCGGATCGGCACCCGGTTCGTGTCGGTGGACCAGAACTACACCGGGACGCTGACCGGCGCCGCCGGCGGCGGGACGAACCTCTCGACCCGGTTCTCCAGCCAGTCGTTCCGGGGCATCGGCCTGACCGGGGCGGCGACGTGGGAGCTGCCGTACGACACGAGCTGGGTGTTCTTCTCGACGACCCGGCTGTCGGTGCTGGTCGGGGAGGACCGGCGGAACAGCACGGTGGCGGTGAGCGTGGTCGGCCAGCCGGGGTTCTCGGACTCGCGGCTGGACAGCCGGACGGTGCTGGTGCCGGTGAGCGAGCTGGAGGTGGGGGCGGACTGGGGGATGGACCTGGCGACGCGGCTGCGCGAGGGGCTGGAGCCGCCCCGGTTCGTGATCCGGGTGGCGGCGGTGGGACAGTACTGGGGCGGGCTCGGGCCGCTGTCGGCCGGGAGCACGCAGAACTTCCAAAGCACCGACCTGTTCCTGGTCGGTGGCCACGTCCAGGCCGGGTTCCGGTACTGACCGGCCCGGCCGCGCGGTTACTGGAGGCTTGGCAGCCCGACCAGCCGGCCGACGAACTCGCGGGCCTCGGGCTCCGGGACGCAGTAGTTCCGCAGGGCGGTCAGGAGCGCCCCCCACGGGCCGGAGTAGGCGTCGCGGCCCGGGGTGGTGCAGCCGTACCCGCCGACGACCCCCGAGTACGGGAGCATGCCGGGGAAGCCGGCGCCGTACGGGAACGCGCCGCCCCCGAGCCCGAACGGGAACGCGCCGCCCCCAAACCCAAACGGGAACGCGCCCGACTGCCCGCCCAGGAACATCGACGAATACAACCCGCCGTACCCGCCGGGCAGACCGACCCCGGAGAAGTCCGAGCCCGAGAACGTCGGCAGGAACGGGACGAGGTGCGCCCGCCCGGCGGCCCCGGGCAGCAGGTAGGCCTGGTACGGGTAGGCGGTGGTGCAGCCGGCGGTGGTGACGGTGGTCGTGGGGCGGTTCGGCAGGGCCGTCATGGTGTCGCGCAGGATCAGCGCGACGACCAACTCGCCGCCCATCCGCTCGACGAGGTTGTCGAGCTTGGCCTTGTCGCCGGTCAGCTTGGTCTTGGCCTCGCGGAGCTTGACGTTGCGGAAGTCGTTGATGACGGTCCGCAGCGCGACCGCCACCGCCACCTTGTCCGACGGGTCGACGAAGTACGGGAGGAACGCCCGGGCGCGCGGCCCCTGCAGTTCGGACTTGTACTCTTTCTCCTCCCAGTCCAGAGAGCGGTTGAGATCTAGCAGCGCCTGCTGGTAGGCGAGGATGGCCACGTCGTACCGGCCGACGTTGTACCAGTCACTGCCGACCCGGGCGGCGTCGGTCAGCCGCGCGCGGACGGCCTCGTACTTCTTTGCCGCGACCGGCACGGTCTTCGTCTTCGCCTTTGCGGGCTGCTCGACCTTCTTATCGGCCTGGTCGAGGCGCTTTTGGATCGCCTTAAGTGTCTTATGGACGTCCGTCAGCTTCTCGTCCAGCTCCGCAATTTTCTCGTCAGTGGTTTTCGGCTTCGCACCGGCTTTCGGGGACTTGGCGGACTTGGTCTGCGCGCCCGCCGGGGGGGCACCGACGCCGACGAGCACGGCCAAGCCGAACAGTGCGGCGGCGAGTGACGACCTGTACCCTCGCATCGGTAGATCTCCTCGGTGTCCGGTCGGCGCGGACTGGGACGAATGCCCGAATCGAGCGCCCTGCGCCGAATGGTCCGATCATACCGAATAGGTAGACTTGGTGGGTAAGCGAAGTTGGCCGGTCGCACCGAATTTCCGACCCGGGCTGCGACCGGTGGTGCCGGTCGTAGGGGTCGCACCAGTGTGGCGCGGCACTCCGTGCCGCCTCCGGCCGGATGCCTGAGACTTCGATCGGGTGCTCCCGTGCCGCGGCGGCGCGAGCGACCGCGGGAGCCCCCGCGCTGCCCCGGAATGGAGGGCCGCACCACACGCCCGCGCGTCACGCCCGCTGCGCGCCGGGCCGCCCGGCCTCGACGGCGAACGATGCCCCGGTGACGACCGGGCCGCCGGGCGTCAGCACCTCGGGGACGATCCGGTAGTCGGCCTTCCAGTCGCGCGGGGTTACCACACAGCGGACGTACCCGCGCTGGCGGTTGTGGTACTTCACGAACGGGTTCTCGCGGAGCAGCACGTCCACGCCCTTCGGCTCCGCCACGCCGTTCCCGCCGCTGGAGATGCTCGTCCCGACGAACTCGGTCGCCACCACCGGCGCGTCCGCCCGGCGGTCGTCCACGCGCAGGTCGTTCACCCAGTTCGAGTGGATGTCGCCGGTCAGCACCACCGGGTTCGGCACCCGCCGGTCGGCGACCCAGCGCATCAGCCCGATCCGCTCGTGCGCGGCGCTCGGCCACTGGTCCATCGAGTACCGCCGGTCGTCGCCGGCCGCCAGGTCCACCATCCCCATCATCACCTGCTGGGCGAGCACGTTCCACGTCGCGTCCGACCGCAAGAGCGCGGCCTTCAGCCAGTCCGCCTGCCGGGCGCCGAGCAGGCTGTTCTTCGGGTCGAGCGCCGCGTCGTTCAGGTCCGCGGCGCGGTCGCCGTTAGGCTGGTCGGTGCGGTACTGGCGGGTGTCGAGCACCTGGAACGCCGCCAGCCGGCCGAACCCGACGGTCCGGTACAGGGTCAGGTGCGGGCCGCGGGGGACGCACGTGCGGCGGAGCGGCATGTTCTCGTAGTACGCCTGGTACGCCGCCGCCCGCTGCTCCAGGAACGTCGCCGGGTCCACCGCCGTCTCGGCCTTCGCGTTCTTCTCCGAGATGTCGTTGGCGTAGTTGTTGTCGAACTCGTGGTCGTCCCACGTCACCACCCACGGGCAGCGGCGGTGGGCCTCGCGGAGGTGGGCGTCGGTCCGGTACTGGGCGTATCGATTCCGGTAGTCTTCGAGGGCGATGAGCTTGGTCCGCGCCGGGCCGGCGTGCCGCCGCACCCCCTTCGCGCCGCCCGGGTACTCGTAGATGTAGTCGCCGAGGTGGACGACCAGGTCGAGGTCGTCCTTGGCCATGTGCTCGTAGGCGGTGAACAGCCCCTGCTCGAAGTGCTGACACGACGCGAACGCGAACCGCAGCCGGTCCGGCGTGGCGGCGGGCGGCGGCGCGGTGCGGGTGCGGCCGACCGGGCTGGTCGCGTCGCCGGCGCGGAACCGGTAGAAGTACCACCGGTCCGGCCGCAGCCCCTCGACCTCGACGTGGACCGAGTGCCCGAGCTGCGGCGTCGCCACCGCGTCGCCGCTCGCCACGACGGTGCGCATCCCCTCGTCGTCGGCGAGCTCCCAGCGGACGGCGACGTTCTCCGGGCGCATCCCGCCGGCCGGCTCCAGCGGGGCCGGCGCGAGGCGCGTCCACAGGACGACGGAGGTCGGCGCCGGGTCGCCGGACGCGACGCCGAGGGCGAACGGGTCGGCGGCGAACCCGGGCCGCCGGACGACCCGACCGACGGCCCGGGCGCCGACGACCGCGGGGCTCGCCGCCCTCGGGGCGGACGGCGGCGCGCAGGTCGGCGGGGTCGGGCACGGGGAGGCTTCGAATGGTGGGGGGCGGGCGGAGTTGAACTACAAGTCTGCGGGCCACCGGCCCGGGAAGTTCGGGTGAAACCCCGCGACACCGCGGCCTTGCTCGAACAGTCGGACCGGACACGCCCGGCGGGGCGGGGTTGCGGTCGGCGCCCGCGGGCGAATAATAGCCGCGACGGATTCACCCCGGGGGACGGACATGCACGCGCCGGAAGCGACCACCCCCCGCGCGGCCGAACTGGCGGCGCTCGACGCGAAGATCAACGCGCTGCTCCCGCCGCGCTACCAGCACTGCTACGGGTCGGTCCGCACCGGGTCGATGGGGTCGGCCGGGCTGACGTTCGGCGCCGACGGCCGGGTCGCGTGGGACCGCATCTGGACGACGTTCTGCGACCTGGCGCTGGACGGCGGCCCGCCGCACCGCGGCACGCTCCTCGAACCCGTCACGCCCGAGGCGGTCGCGGCCGACCCCGGGCGCGCCCGCACGGTCGCCGACGAGATCACCCGTGCCTTCGAGCTCGTCACCGGGCTGCCGGCCGTCGACGACCGGCCCGGGTGGGTCGGGGTGCTGTGCGACTCCGCCGACATGGCCGCGTGGCTGCTCGCGGCGGTGACGGCCGAGAACGTCACCGCCCGCCGCCGCGACCAGCGCCTGTACCTCCCCGCCGGCCCCGGCTTCACGCTCGGCAAGGAGGTCAAGAACGTCGTGGTGGCGCTGGCAAAGACGTGCCACTACTGGACCGGTCACCGGCCCGAGGAGTGGGTGGCGCGGGCGACGCCGCCCGTGCCGGTCGGCCCGCCCGAGACCCCACCGGCCGACCTGCGCGAGTTCGTCCGCGCCGTCGCCGACGCGCTCGGCGGAACCGGCTGGCCGACCGATTCCGCGCGGTACGCCGGCTGGGTCGGCGTGGCGTGTCCGGATGAGGAGACGGCGGTGTGGCTCCTGCGGGCGGTCGTGGTGGAGGACGTGCTGACCCGCCGCGAGGGCGCGACGCTGTACGTCCCCACCGGCACGACCCGGGACGAGGCGGCGCGGGTGGCGGCGGTGTTCGCCCACGCGCACGACCTCTGGCAGGCGGCCGGGGCTGGCGGTGCCGCCCGCGCCCGGTAGGCTGATGATTTCAACCGACCCAGTCGGCCTTCCCCGCCCCCACCGGACGCCGCCATGTCCGCCCTCGTCCGCCCCGGCACGATCGCCCTGCTCCTCGCCGTCCTCACCCCGGGCGCGGCGCCGGCCCGGCCGGCCCGCACGGCCGAGAACGTGCTCGTGGTCACCCTCGACGGGTTCCGCTGGCAGGAGCTGTTCGAGGGCGCGGACGAGTCGTTCATGGACGCCAAGCAGGGCGGGGTGAAGGACGTCCCCGGTCTGAAGGCTCGCTACCTCCGCGACGCGGCCGAGGCGCGGCGCGAGGCGCTCCTGCCGTTCCTGTGGGGCACGGTGGCGAAGCAGGGGCAGGTCTTCGGCAACCCGGCCCGGAAGGCGGCGGCGCGGATCACCAACGGGCTGAAGTTCTCGTACCCGGGGTACAGCGAGCTGTTCTGCGGCGTCGCCGACCCGCGGATCGACTCGAACGCCAAGAAGGACAACCCGAACCTGTCGGTCCTGGAGTTCCTCAACGGCCGCCCGGGGTTCAAGGACCGGGTCGAGGCGGTCTGCACCTGGGACGTGTTCCCGTTCATCTTCCGGTCCAAGCAGAACGGGCTGCGGGTCCAGGCCGGGTGGGAGCCGATCCGGGCCGAGAAGCTGACCGACCGCGAGGCCGGGCTGAACGCGGTGATGGATCGGCTCCCACGGTACTGGCCGGACAACGTCTTCGACGTGTTCACGACGGGCGCGGCCCGCTCGGCGCTGGAGCGGCGCAAGCCGCGGGTGCTGTACGTCGGGCTGGGCGAGACGGACGAGTGGGGCCACGGCCGCCGGTACGACCTGTACCTGGACGCCGCGAACAAGGCCGACCGGTTCCTGGCCGAGACGTGGGCCTGGCTGCAACGGGACCCGCAGTACAAGGACAAGACGGCGCTCCTCGTCACCACCGACCACGGCCGGGGGGGCACCCGGGTGGACTGGACGGACCACGGGAAGGCCGTGCCCGGGGCCGAGTTCATCTGGGCCGCGGTGATGGGGCCGGGCACCCCGGCGACGGGCGAGCGGGAGAACGTCGAGGTGACCCAGAGCCAGATCGCGGCCACGATCGCCCGGTTGGTCGGCGAAGACTTCGTCGCCGCCAGTCCGAAGGCTGCGCCGCCGCTGCCGGTGTTCGGGACGAAGTGACTGCCCACGAGTCCAGGCCACCTCCGGGAGCTAACGCCGTGCCTGTTCAACCGCTCGACCTGTCCCGACTCAAGGTGTTCCCGCTGGCCGAGCGCGCGAGCCTCACCCGGGCCGACGACATCCTCATCGACCCGGACGCCGACCCGAAGTCGTGCTCGGAGCGGAACGCGGCGCTGATCGCCGACTGCGCGGCGAAGATCGCCGCCGCCCGTCGCCGCGGCGCCAGCGTGATGCTCATCTACGGGGCGCACTTGCTCCGCAACGGCGCCGCCCGCATCCTGGAGCGGATGATGGCGGCGGGCTGGCTGACCCACATCGCCACCAACGGCGCCGGGACGATCCACGACTGGGAGTACGCCTGGTTCGGCGCCAGCACCGAGAGCGTCGAGATGGGCGTCGCCGGCGGCACGTTCGGGACGTGGCACGAGACGGCCAGCAACATCCACCTCGCGGTGATGGCCGGTGCCCTCGACGGCCTCGGGTACGGCCGCGCCCTCGGCCGGCTGATCCACGACGACGGCGTCACCCTCCCCGACCCCACCGACCTGGCCCGGCAGATCGCCGCCGACCCGGCCGACCCGCTGACGGCGGCGCGGGCGGACCTGTTGCGGGCGATGCGCGAGCAGGGCTGGGCCGGCGGGCCCGTGGCGGTCGGGCACCGGTGGAAGCACGCCTCGATCCTGGCCCAGGCGTACCGGCACGGCGTCCCGGCGACGATCCACCCCGGCATCGGGTACGACATCATCTCGAACCACCCGGTCTTCAGCGGCGCGGCCCTCGGCCGCGGCGGCGAGTGGGACTTCAAACTCTTCGGCGGGTCGGTGGACGGGCTCGACGGCGGGGTGGTGCTGTCGGTCGGGTCGGCGATCATGGGGCCGCAGGTGTTCGAGAAAAGTCTCAGTTGCGTGAACAACCTCCGCCGCCAGGCCGGGCGGGGCGTGGTGACGGGTCACACCGTCTACGTGGTCGACCTGCAGGACGGCGGCGGGTGGGACTGGACGCGCGGCGAGCCGCCGAAGACGAACCCGGCGTACTACCTGCGGTTCTGCAAGAGCTACTCGCGGATGGGCGGGGCGATGCACTACCTCCAGTGCGACAACGCCGCCTTCGTCCACCACCTGTACCGGTCACTCGGCGGGTAGTGTCGGGGCGGCCGGGTGCGGCGCGCCGGCCGCGCCCGGGACAGACGTGAAGCAATTCGCATGTCCCCGTGCATCAAGGGCGGATTGCCCAACCGCGGGGCCACCCTGAAGCCCGGTGGGGGGCACGAACGTGATCGCGCTCGACAAGCCGTACGCCCACGCCACGGAGTTGCGGCTGGATCTCTGCCCACCGGCCGGGGGCGCGATCGCGGGCTGGCACCGGTTCCGCATCCCGGCATCGGCGTAGCGACCGAAGGAGTAGCCCTTTTGACCCGGCGGCCACCCTGGACTCACCGGTGCGAGCACGGTTGGGTGGCACCACGTTTGCAAAGACTCGTCTCCATCGGTGCCACCGAGCCGGGCGGGGAGGCCCGACTCCGGTTCGAGTACCCTCGCCCTACGCGGGAGGAGACCCCATGAGAGTCCTCGGCATTCTGCTCGTCGCCCTCGGCATCCTCGCCCTGGCCGTCCCGAGCTTCACCTTCTTCACCACCGATCGGGCGGTGGACGCCGGCTTCTTCACGATCGACGTCCAGCGGCCGCACACGATCGTCCTCAACCCACTCGTCGGCATCGTGGCGGCCGTCGCCGGCGTCGCAATGCTGTTCGCCCCCCGCCGGGCCGACGCCTTGTGAGGCCAGCCGGCTGCCCCGGATTGGTCGCGCGACCAGCCGCACCCCGAGCCCACCCGTCGTGACGGGTGGGCTCGGTCGTTCCGGCGACTCTCATTCGCCGCCCTGGAGAAACCCAGGCAACACCTCGGGCCGAAGCGTAACGGGGCGGCCGTGGAAGAACTACCGGTGACGTGATTGTGCGAGCGGGCCGTGGGGCTCCCGCTGCCGGCAGCGGGGCGAGGCGATCGCGCGACGACCCTCCTGCCTCCACCGCCAGGCACTCCGGCCGCTCGGCCGTCGCCTTGTTCGCCACCTGAAGGACCCGCTGACGA
>JAFKFQ010000632.1 GCA_017308215.1 bacterium | reverse complement strand
CCTCCCCGATGCCCGCCGTCTGCCCGTTTGCCCCGCGGGACGACTGCACCCGGTCCGACTACCTCCAGGCTGCGTACCACTACTGCGATCTCGGCTGGTCGGTGTTCCCCCTGAACCGCAAGGAGCCCGTCGGCCGGTGGAAGCCGTTTCAGGAGCAGCGCCCGCGCGACAGGGAAATCGGCCGGATGTTCTGGCGGCCCTCGTGGGTGGACGGGGTCGCCGCCGTCACCGGTGACGCCTCCGTCGGGCTGTGCGTCCGGGACTTCGACACGGTGGACGGCTACCTGGCGTGGGCCGAGCCCCGCGCCGACCTGGCCCGGCGGCTTCCGACGGTGCGGACCGGGCGGGGACTGCACGTCTACATCCGCCTCCCCAAGGGCTACGGCCCCGTCTACCGCTCCTGGAAGTCCGGCGTGCTCAAGGGCGAGGTGCTGGGCACCCCGAAGCGGTACGTGGTGCTCCCGCCGAGTCGCCACCCTTCCGGGGCGAGCTACCGCTGGGTGTGGGGCGAACCCTTCAACTTCAACGACCTGCCCAGGCACACGCCCGAAGAACTCGGCTGGCTGGAGGACCAGGAACAACCCAAGAGGACTTCGGAACGCCCTCCCCAGACCGCCCCTGAATCTAATACCGTCATCTGTAGCAGGGGAGCTGTTCAGAACGTCCCGCTGGAGGTCATCGAGCGGGACGCGGTGATGAAGTGCCTACCCACTGGCCCGAATCAGCGCAACGACTGCCTGTGGGAGCTCGCCCGGACGCTGAAGGCCCTCCCGCACCTGGCGGACGCTGGTGAGGCCGACCTGTGGCCGTTCGTGGAGCAGTGGTTCGGGCTCGCCCAGGCCGTCATCGGCACGAAGTCTCTGGAGGTCTGCTGGGAGGATTTCCGGCGCCAGTGGAAGCTGGTGCAGGTGCCCGCCGGTCAAGGGTTCGACGCCGCCGTCTCCCGGGTGCTCACCGAGCCGTTCCCGGCCGAGGCCGACCAGTATGACGAAGAGGCGATGAGGCGTCTGGTGGCGGTCTGCGCCGGCCTCCAGCGCTACGCCGGGGACGCGCCGTTCTACCTGTCGTGCCGGACCGCGCACCGGGTCTGCGGCTTCGGCTCGAAGGACACGGCGAACCGGCGACTGAACCAGCTGGTCGAGGACAAGCTCCTGGTGGTGTCGTGGAAGGGTCTGGGCGGCACCGACCGGCGCCGAGCGACCCGCTACCGGTGGGTGGGAAGCTTGGCGGTCTCTTGTTCGGTTACGGCGCTCGCCCAGTGCTGAAGTCCTGTGCCGACACGAGCCCTGGCCGTGTGACGAAGCCTCTTCGGCCCGCCGAAGCCTCGGAGCGGCGGCGGGCTGAAGTCGACCTACAACGACCTCGACCACGAGCCGCACGAAAAGCCGTGAACGTACTCGGCTGCGAGTCGCCACTTCTTGGGTGGGAGGCACGATGCCCTGCCGGACGCTCGAACGCCTGTCCGCCTCGCTCGCCCCGGCCGACGGCCCGGACGACGCCGAGTTGCTCGCGCGGTTCACCCACGACCGCGACGAGGGCGCGTTCGCGCACCTCGTCCGGCGCCACGCCCGGCTGGTCCTCCGCGTCTGCCGCGGGGTGCTGCGGGACCGGCACGCCGCCGAGGATTGTGCCCAGGCGACGTTCCTGGCGCTCGCCCGGCAGACCCCGTCCATCACCCGGGGGACGGTCGCCGGGTGGCTCTTCCGGGTCGCCCGCCGCACCGCCGTCCGGGCCGCCCGACGGCGCCAGCCGACGACCGGGCTTGACTCCGAGGCGGCCGACCTCGCGGCCCCGCCGGGCGTGGAAGCTCTGCCCCGAGAGACCGAGGCCGTCCTCCACGAGGAACTGGCCCGACTCCCGGAACACTACCGCGTCCCGGTCCTGCTGTGCTTCTTCGACGGGCTGTCCCACGCCGCCGCCGCCCGCCACCTCGGGTGCCCGGTCGGGACGGTCAACACGCGCATCGCCCGCGCGAAGCGGCTGCTGGCCCGCCGGCTCGCGGGTCGTGGGGTGAGGGGCGAAGCCCTGGGGGTGGTGGCGGTCCCCGCGGCGTTCGTCGGTTCGACCGCCGGGGCGGCGGTCGCCCTCGCGGCCGGGCGCGTGCCGGGTGTGCCGGTCGAGGTCGTGGAGTTGGCGAACTACGGGGGAGGACACATGGTCCGGGACAAACTCGCGCGCGTGGCCTGGGTTCTGGCGGCGGGCGGTGGCCTGGTACTCGGGGCGGCGGTGGCACCCGCGCAGCGGCCCGGCGCCGCGCCGCCCTCGCCCGCCACCGCGCCGGCCCCCGCCCCGCGGCCGACACCGGCCCAGGTGCGCGACGGGGCGGTCAAGGCCATCGCCGCCAACTACGCCCGGCTCAAGACGGTCACCGCCACGGTCGAACAGGTCGCCCTCGACCCGTCCGTCACGGAGGAGCGGACGACGGTCCAGCGCACCCCGGGCGGCGGGGAGGCGACTTGGATTCAACGGCCGCGGTTCGTCCGGACCCTGTCGCTGACCCTGCGGGGCGAGGAGATGCGTTGCAGCGCCGCCCCGGACGGGGAGGTGTGGGCGTTCGGCGGGGGCGTCTGGACCCGGTACAGCCCGGAGCTGAAGACGCTGTCCAAGCTCCGGCCCGACCAGACCCCGGGGATGTTCCCCTTCGACCCCCGGGAGGCCGGCAGCACCGAGTTCCGGGAGCGGTTCCTCGACCGGCTCCGGGCGGACGAGTTGGTCCGGGCCGAGACGCTCGACACCCCGGCCGGGCGGCGGGTGGTGGTCGTGACGAAGGCGGCGGGGGTGGAGCCGGTCCGGCATGAGTTCGACCCGGCGCGGAACCACCTGCCGACCCGGGTGGAGTACCCGCACCCGGACGGCGGGGTGAACGTCGTTGTGGACGTAACCTACCGGGAGGCGGTGAAGGGGGAAGCGTGGTTCCCCGCGGAGGTGACGAACACGATGTACGGGAAGGCCGGGGCGAAGGCGGGCGACCCGGGGTGGACGGGGCGGCTGTCGCTGACGGTGAAGGAGCTGCGGGTGAACGCCCCGCTCCCGGCCGACGCGTTCCACGTCGCCGCCCCTCCCGGCACGTTCGTGAGCGACCTGACGACCGTCCCGCGCACCAAGTAGGCCGCCGCCTCCCCCGCGTCCCCTGCCGCCGGACTCCTCGCGGCCGCGGTTCGGCGGGGCTTGACTACATTTCTCCCTGGCTCGCGCGACTCGTCCCCCGTCGAGCGGAGAGAGTACAGGTGGAGGCGATGGAGTGCCACACGGGACCGCGACCGGCATCCTCCGGCATCTGACGCGCACCGACCCGACGTCGGACCGGGAGCTGCTCGCCCGGTTTGCGGCCGCGCGGGACGACGCCGCGTTCGCCGAGCTGGTGCGCCGCCACGGCCCTCTCGTCCTGTCCGTCTGCCGGCGTGGCACCTGCAACCACCACGACGCCGACGACGCCTTCCAGGCAGTCTTCCTGACGCTCGCGCGCCGGGCCGCCGCCATCCAGAACCCGGACCTGCTCGGCGGCTGGCTCTACCAGGTGGCCGTCCGGGTCGCATGGCGGTCACGACGAAACGCGACGCGACGCCAGCGCTACGAGGTGCTGGCCGCGGAGGTGCCTGAGCCAGTGACGCCGGAGCCCCGGGAGCCCTGCGACCTCGGCTCGGTGCTGGACGAGGAGTTGGCCCGCCTGCCCGCGTGGCACCGGGAGGCTCTCGTCCTGTGCGGCCTGCAAGGACTCGCTCGTGCGGACGCGGCGGCCCGGCTCGGCATCCCGCTCGGGACCCTGGCCAGTCGACTCGACAAGGCTCGGAAGAAGCTGGCCGCGAGACTGGAACGGCTGGGAGTGACGCTGTCCGCGGCGGCCGTGCCCGCGGTCCTGGCGGACACCTACGCGGCCGTGCCAGCCTCCCTGCTCGACAGGACGTGCGGCTCAGTTGCTGGCCACGTTCCCGGGGCGGTGCTCCGACTCGCTCAAGGAGGGGTGAAGATGCGGACGGCGACCGTGATGTGGCTTCTGACCACTTCGTTCGCGCTGGTCGGAATCGGACTCGCCACCCGCCCCGGGGGAGGACAGACCCCGGTGGCCCCGCCCCCGCGCCCCGTGGCCGGCCCCGAGGTCCCGCCGAAGGAGGTGGTGCTGCGGGCGTGGGACGAGTCGGTCGCGGGTCTCAAGAGCGGGGTCGGGGAGGGGGTGTACGAGGTGTTGCGACCGGGCGAGAAACACGCCCGGTTCCGGGCCAAAGTCGTCCACTCCGGGTCGAAGTTCCGGGTCGAGCTGAACCTGCTGGACACCAACATGACCGACCCCTGGGCGCGGTGGCCGACGCTAGTTCACATCTACGACGGACGCACGCTGGGTTACTGCGGCGGCCGCAGCGGGCGGGACGGCGCCACGTTCGTTTCGACCCCGCCCGGGGACGTGTTCCGGAACGTCAACTCGATGTTCCAGCTCAACCCGGCGCGGCTGGCCCCCGTGGACCTGCCGGCGTTCGTTCGGAACCGACCAGGACTGGTGTTCGCCCGCGCGACGGACGGGGTGACCGCGACCGACCGGGACTTCGAGGCCGCGGGCGTCGCCTTGACACTCCGGTTCCCGCGGGCCACCGGGTACAACCCCGCCCTCTGCGAGGTCCGACGGGCCGGCAAAGGGTACAACGAGGTGAAGTCGGCGGTCTGGGACCGGTCGAACGGGGTGTGGTACGTCAAGCAGGTGGAGCGGACGTCCGAACCGGGGAATCTCGTCTGGGGGCACTCGGAGAAGCTGACCTACACCCGGTTCGAGGCGAACGTGGAGGTCGACCCGAGTCGGTTCCGGCTCCCGGCCCTGGGGCTGGTTAAGGGGGTGCGGTTGTCCTACCGGGACGCGGCTGGCGGGGTCGAGGTCTACACGTACACCCCGCCGGCGGAGGACCGCCCGGGCGACACGCTTCTGGACGGGCTGCGGCGGTTTCCCCGCCGAGACTTGGCCAACCCGGACGGGTAGTCCTCCTCGCCCTCGAACCCACCGCCCCGGCTCCCGGGTCGCCGTGGCGATGATGCGGGCGCGGCGGAGCGAGAGGGGCCATCAGGGCTGCGCCGAGAAGTCCCACAGGCCGAGGCGCGTCCGGTCGCCGTTCGGCTCGACAAGTGCCGGGAGCGGCCTCGACGGGTGGAACCCCATCACCGCGGCGACCCCGTCGGAGAACCGAACGACCCGGCCCGTTGCGGTCTCCCACACGCCGAACATGCTCTTGTGCGGTCCCCCTGGAGGGCCGGGAGCGGCCCCCCGGTCTTGCCGTTCAGGACCAGGAAGCGGGACGTCCCGTAGCCGACGACCACCCGGTCCTCGCGCGGGGACACCGCCACCTCCGGCGCAACGCCATCCCGGCTTCCCCACGCCGTTCTGACGAAACCGAGGACGGACCGGCGGTGCCACGTCGTCCCGCGGGCAGCCGCTCATCCTACGTATGGCGCCGAGCCGCCGCCTGGCCGCCTGACATCCACTTCCCTGCTGGTCGAAGGCTTCTCCCGGTCGGGCGCGTCGGTGCCGCCGGGTTCAGAATGGGCCGACTCCGGGGTGCCCCCCTGCTTGTGTGCCCCTGACGGGAACCGGAACCCTTAATCCATCGTGCGCGAGAAGTGGACATGACCGCAGGGAAGGTCATACTCGGATGTGGCAGGATGTGCGTGACGCAGCCTCGTCCGCCCGCCGGAGCCCGAAGCGACGGGCATTGGCCATCAGTCACCGTGATTCGCGCCGACCACGGCCGCGGCGCCGACCACGCTCTGGACGGCCTCGTCCGAGTGTGGCCGGACGCATTGAGCAGGAATACCAGTGGTGCAGGACAGATTCCAACCCGCGTATGCCACCAGCCCGAAGACGGTCGTCGCCCACGGGGACAGGTGGTGCAGCCACTTCCACGCCCGCCCCCGCCTCGTCGCGCAGTCCGCGGTCATCACCCGGCCGTCCGGTCGGCGGTAAATCCGCAAGCACGGCAACGGGCGGTCGGCAGCGACCAGGCGAAGTGCCTCGTCCCGGGTGAGCTCGCTGACGTCGTGGACGTTCTGGCTGCACGTGTCGCAGAAGCGTGTGCGCTCGTCCCCCTGCATTGAGTCCCACGCGACCGGGCACGCGGTGGGGATGGTGAGGCCGTCCAGGGTGTCGAGCGTGGGTAGCGAGACCATCTCGTTCAGCCCCCGAATGGTGCTGAGGTGATTCTACCCCACCTGCGGCCGCTTCAATAGCTGTCCACAAGGACGTCAACGAGATACCCGTCGCCGCCGTCGCGTCGTGGCGCGCGGACCTGGCGCCGGTCACGGCGTGAGGCCGCCGAGGCTGCCTGTTCGAGTTGCACAACCCGCCGGCCCAGCGCTTCCCGCCCCGCACTGCCCGGGGTGCGGTCATGCCGCGCCGGGGTTGGCGTCCTTGCGGAAGAGGTACAGCGCGCCGGCGGCCAGCACGGCCGCGAGCCCGAGCAACACGACGGAGTCCCCCTCGCGCTCGGTCAGTGCGACGACCAGTCCCCGGAGGGCCAGTACGAAGCTGACGAGCAACAGCAGGGCGCCGCCACCCGCGGCCCACGTCAGCGCCGGCGGCGGGTTCGAGCCGAGCGGCGTACCGAGCGGCAAGTCCTCCACCCGCTGGTAGCAGGACAGGCACACGCGGGCGGGCAATTTCGGAAGGGTCGCCCCACAGCGCGAGCAGCAAGTGGCCATTCTCGTC
>JAFKFQ010000631.1 GCA_017308215.1 bacterium | reverse complement strand
GCCGCCTGCTCGCGGAAGGCGCCGGGGTGGTGGTGCCGCATCGGGAAGGGCTCCGTGCCGGTGAGGGGCCGCCCCCATCATCTCACCGGAAGCCCCGGCGGCCGATCCTCCCGCCGCCCCACAGCTTGCGGCCTTGTAAGTGCCATTCGGCGAGGTGACCGGAGCAGGTTGGACTTCTCGCATGCCAGAGGACTCGGGATCAGCCACGACGGGCTGAAACCGTACTGCCCGCGCCTGGCCACGGCGTGTCTGTACCGGGCGATCAGCCCCGCGGTCGCGGGCCCGAGCCGCCCGTCACCTCCCTTTGGCAGGATCGAGCCGAAAGCACGCCCAGGCCGTGCACCACTGCCGCTCGACCGCGCTGTCGCAGTACTCCTGACACGTCCACACCCGGGTCGGGTCCTCCGGGTCGAGGCAGGTCGAGGAGTAGTTCTCCCAGCCGATGGCGTTCGTGTTCCCGCTCGGAGGGCTCCGGTAGTACGTGGTCCCCTTCACCGCGAGGACCGGGGGTCGCATCGCTCCCGCCGAGTCGGACGCCCCGTGCATCATCACGTAGACGGAGGGGAATTCCGTCGCCGACGTTCTCGTGCACCCCAGGCCGACGTTGCCCCTGCTGTCCACCGCGAGCGACGGGGCGAGGTAGTCGCAGTCCGGCGCGTCCACGAACCCCTCCTGGACCAGCGCCCCGTCGCGCACCCGGACTTCGTACCACAGGATGCCGCACCGCGAGTCAATCGCCCGCTTGGCGACGTTACAGCCGAACACGCTCCCGCCGCGGGCGAAGACGCTCAGCGTGCGCCGCCCCTCGTCCGCCCGGAGCTTCAGCCCCGGGGCCGGCTGCACCGCCTGGAACTGCCTGGAAGCTCCGTTCGGGCTGCGGTAGGTCCGACTCAGGGGGACGGGCTGGGCCGCGGAGATGCTCGCCTTCTTCCCCGACCAGGTGATCCGGTACAGGAAGAGTTTGCTCGCGGCGTCGCCGAACTCCCGGTGCGGCAGGGCCGCCGGCGCGCCCGGCGGCTTGTCGGGGTCCGGGTCGGTCGCGGGGAACGCCTCGATCTCCAGCCCCCGAAGGGCTTCCATGTGGGAGAGGTCCGGGCCGTCGGCGGCGACGACGTCGGCCATGGGGATTGCGTAACACGTCTGGGCCGTGCGGAGGTCGGCGCTGCCGTTGTGGACGCTGACGTACAGCCCGTTCCGGTCGAACCCGATGCGGGCGCCGTAGTTGTGCGGGGGGATCGGCATCTTGACCCCCCGTCACGGCTGCGTCGGGTCGGGCGTCGTCGACACCGCCAGGTAGCCGTTCGCCGGGGTGAGCCCCTGCACCCACGCGAACCACCGCCGGGTGACGGGGTCGTACAGGAGGCGCGGGTCGTTGGCGTGGAGGTCGAAGGTCCCCGCAGGTAGCACCTTCAGCCAGAACTCGTGCTGCGTCTCGTCCCGCAGCACTTTCCCCGTCGCCTTGTCGTGGACGACGAACGCCCGGTCGTCGAGGACGGCGGTGTGCCGGGGGCCGACGGCGCCGGCCGCGTCCGGGTTGGGCTTCCGATACCCCGGTCCCTTGTTCGCAGGGAAGGTGGTGACGACCGTCACGCCCGACGGGGCGGCGTCGGTACCGGGGGCCGCCGCGGGGAGGGTACTCGCCGCCAGCCCGACGACGTGCAGGGTGCCGGCCCGACGTGCGGTCGACTCGAGCGGGGTCGTCATCCCGATCCCTCCGGTGACTCACGTCGGTCGGCCCACGCCCGGGCCGGCCGACGTTCGTCGGGGTAGGTTCTACTTCCGAACGACGACCAGGACCGGGTTCGACGGCCGGACGGCCCCCCGGCCGTCGGTGCCGAGGACGGAGAAGGCGTGGTACCCGGCCGTCAGGCCGGTCACGACGAACCGGGCCGGCGCGGCGGTCCGCTCGCCCACCTTCCTGGCCCCGTCGTACAGCTCCAGCTTCGCCCAGCCGGGGAAGCGGGAGGCGTCCACGTCGATCGTGACGCGGGAGCCGGCGTCGAACGCCTCGCCCCGGGCCGACATGGGGTCCGGCGAGGTGATCCTCAGCGGCCGGTCGAGGGTCGAGTACGCCCGGTAGACGAAGGCGACGTCCTCGTTCGGCAGCCAGCTCGACTTCGCCACGTCGCCCTTGAACTGCCCGGCGGGGGCGACGGCCGTCAGCCCGCTCGTCCAGGTGGTGTTGTCGGCCACCCAGCCGGATTCCAACGCCAGGTGCTTGAGGCCCACCGGCCCCTTCCGCACGTCGCCGTCGGCGGGGTAGCGGAGCCGGACCGCGGCGTCCAGCATCGGCATCGCCAGCACCTCCTGGCCGGCGAACTCGTGGCCGACGCCCTGAACCGCCATCCACCCCCAGCGCGCGCCCTGCGGGCGGTGCTCGGCCAGCACCGGCTCCAGCCGCTTCGCCATGCCGGGGCCCTCGCCCGGGTCGTGTTCGAGCTCGCCGTTGATGACGCACATCGGCACCCGCCGGTGGTCGTCCGTGAGCGGCCCGCGCAGCTTCATCGTCGACCCCACGACGACCCCCGCGATGACCCGGTCCGGGTCAGCCTTCATCAGCTGCCGGGTGTACCCGCCGCCGGCCGAGAAGCCGGTGGCGGCGTAGGGCGCGTTCACCACCTCTGGGTGCTTGCTGTCCGCGGCGAACTGCCGGAGGGCGGCCCGCATCACCGCGTAGTCGTGCAGGTAGTAGTTCGTCGCGCCCAGGAACGCAAACCCGTGCAGATTCAGGAACTCGCGGTACCAGGCCTGTTGGTGGTAGTCCCGCGAGTCGCCACCGGAGTACGGGCCGACCACGATGATGCCGCGGACGACCGGCAGGCCGTCGGGCACCACGAACCGGAGCCGGTGCTCGCCCGTGGCGGGCGGCGTGGCCGTGATGACGTGGTCGTAGACCTTGTACCCCGCCCGCTTCGGCGCGGCCGGAGTCCCGGCGCCGACGACCGCCGCGGCCGGCGTGATGCTCGCGACGAGGATGCCGTCGTTGCCGTTGACGGTGGCCGGCACGCCCTTCACGACGTAGATGTCGGTGTCGCCCTTCGAGAACGCGTCGAGGGTGTTCGCCACCGAGGCGTCGGCCGTGTCGGCCGGCTTCAGTTCGTACCGCCTGTCGTTAACGAGCAGCAGCGGCCGCTTGTGCGTGCCCGACGCCGACGCGACGCCCGTGACGCTGACGCGCTCGGCCGCGGGCAGGCCGCGCGTCGCGCACACGAGCCCGACGACCGCCACGAGGGCGAGTGGGAAACGCCTCATATCACTGCCCTTCAGGTGTACGGCACGGGGTACTGATCTCGGACCACTACTTCTTCGCGTCGAACCGGAAGGCGGCCCACGCCGTGCACCACTGGCGATCGGCCGCGCTGTTCGCGTAGCCCTGGAACGTCCAGAGGACGTCGCGATCCGCCGGGTCGATGCAGGTCGTGCTGTAGTTGCTGAAGTTCATCGCCGTCACGCCGGAGTGGCGGTAGGCGGTCGAGCCCTTGACGGCCACGACCGGGGACCGCATCGCGCCCGCGGGGTCGTCCTTCGCACGCATCATCACGCACACCGAGGGGTATTCCTTCTCGGACGTGCGGGTGCAGCCGATGCCGACGTTCCCCCGGGAGTCCACGGCGAGCGACGGGTACAGCAGGTCGTAGTCGGGGCTGTCGACGAAGCCCTCCTGGAGCAGCTTCCCGTCCGCGACCCGCACCTCGTACCACAGGACTCCCGGGCGGGAGTCGGCCGTGCGTTGCGCCCCGTTGCAGCTGAACACGCTCCCCCCGTGCACGAAGGCGCTGTTGTTCCGGCGGCCGCCGGACTGCAGGAGCCGGACGCCCCCGGCCGGCTGCTTCCCCTCCATCCGCGGCACGGCGTACGCCCGGCTCAGGGGAATCGTCTGGGCGGCGGAGACGGTCGCGCGGGACCCGCTCCACGTGATCCGGTGCAGGTACAGTTCGCCGCACGTCGGCCCGCCGAACTCGTTGTTGATGAGTACCGCCGGCGTCTCGGGCGTCTGACCCGGCCCGACGTTCACCGCGGGGAACGCGGCATAAATCACCTTCGCGAGGGTCCGGGCGCGGGCCAACGACGGGCCGCGGGGGTCGATCGCGTCGGCCTTCGGGATCACGTAGAGGTCGAGCGCCTCGCGCGGGTTCGCCGAGCCGTTGGCGCACGAGAGGTACACGCCGTTCCGGTCGACGCCGATCTTCATCCCGGGGTCGACACGCGGCACCGGGAGCGAAACGCCCCTCCAGGGCTGCGTCGGGTCGGCGGAACTGGACACGGCCAGGAACGATTCCCCCGTCCCGGTTCCCGCGACGGTGGCGAACCAGCGCTCCGACAGCGGGTCGTAGACCATCCACGGGTCGTTGGCGTGCGGGCTCGGGTCGAGCGACCTGGCGGGCAGCACCTGACGCCAGAAGTCGAGCTGCGACTCGTGCCGCAGGGCCTTGCCCGTCGCGCGGTCGCGGACCGTGAAGCCGGCGATGGTGAAGTCCACGACGTGCTTCGGCCCGACCGCCCCCATCACGTTCGCCGCCGGCTTGAAGCCCGGCCCCCGGTCGCCTTCGATCACCGAGACGACCTCGACGTCCGCTCCCCTCGCGGGGACGGCGTGTCCGGCGAGCACCACCGCGAGGGAGGTGAAGAACGACCGGCGGGTGGGGGCCGACTTCAGGACGGATCGAGGCATGGGGTTCTCGAGTCGGAGCGGTGACATCGTTACTCGTCGGTCGGGACCGTGCCGGGGTGCAGGAGCCGGTCGAGGAATAGCGGCGAGCGGTAGCCGGTGACGGTGTTGCCGCGGATCACGTGCCGCCCCGCGTTCGGGCGGGCGGGCGAGGCGACGATGATCGCGTGGGCCCCCGACCCGGTGATCGTGTTCCCGGTCACGGTCGCGCCGTCCACGCCCGCGCCCGCGATCATCACGGCGGCGCCCGCCCCCATCGCGAGTTTGTTGTCCCGGATGGTGACGGCCTGCGGCGACGGCCCCTCGGCGCGGACGCCGATCGCGGAGCCCTTCACGGTCAGGGTGTTGCCGGTGAACGCCGTGTCCGCGGCGACCAGGTGGACGCACTGGTTCCCGCTGCCGTCGTAGTGGAACGTGTTGTCGGTGATGCGGACGTTGCCCACGTAGCGCTCGTACCCGGGGCCGACGCAGTCCGCCAGGACGCAGCCCCAGCCCTCGCCGGCGGGGATGTTCCCGCACGTCACCGTGTTCTTGTGGAAGACGATGTCCTTCCCGCCGATCATGAGGCCGACACTCGTCTTCGCGGTCGGGTGGAGGCGGAACGTGTTGTTCGTGAACCGGATGTCGGCGGCGTACTCGCCCATCCCGCCCTGCACGATGTCGAACGTGTTCCCCTCCCACACCCCGTGCCGGCTGTTCCGCTGGGTCATCTCCATCACCGCGAACCCCGGCCCGACGGCCGTGAACTCGTTCCGCAGGAAGCGGAACCCGTTCAGGGTGTTCAGGTTGAAGTCGACCACGTTCTTGCCGCCGACCGACGTGTCGTTGACGAACCGGCAGTCCTCCGCGGTGAACCCGAACGTCTCGGTCACGGTCAGCGGCTCCGCCCCTTCCACGGTCAGGTTCTTGAGCCCGACGTTCGTGGTCGCCAGCTTCGTCACGTTGGCGATCGACGGCGTCGGGAACGCGCGGCTCAGCGGCTCCCGGAGCCCGAGTTCGCCGGTCGCGGCGTTCACCGCGGCGAGCCGGCCCGTCTCCGTCGGGATCACGTCGCCCGTCGTGGCCTCGTAGATCGCCACGTAGTCGCCCGGCCGGAACTTCGCCGCCTCGGCGGGGGTCTTGAGCGTGACCGTCGTGCCCGCGACCTGGGTGGCCTGGAGGGTGGAGAAGCCGCCGTTGAAGGCGCGGTTCTGGAAGCGGATCGTCTCGTGGTCGGCCCCGAAGGCGAGCACCGTGTTCCGCACCCCCTCGGCCCCCGGCGGCAGCGGGTGCCGGCCCTTCGGCCCCTGGAGGAGCCTGGCCCCGGCCTCGCCCCGGAGGGTGACGTTGGAGTCGACCACCAGGTTGTGAAAGGCCCACGGGTGCCGGCTGGGGTACGCCGAGTTCAGGAGGTACGTGCCCCGGGGGAGGTGAACCGTGCCGCCGCCGGCCTTCGCCGCCGCGTCGATCGTCTTCTGGACGGCGGGGGCGTCGTCCGCCACGCCGTCGCCCTTCGCCCCGAAGTCCTTGACGTGGAAGTCCGCCGCCGGTGCGGCCGCGACCGGCTCAATGGTGTCGAGGATGAGGCCGTCGTTGCCGTTGACGGCCGCCAGCACCCCGGTCGCGGTGTAGGTACCCGTGTCGCCGTTCGAGAACGCCGCGAGGGTGACGGCCACCGAGGGGGCGGCCGCGTCCGAGGCGCGGAGTTCGTACCGCCTGTCGCCGACGACCAGCAGCGGTCTCTTGTAGGTGCCCGTCGCCGCGGCGACGCCCGTGAACCCGACCACCGGCCGGGGCGGGTTCGGCTCGGGCCGCTTCGCCCCCGGGCCTGGCGAGGATGCGGCGGGCGCCGGCGCGGCCGGGCCGTCCGCGGACTGACTCGCTACCGCGGTGAGGCCGAGGCCGACGACGGCGACGAGCGCCAGGGCGACCGGGCGGAGGGGCGTGAGCCGCGTGGACCGCAACACCCCGTTCGTGACGGCGAGAACCCGGGCCGAGATTTCGACCCGCCCCGGCCCGCCGACGACCCCGATGGCCGCGCGGGCGAGGGCGAGGAACG
>JAFKFQ010000766.1 GCA_017308215.1 bacterium | reverse complement strand
GAGCTCGTGGGCAATGCTCGCCGCCAGCTCGCCGACCCCGGCGAGCTTGGCCGCCTGCCAGAGCTGCTGGGTCGTCGCCCGCAACTCGTCGGTGCGCTCCCGCAGCGCGTCCTCGGCCCGCCGCCGCTCGGTCACGTCGGTGAACATGTCGAGCGTGCCGCCGAAGGCGCCCGTGGCGTCCGCCACCGGGCGGCCGGACAGGAGCGTCCACACGGCCCGGCCGTCGCGGTGCCGGAACCGCACGTCGGCCTGCCCGCTCTCCCCGGCGCGGCGCCGGTCGAACAGCGCGCGGGCCGCGGCTTGGTCCTCGTCGAACAGAAAGTCCCACATCGCCCGGCCGCGGACCTCGGCCGGCCGGCGACCGAGGAGTTCGGCCATCCGGTCGTTGACGAACACCACCCGGGCGTCGGCGTCGAGCTCCCAGATCCCCTCGTTCGCCGCCTCCACGATCCGGCGGAACCGGGAGTCGCTGTGCCGAGCGGCGGCCTCGGCCTCGGCGAGCAGCGCCCGCGTGCGGAGCTCCGCCAGTTCGCGGGTCGCGGCCTCGTACCGCTTCCGCTCGGTCACGTCGCGGACGATGGCCGTGAAGAGGAGGCCCGCGCCCGTGTCGAGCTTCGAGATCGACACCTCGGCGGGGAACTCGGTCCCGTCCTTCCGCAGCCCGTACACCTCGCGCCGCTCGCCCATCAGCCGGGCCGGGTCCGGGGCGCGGCCGAACTCGGCGACCTGCCCTTCGTGCGCCGGGCGGAACCGGTGGGGGATGAGGAGGTCGAGCGGGCGGCCCACGACCTCGGCCGGGTCGTAGCCGAACAGCTTGGCGGCGCCGCGGTTGAACAGGACGACGACCTGCCGGGCGTCGGCCGTGACGATCCCGTCCTCGGCGATGTCGAGGAGGTAGGCGAGCCGGTCGGCGGGGATGCGTGCGAGCACGGCGGCCCTCGCGGGCCGCCGGTCGGTCGCCCGGCAGCCCGCCTGATCGCGTCGGTCGGTGATCACGGTCGGTACTACCCATTAATTGTCCGGCGGACGGCGGCGCCGTCAAGTACGGCCCGCGACCGCCGGCTCGCGCCCGGCGGCCGGCGGGTGGGGGCTACT
>JAFKFQ010000630.1 GCA_017308215.1 bacterium | reverse complement strand
GCTCGACCACGAACAGGCTCCCGCCGATGCGGATGATCTCCTCGCCCACCCCCGTGGCGCCGGCGGCACCGGCCTGGTCGTCCACGTACAATCCGGCACCGATGATCGGCGAGTCGCCGACACGGCCCGGCAGCTTGTACGCCAGCCCACTCGTCGTACACACCCCGCCGAGGTTCCCCTTCTGGTCGTGCGCCAGCACGGTCACGGTGTCGTGGTTGTGCTCGTCGATGTCCGCCATCTGGGCGGGGCCGTCCTTCTTCGGCACCGGCGGGCGGCGGGCGGGGTTCTTCTCCTCCCACTCGCGCATGGCGGCCACGGTGTACGGGTACTCCAGCGGGAAGCCCTCCTGGAGCGCGAACCACTTCGCCCCCTCGCCGACGAGGAAGACGTGCGGCGTCTTCTCCATCACCCGCCGGGCGACGGCGGCCGGGTGGCGGACGTGCTCCAGCCCGGCGACGGCGCCGCACGAGAGCGTGCGGCCGTCCATGACGCAGGCGTCGAGGGTGAGGCGGCCGATGCGGTCCGGGAGGCTGCCGAACCCGACGGACGTGCGGCTGGTGGTGTCGTCCTCGACCGCCTGTGCCCCGGCGAGCGCGGCGTCGAGCGCGGCGTCCCCGCGGGCGATCCGGGCGAGCCCGGTCTCGGCGGCCAGCCGTCCGAACGGCCAGGTGGCGATGATGGTAGGCATGCTGGGTGTGGTGGTGTTCGTGTTTCGTGTTCCGCAGATGTCCGGTCTGCGCGGAGAGGTCGGGTGGAGGGTAACATCCCGCGACGCGGAAAGGAACCACCCGGCCGAAACACGAACCACCACACACTAACCCCGAATGAGCAGCCCGAAACCTTCGAGCGTCGGCGCGGCGAGCGCGGCGTCGAACCAGTGCGACAGGACGGTCAGGTCGGACGAACCGCGGACGGCGGCGGTGAGTTCGGGCGGGAGTTGGTGGAACTTCACGCGCAGCACCCTCATCAGGTCGTCGCGCCGCGCCTCGACGAGCCCGGCCGCCAGGCCCTCTGCGAAGCCTTCCATCCGCCCCTCGGACTTCCAAGCCAGAAGCTGTGCCGTCGCGGCCATGAGATCACACCTCGGAGACGGGCGACACTGCGGCTCGCCCAAGACTAGCACGCCGGCGGCGTGCGCAGCCTTCATCGCGTCTTCACACACGACTCGACCGACCCGACGAAGTACCCTGTAGACGCGACCCCGATCCCGACTTGAGGTGCCGCATGACGCCCGACCGCGCCGCGCTGCTCGCCCGGGTCGAAGCCTTCTCGATCGACGGCCCAAACACCCCCGCCCTCCCCTTCGCCGCCCGCCTCGCCCGCGAGAACGGCTGGCCGCGCCCCTACGCCGACCGGGTGGTGCGCGAGTACAAGCGGTTCGCGTTCCTCGCCGCAGCCGGGCTCGGCCCCGTCTGCCCGTCGGAAGACGTGGATGCCGCGTGGCACCTCCACCTCACGTACACCCGTAGCTACTGGACGCGATTCTGCGGCGAGGTGCTCGATCAGCCGCTCCACCACGAGCCGACGAAGGGCAGTCCGGCGGAGGGGCGCAAGCACCTGCGGATGTACGCCCACACGCTCGCCGCGTACCGCGAGGCGTTCGGCGAGCCGCCGCCGGCCGACATCTGGCCGACTGCCGCCGAGCGCTTCGGCGACGATCTCCGCCACCGCGTCGTGAACACCGCCCGCAACTGGGTGATCCCGAAGCGGCCGGTGGTGCAGGCGATGCGGTTCACGGCGGCGCTCGCCGGGCTCGCGGTGCTCGTACCGGGCTGCGACGGCGGACTGAACCCACTCAACCTCGTCGGGACGGACTTCCTCGGCTTCTTCTTGCCGGCGCTCCTGGCCGCGATTGTCGCCGGTCGCATGCTCCGCAACGCCCGCCGCGTGCCCGGCCCCTACCCCGGCGACGAGGAGCACTCGCTGACCTGGGAGCAGACCGCGTACCTCGCCGGCGGCTACCCGCGGCTGACGACGGCGGGCGTCGCCCGGCTCGCCGCGGCCCGGGCGCGGGCCGACCAGAAGTGGGTCCACGACGCAGTCCGGTCGCGGTTCGGCGCCGAGGCCGCTCGCCTGGAGGCCGAGGGGTACACGCTACCAGAAGGCCGCCGCGGCGGGCTCGGGTGCCTCGCCGTCGTCCCGGTGCTGTTGGTGATCCTCGGGTTCGGCGTCCCACGACTCGTCATGGGGCTCGCGAACCACAAGCCGGTCGGCTACCTGCTCGGGGCGATGGCGGTGGGCGTGTTCTTCGGCGTCGTCGCCGCGTTCGGCTGGCTGCCGCGGCTGACGCGCCGCGGCGAGGCGGCCCTGCGGCGGACCCGCGACCGCCACGCCTCCCTGCGGGCGAAGGCCGACCCGGACATGGGGCTCGCCGTCGCCCTGTTCGGGACGGCGGTCGTCGGCGGGACCGGCGCCGCGTTCCTGCGGATGTGGTACCCGCGGCAGGCGGCCTCCGGGTCGGACGGCGGGTGCGGTTCCGGCTGCGGGACGTCCGGCAGTGGCGGGTGCGGCGGAGGTGACGGAGGCGGGGGCGGGGGTTGTGGCGGGGGTGGGTGCGGGGGCGGGGGTGGCGACTGACCGCTCGTTTGACCGAAGCGTAAACCCGTGCTACGGATTAAGGTGGGCCGATCGTCCTCCGGCCGAGACAGCCATGCCCGTCGCCCCGACCACCGACACCCACCCGGCCGTACCCGGAACCCGTTGTCGGGTCTGGGCCGCGCCGGTCGTCCGCTCCCACGGCCTCCTCGTCCTCTCCGCCGACCGCATGGTGCTTTCCGCCGACCACGGCCCGCCGCGGCCGGAGGTCAAGGCCGCGGCCGAGTCCGGGGCCGACCTCGACAACCTTCTCGGGCCGCTGGCGACGACGGTCGAGCTCCGCACCGTCCGCCGGGCGGCGCTCGACCTCGTGCTGAACACGGTCGTCGTGGGGTACGCGGGGCCGGCGGGGTCGGCGAAGGTGACGATCGTGTTCGCCAACCCGGACGCGGCCGACGCCTGCTTCACGAAGCTGTGGCGGCGGCTGGGGCAGGACTTCTCGCTCGTGCCGTACCGCCGCGACGCCTGGGCGCTCGCCGCTGCGCCGCTCGGCCTCCTCGCCGCGGTCCTGCTGCTGACGGCGGTCCTGGCGACGACCGTGAGCACGTTCGACGAGTACACGCCCGACCGGCCGGCGGGGGCGGTGAGCGTCCCGGCCGCGGGCGGCCTCGGCAGCCCCGGCGACGGGTCGACCTCGGCGCTGGAGCGGTGGCTCGGTTGGATGGACTGGCGGGTGGTGTGCGGGCTCGGCGGCGCCGCCGCGGCGGCGACCCAGGTGTGGCTCTACCGCCGCCTCACCACCCCGCCGCAGCGACTCGAAGTGACGAGAGCGTAGTCAACCCGAAACCCGAAGCACGAAATTCGAAACCAGATTGCACGGTTCGAATTTCGTGCTTCGGGTTTCGGCCCGATTCGATTGGGAGCGGTGATGCGGCGCGACGACTGCGAAGACCTGTTCAAGCGGATTCCGCAGGTTTACCACCCGCAGATCAACCTGATCCTCCGCGGCCAGGGGATGATTACCGTGGACGTGCTCGTGCGGTTCGAGCCGCATTACGTCGTCCTCCGCGGGCGGGAACAGGGCTCGACCGACGAGGGCCGGGCGTTCTTCGTCCCCTACGAGGAAATCGCGTACTTCCGCCTCGAACGAGTGGTGAAACTCGGCGAGCTCAAGGAGATGTACGGCGAAACCGGTTATGTTGACGCCGAGGACGCGCTTTTGAAGTCCGAGGAGAAGGCGGCTGCCGCCGAGACTGCCGCGCCGGGGGTGGAGGCGAAGACCCCGCCGCCGACCCCGTCGCCGATCGGCCCGTCCGACCCCGCGGCGATCGCCCGGCAGAACCTCCTCGACCGCATTCGCGCCGCCCGCGCCAACGTCGGCGGCGCCACCGGGAAGATCGGCGGGAAGTGACCACAGGCCGATGCCCCCGTTCCAGACACTACTGATCCCCGCGGACCTCCTCGCCGCGGTCGTCGCCCACGCCCGGGCCGACGCACCGGCCGAGTGCTGCGGGCTGCTCGCCGGCTCACCGGACGGCCGCGTGACGCTCCACTTCCCGATCCGCAACGACCTCGCCAGCCCGACCGAGTACCTCACCAACGCCCGCGACATGCTCGCCGCGTCGAAGGCGGTCCGCACCGCCGGTGCCGAGGTGCTGGCGGTCTACCACTCGCACCCCGCGTCCCCGCCGGTCCCGAGCGCGAAAGACGTCGCCGGGAACCACTGGGGCGACACGATCGTTCACGTCATCGTCGGCCTTGCGGGCCGGGAGCCGGACGTGCGGGCGTGGCACATCGCCGACGGCGCCTATTCGCCCGCCGACTGGGCGGTCGCAGGAATCTGACACTTTCGCGTATGCACCGGGCGGCGGGCCGGATCAGGATGGGTGACGGCCGCCCGGAGCCCCCATGCCCCGACCGATCCCGCCACGACTGCTCGCCGCCGCATCGGATGCGCCCGACGCCGCCTCCGATGCGGAACTGCTGCGCCGGTTCGTCCGCGACGGCGACGGGAGCGCGTTCGAGTTGGTCCTGCGCCGCCACGCCGGGGCCGTGTGGACCGCCTGCCGCCGCATCCTCCCCGAGGCCGACGCCGAGGACGCATTCCAGGCCGCGTTCCTGGTGCTGGCGCGGAAGGCGGGTGCGGTCCGGTCGCCGAGCGCCGGCGGCTGGCTCCACCGCGTCGCGGTGACGGCGGCGCTGAAGCGGAAGGCCCGCGGGCAGGTGGTAGCGGACGCCGCCGAAGCCGCGACAAGCACGCCCGACCCGCTCGAACGGGCGGAACTCGCGGCGGCGGTTCACGAGGAACTCGCCCGCCTCCCCGACCGCTACCGCCTGCCGGTGGTGCTCTGCGACCTGGAAGGCGAGACGCAACCCGCCGCCGCGGCGCGCCTCGGCTGGCCGGTCGGCAGCGTCGCCGGCCGCCTGAGCCGGGCGCGGGCACTGCTCCGCGACCGGCTGACCCGCCGCGGCTTCGCGCCAACCGGGTCGGTACTCGTGCTACCGCTGGTCGCCGTCCCCGGCCGCGTCATCACCGCTGCCGGCGCCACCGCGACCGGCGCGGCGATCCCTCCCCTTCCCGTCTCGGTCCTTGCGAACGGAGTACTGACCGCTATGCTCGCTGCGAAATTGAAGCTGGCCGCCGCTGTCGTCGCCGCGGCCGGGGTGATCGGCGCCGCCGGGTTCGGCGCGTACACCGCCGCCGCACAGCAACCCGGCCCCAGCCCGCAGACGCCGGGACGACCGGCGCCGCCGGTCGCCGACGGGCGGCGAGTCGTGGCGGAGGGCGGCACCGTGACCGCGTTCCCGGAGCTCGCACCGAAGAGTCTGGAGGACATGGTGACGAACTGCCCGCGGCTGTTCGGGCCAGACGATCCCGCTGTCCCTTTGTCGAAGGACGACGCGCTCGTCCAGCTCCAGTTGGCCCGGCTGAACACCGCCCGAGCGGGCCTCAAAAGGCACGTCGAGCGGTGGAAGGTCGGGCGACTCGATCCCACCACGCTGGCCGACGTGGTCGCCCTGGTCGACCGGGCGACCGCCGCCGCCACCGACCTCTACACCGGGCGGAACGGGACGACCGATTTCGCCAACCTCCGCCCGTGGTACGAGGAGCGAGTCCGGGTGACCCGACTCCAGGAGACCGTGGTGTTGGCCCGCGTCCAGGCCGGCCCCGACCCGCCAGGCGCCGAGACGCTGCCCCGGGCGGCGCGGCTGGAAGCGGAGATCGCCCTGCTACGGCTGCTGGAGCAGGAACGGATCGGAAACCGCGCGAAGTAGCCGCCCAGCCGTTACCGCTGGCCCCGACGCGGGCGGAAGTGACGAAATTGCGCCGGTTGGGGCTTGCGTCGGACGGGGCGCTTCGCATAACTGTGAAATAGCCGCCCGCCCGCGCACGTCAGGCCGCGGGCGCGGCACCATACCGTTGGCCTGAAGCCGGAGGTCTCCGCTCGTGCCGCACGTCGTCACCGCCAACTGCAACGACTGCAAGTACACCGACTGCTGCGTGGTCTGCCCCGTGGAGTGCTTCTACCACGACGAGAAGATGCTCTACATCGACCCGCAGGACTGCATCGACTGCGAGGCGTGCGTCCCCGAGTGCCCGGTCGAGGCCATCTACTCCGAGCCGAACGTCCCCGGCCAGTGGCAGAGCTACATCCAGCTCAACGCCGACAAGTCCGCCGCCCTGAAAGCGTCCGGCGGCCACATCACCGAGAAGCAGGACCCGCTCGAAGGGCCGGACTGCTCGGCGAAGAAGTAGCGGCCGGTCGTCGGTTCTCAGTTGTCAGTTCTCAGCCAGACAACGCCGGCCCGGGCTGAGCCCCGGGCCTGTTTGTTTGGCCCGGGGTATGGTCCTACCATTCACTGCCCCTGCCGCTTCGGTTTGGCTGACAATTGATTACTGACCACTGACCACTCCTCATGACCGGCCTCCTGCTTATCCAGCTCGGCACCCCGGACGCCCCGACGTACCGCGGGCTGTTCCCGTACCTCCGCCAGTTCCTCTCCGACCGGCGCGTCATTGAGGTGCCGAAACCGGTGTGGACGCCGCTCCTGTACGGCTTCATCCTGCCGTTCCGCAGCGGCTCGTCGGCCGCCAAGTACCGCCGCATCTGGAACGCCGACACCGGCTCGCCGCTCTTGCACTACACGAAGCGGCAGACGGCGTTGCTCCAGGGGCACTTCCCCGGCACGCCGGTCCGTTTCGGGATGATGGTCGGCAACCCGCCGGTGCGCGACGCGGTGCGGGAGATGGTCACCGCCGGCGTGGACCGGCTCGTCGCGCTGCCGATGTTCCCGCAGTACTCCGCGACTACCTCCGCCAGCGCCACCGACGCCCTGTTCGGGGCGTTGATGAAGGAGCGGCGCGTGCCGGCGGTCCGCGTCGTGCCGCCGTACTACGACCACCCGGCGTACCTCGACGCTCTCGAAGCCAACTTCCGCGACGACATCGCCGGGCTCGGCTGGGAGCCGGACCACGTCGTCATCAGCTTCCACGGCATTCCGCTGAAGTACGTCGAGCGCGGCGACCCGTACCCCGGACAGGTCGAGCGCACGACGGAAGAACTCGTGAAGCGGATGGGCTGGCCGAAGGACTACTGGACGCAGACGTACCAGTCGCGGTTCGGCCGGTCGCCGTGGCTCGAGCCGTACACCGACGAAGTGCTCGTGCACTTGGCGAAGAAGGGCGTGAAGCGGGTGTACGTCATGCTCCCCGGGTTCACCGCCGACTGCCTGGAGACGCTCGACGAGATCGGCCACGAGAGCCGCGAGGTGTTCCTCCACGCCGGCGGCGAGAAATTGCACAATGGCCGCTGCCTGAACGACCACCCGCGCTGGGTCGAGGCAATGGCCCGGATCGTCCGCGACGAGTCCGTCGGCTGGCTGTGACCGTCAGCGCAGCTCCGCCGGCGCCGCCACACCCGTCGCGCCGACCCGAGACACCACGACCGTCACCGGCTTCCCCATCCGCCTCACCGCGTTCCGCAGCGCCGCCGTCGGCAGGTCATCGGAGTCGGTGAACCAGACGACGAAGTCCGGGCGGTGTTCGAGCGCGGCCCGGAGTCCGGCGAGGTGGTCGCCGCGCCCGCCCGGGGCGCGGGCCGCGAGCGCCGTGGGTGCCACCACCTCCGCCGTCGCCGCGTACACCACGACCCGCACTTCGACCGCCGCCGGCTGGTGCGCGAGCGTCGCCACCAGCACATCCCGGGCGGCGTCGAACTTCCCCCACTCGCCCATGCTCCCCGAAGCGTCGAGCAGGTAGACGACCCGCTGCCCAGCCGCCAGCGCCCCGTGAGCCGGCCGCGCCGCGGGTCGAGGAGGCGGAGGTGTCGCGCCGGCGGCCGGCGTCACCGCGGGATCGGGTGGTGCCGCAGCCGGTGCGAAGTCACGAACGCGGGCGAGCAGTCCCGGCGGAAGAACGGCGGGGGGCACGAACGAGCGCACCACTGGGGGGCCGACCACCTCAACCGCGGGTGTCTCCGGTGGCGCCGCGGGGGCTTCCGGTGGCGCCGCGGGCGGATCAGGACTCGGTGGCGGGTCGGGCGGAGGCGGGTTGGGCTCAGGTGGGGCGACGGCGAGTGGTGCCGCCGGCGGCTCGGGCGTCTGGGCGACGAACGTGATGCGCGTGTCGATCAGCTTCGCGCGCGGCGCGGAGGATTCCGGGCCGCGCCGGACAAGGGCGACGCATACGACGACGAGCAGGGCGTGTACCCCGACCGACGCGGCGATCGCCCACCGGGCACGGCCCGCGAGCCACATGGCGCTTCTCCCCTCGCGCCGGGAATACCGACGGCGGCCGCCACATACAAGAGGACGCCCCGCATTCGGACGATCCGACCGGTTTGGGGTTGTGTCCGGCCGGGGCCGGCGGCATGGTCAGCGTCGCCCACCCCGTTCGGAAAGGAGTCCGCATGTCGCGTCGGACGTTCCCGCGGGCCACCGCCGCCGGCCTGATCGCCGCGGCCCTCGGCCCCCCGGCTTCCGCCCAGGCTCCGAACCCGTGGCGCGGCGAGGTCGCCGCGCTCCCGACCGCGCCGGCGCCGCGGGCAATGCCCCCGAAGCCCACCCACCAGATCGTCGTCGGCGTCGGTCTCAACAGCGTCGGCGGGCTGACCGGCACCATCGTGTACCGCGACGCGGCGAGCGCCCCGGTCGCCCCGCCGCCGGGCATCACCTACGGCGTCACGACGACGACCACGCCGTCCCCGATGAAGCCGCTCGCCACGACCACGTCCGTACCGGCCGCGTGGACGCCCCTTCCGGCCCCGTACTACCTGCAACACTACCCGCAGTACTTCCCGCCCGACCCGACGCTCCCACGCGAGCGGACGACATCGACCGACCCCGAAGGGATCGTCAGCGGTGTGAAGCCGGTGGTGGTGCCGGTACGGTACACGGCCCCGCCCCGATACATGCCGCCGCCCGCCCCGCTCCCGGTGTCGGCGCCCGTGCCGCTCCCACGGCCGGTTCGCCCGGCGCCGCAATCCGACGTCCTGATCCCGGTCGAGATTCGGTTCGTCGTGCCGGACAAGGGCGTGGTTCCGGTTCGGACCCCGCCGGCCACCGACCCGGCGCGGCCGTAGCCGTCGGCTGATTCCGGTCGTGGGTGGGGGTGGAGCGCCACCCACGACGGATCTGGAGGTGCGCGGTCAGTAGTCCATCTGCCGAAACTCGTACCCGGCAACGGCCAGCGCCCCGGCCGCGAACACCAGCGACGTGAGCACCGCGAGCTCCGGGTAGAACGCCCCGCGGGCCTTCGCGGCCGCCAACTCCGGCACGGGGCTCGCGTAGTCCTCCGCCTTCATCGCGTCGAAGAAGATGCCGCCGAGGTCGAGCGGCTTCGGCAGCGTCCAGTAGCCGGCCTTCACCAGCACCCCCGCCGCGGGCCGCTGCCCGGGCACGTCCGTCGTCGCCAGCTTGTGGTGGGTGAAGTTCATCGCCCAGCACAGGAGCCAGAACAGGAGCGTGCCGAACACGCTCACCACGGTGCTCCGCGTGCACACCGCCAGCAGCGCACTCACCGCATAGAACACCGCGAAGTTGACGACCAGGAGCGGCACCGCGAACCAGTACGTCCCGTCCCACACGCCCGTCGCGGCGCCGGTGGCGAACCACGTCGCCCCGACGAACACCGTGGCCTGGAGGGCGACGAACAGCACGACGCCGAGGTACTTCCCGGCCAGCACCGCCCACCGCGGCGCCGGCTTGGCGAGGAGCACCGTCACCGCCGCCGGCTCGAGGAACGTCGGCAGGAACCCCGCGGTCCACAGCAGCGCGAGCAGCACGCCGGCGGTGTCGGCGACCACGCCGGCGAGCCAGACGAGGATGACGCGCACGGCGTCGGTCTTCGACTTCGTGATCGGGTACTCGAACAGGCCGAAGCCGAGCGTCACCTTCCCGTCCGGCACCCGGATGCCTTCCGCGATCACCTCCGGCCCGGCCTGCCCCTTCGGCATGTACGTCGGCAGTTCGCCCGGGTGGCGGGGGCGCTCGGTCGCGCCCTCCACGGTGATGCCGAAGCAGAAGACGGCACACAGGGCCGTCAGCCCGAGCATCGCCCAGAACAGCTTGGTGGCGACCGACTGGCGGAAGGTGTCGCGGACCATCCACCGCACGGTCCGAATCGCGTCCGGATAGCCCGTCACGCCGCCTCCCCCTTGTCGTGCCGCTCGTAGATCGGCCGCAGCGCCGCCTCCAGCGGCCGGTCTTTGCCGCCCTTCGGGTCCTTCACCAGCTCCGCCAGCGGCCCCTGGTGGACCACCTTGCCGGCCACCACGACCGCCAGGCGGTCGCACAGTTCTTGCACCTCGGGGAGGACGTGCGAGACGAGTAGCACCGTCTTCCCCGCGGCCTTGAACTCGCGCACCACCTCGCGGAGCAGCTGCCGGCCGTTCAGGTCGAGCCCCTCGGTCGGCTCGTCGAGGACGAGCAGGTCGGGCTCGTTGACGACCGCCTGCGCCAGCCCGAGCCGCTGGACCATTCCCTTGCTGAACCGGGCGATCGGCTCGTCCTTCCGGTCGGCGAGCCCGACCCGCTCCAACAGTTTCCCGACGCGGGGGGTCAGCGCGTCGCCCGGCACGCCGGACAGCCCGCCGTAGAACTCGAGGAGCTCGGTGGCGGTGAGGTAGCGCGGGAAGGCGTGGTTCTCGTGCATGTACCCGACGCGCCCGAGGGTCGAGCGGTGCACGATCGGCTCGCCGAGGCGGGTGACGGTGCCGGCCGTCGGGGCGGTGAGCGACAGGAGCATCTTCACCAGCGTCGTCTTCCCGGCCCGGTTCGGGCCGAGCAGGCCGAACACGCCGCCGGCCGGGACGCTCAGTGTCACCCCGCGGACGGCCGGGACGCCGGCGCGGCCGAACACCCCGGTCTTGTACGTCTTCTCAACCTTCTCGAACGCGGCGGCGGTGGTCAACGGCGGCCCCCGGTGTTGCCAATCGTGTACACTCTAGCTCACACCCCGGAAGGGTGTGAGTGGGAGTATGGATGCGGGGGAAGAAACTTCGGCCGGGAAACGAGAACGCCCAAGACCGGGCGATTGGCGTCCTTCAATGGGTAAAGTGCCCGGGATGGGGACCGCATGGCCGAGTACGACTGGCGGCCCCTGGCGGACGTGACCGGGTCGGCGACGAGCCGCCATTACGGATGCTTCTACGTCCTCCGAGACCCGGTGCCGTGGGTGTGTATCGCCCCCATGGCAACCGGCGGGGAGTTCAGCTTCGAGTCGCCCACCAAACTGGTGTGGTCGCCGGCGGCCGGATCGCCCGGGGAGGCGGCCCTGACGGCCGCCGACCTGGGGCCGGAGTTGGACGCCGCGATCGACGGGTCCGCGTACGCGGGTCGCCTGTTCTTGACCTGGGACGGGCGGAACGTGCTGCCCGCCGGGACGGCCGAACTGCTCCACTACGGCTTGCGCGGGGCCGGGCCGCGCTGCGTGGCGGGCTTCGACGTCCACCCGCCCCTCCCCCGCGCCGTGTGGGCGGACCGCATACACCCCCGGACGTGGTTCGGGTCGATCAACGACCGGGCGATCGAGTTCGACCGGTCGGGCGAGTTCCTGGAGGCTTGGCGCCCGTTCGCCGACGCGCCGGTCGTCACCCTCCAGCTTCAGTCGTACGACCGGCGGCTGGTCGTCGTCGCGAACGGCCCCTGGGCGGCGGTGCTCCAGGATCAGCCAACCGGAGAGGACGAGGCCCGCGTCGAGTGGGGGGTGGTGGAGCGGGACATCGTCCCGGGGGTCGATCTCCCGCACTCCTTCGTCGACTTCGAGGGGCACGATTGGGACGTCCGGATGGACGCCGTGTTCCCCCGCAACGTCCTGATCGAGGCGGTGTGCGCGATGGTGATCCGGGCGTAGTCCGCGGCTCAGGACATGCGTACGGTGGACGTCCGGCCCCGGCGGCTGATCCGGTCCGGCCTCTGCCCGCTGGACAAACTCGCAGGCTGCACCGGCCAGAACCTCGCCGCCCTCGTGGCCCGGGCCGGCGGCCTTCATGAACAACGTGACGGTGTACGACCCGGCCGTCCTGGCCGACACCGAAGATGCCCGGGGCGAGCCCCCCCGGGCGTCCACTCGCCCCCGCACTACTCGATCAGCGACACCGACACGCCGCTCTGGAAGATGCGCTCCATGCACGTCTTGAGGTTGGCGATCCGGTTCTGGTAGCTCCCGGTGATCACGAGGTGACTCGGCAGGGTCTTGGTCCCGCTCGGCAGCGTACCGCCGGCGACGCCCACGTCGGACAGGAACTGGTGGGCGGTCGCCCGGAAGGTCGCGTTCGGGGCGGCGACGGGGTCGAACAGGTCGCCGAACGCGATCGGGTACACCCGGGCCGGGGCGTTCGGCAGGCTCAGCCCGGTCGTCCCGGACGACAGCATCGGCTTGGTGATCTGCCCCGCCACCGTAACGGCGGTGCTCATCGACGGCTCCACCCCGTTGCCCGGGCTGCCGCCGTTGCCGAACCCGGAGTAGTACGAGTTGTACCCGAGCTGGTTCAGCGCCCCGCTGCAGTACGAGTTCGGCACCCCGTCCGTCTCGAAGATCACGATCTTGCTCGCCCCGCGGCGGCCGCGGACGGTGCCGTACTCGGTCGCCGACAGGCTGGTGGACGAGCTGAGCAGGTTGTACGCGAGCATCAGCCCGGTGTTCGGGTCGGTGCTCCCGTTGCCGTTCGGGATCTCACCCATCGCGACGCTCCCGAAGCTGCTGTCGTACGGCCGCATCTCGATCGTCTGGTTGCCGCCGTTGATGTCGCCCAGCAGCGACCGGGGGAAGAACAGGGCGTTCTTGAGCGGGGTGAAGTTCTGCCCCATCGGCACCCGGGCGCTCCGGTACAGGCTCCCGGTGCCGTAGGAGAACATGGCCATCCCGACGGCGTCGTTCGGGTGGTTGTTGCGGATGTCGTCGAGCACCGAGTTCATCCCCGCCTTGAGCTGCCAGCACTGGGCCTCGTGGCCGGTGCCCGGGTTCCAGTTCCCGTCCACGTTGGCGATGAAGTCCATCATGCTCAGCGGGCCGAACCAGAAGTGCAGCCGCGGGCGGATCGGGCTGTCCGTATACCGCATGTACGGGCGGAGGTTGTTGGCCGTGCCCCAGGCGTCGCCCGGGCCGTCCCACTGGCTGAGGTCGCCCGGGGTGAGCAACTGGGACGCACTCGACCAGCTGTCGGCCACCCCGGCCAGGTTGTTCGGGGACGTGTACCGGTATCCGAAGACCCAGTCGATGTACTCCTTCCAGAACCGCTTATCCAGCTTCTCCTGGGTGGTCCCGGTGGAGGTGTCCACGTCGTTCGGGATGGACGAGTAGTAGAGCACGCGCCCGGCCCGGAGGTTGGGCGGGAGCACCTGCGGCCCGCTCTTGATCCACTTCAGCACCGCGGCGTAGTTGATGCGGTAGCTGTCCACCGTCTGCGTGGTGTTGGACGTCCCCCCGGTGCCGGTGTTGTAGGTGCTGATCGACTGGCTGCTGGTGGCCGACTTCAGTGTCATGCCGGAGCCGGTGTTCAACAACACCTCGTTGATCGAGTCGAACGACCCGGACGAGCTGCCGTTGTACGGGTTGCTATCCCCCTGCGGGTCGAACGCCCCGACCGGCCCGTAGTTGACCGTCGTCGTACTGCCGGACTTGGTAGCGGTCACCGTCCCCATCTTGGAGAGGAACCGCCGCCGCCAGTCGCCGGCCACCGAACCAGCCGTGCCCGGGTCGCCGACCGGCGCCCGCGGGTCGGGCGGCCAGATGAAGAACGTCTTGCCCCAGTACCCCGGCCCCATCGAGTAGCCCTGGAACTTGTCGGTCGCCGCGACCAGCGGCGCCGTGTAGGTACCGTTCTCCGGCGATCCGGCGGGGAGTTTGGGCGCACCGGTCCCGCGGTCGGCCCGGTACTGGACGATGTCGAGGTCGTACCCGTGCCGCTCCCACGTCGGGTCGCGGAACTGGCCTTCGGCGGCGATCGTCGAACCGCCGCTCGTGCCGCCGCGGACGTTCCCGCTGCTCACGTTGTACCCGAGGAGTTCGATCGCCGTCCCGGCCCCGCGGGTGGCGGCGCTGCTCGTGCTCCACGACGTGTTCGTCTTGTTGATCGACCCGTCGGCCCGCCGCCACCGGTCGCCGACGTAGACGATGGCGCCCGAGTCGGTCATCGTCTTGAAGTTGTCCGGCGCCGGAGTCGGCCCCTTCGGGTTGGCCGCGTCGCGGGGGCTGAACGCGTCGTAGCCGGTGAAGCTGTACGTCTGGCTGACGTAGTTCGTCGGGTCCCCCGGGCTCTCCGACGGGCTCCAGGCGTGGAACGCGCTGCGCAGTTTCGAGCGGTCCTCCGGGAGCGTCGTCGTCTTCGACGGGTCGGCCACGTTGTCCGGGGTGTAGTAGAAGTCGCGGACGATCGGCGTGCCGCCCGGGGTGGTCATCGTGAAGTTGTTCCGGGAGATGGCCTCGCCGCTCGAGTTCGACTCGTTCTTCGTGGCGACGATCTTGCTCTGGATGCTGGTGTAGTGCCCGAACCCCGGGGCGAGCGGGTCGGCGTTCAGGTGGGTGCCGCTGTAGTTGAACGTCGAGGCGTAGGCCATCGACCCGGTCATGTCGAGGACGAACGCCACGTCGCGCGGCCGGTACACGGCCACCGCCCGGGCGCCGCTCGGCATGCTGTTCACCCCCCACAGCCGCGCGAAGTACGTCGGCTGCGCCACCGTCACGTTCACGTCGACCGCGGTCCACGACCGCCCGGCCGGCGGGGCGCTCGGGTAGCTCACCACGAACGTCTGGTACGTCTGGCTGGCGGGGTTGGTGTCGTACTCGTACACCCCGGCCTTGACCGACACCACCGAGGTCTTCGTCACGGCCGCACTGCCCATGGTTGTGGACATGTACGGGCTCCCCCCGATCGCGTCCGTGCCCGCCTGGAGGGCGGCCGGGCGGTTGTTGTCGTAGCCCGGGTTGTCGGGCTGCTTGTTGTCCAGGGTCCGGCACGCGACCAGGGCGGCCACGTCGGCCGCGTTCTGGCACTGGGTCCGGGCGACCGCCAGCATCCCCAGGTCCACCGCCAGGGCGACGAACGAGAAGATGGCGATCAGGCAGACCCCGATCATTGGGAGGACGGTGCCCTCGCGGGTCGGTCGGCGGGTGGCACACAACATGGTCAACTCCTGGCGACGGCCCGCGGACCGGCTGGCCGCGGGTGCGGACGGAGGACGGGTTGTGGGGTTCATAGAACACGGCCGCGGCGGGCGCCGCCGCGCCGGCGAGAAAGGCAGTTGCGGGCGAAGGACTTGAGGCGGGTGTCGAACTCGGTGTGCGCCCGCACACGCGCCGAACTATCGCGCCAACCCCCGCCCCGATCAGAGCTTCCGCCCGGCCGGGCGCCAACCACTCGATTCGTCTCGCGGCGGCGTGCGGCGAGCTCCCACCCGCGTGATCAAGCCGTGATTCGACCGAAGCGAGACCGCCCGGCGGCGCACCGGACGCCGGGCGCGCCGGGCGTCGGCTCAGCGGAGGCCGAGCGCGCCGAACTCGGCCTGGAGGCGGACCAGGTTCCACCGCCGCAGCCCGCGCTCGCCCTCGGCCAACACCGTCAGACCGGCGCCGTCCTGGGACGCAAAGAGCCGCCGGACCGGGCGGGTTTGGACCAGGGTCAGGTACAGTTCTCCGCCCGGCTTCCACACCTTCACGGTCCGGTCCCGCGAGCCGGTCGCGAACCACCCGTTCGGGAGCGCCGCCACCGCCGGGACGGCGTCCCGGTGGGCGGCCGGGAGGCTTGCCACCACTTCGCCGGTGTCGGCCTGGAGCGCGACCACCGCGCCGGTCACGCTCCCGGCGACGACCGTCCGGCCGTCCGGCGACTGGGCGACCCCGGCCACGGCGACCGAGAACGCCGGGTACATCGCCACCGGGGCGCCGCCGGCCGCCGGGTGCCGGCACACGACGCCGTCCGTCCGGCCGGCCCACACCGCCCGCGCGCCGGGGGCGACGCAGTCGTACATCCCCTCCGCCGGGGTGTGCGCGGCGGTCGGGTCGGGCGGGTCGCAGACCCGGAGCCCCTCCCCGCTGACCGACCAGATTCGGCCGGCGGGGTCGGACCGGAGGTCCCGCAGACTCCGGTGGACGAGGTCGCCGCGGCCGGGGGCGGAGGGCGGCTCCCGCAGTTCGACCCAGGTGCCCAGGGGGGTCTCGACCCGGCGGCCGTCCGGGGAGACCGCGACCACCCGGTTGTTATCCCGGTGTTCGACCGGCGCGCGGACGTACCCGACCGCCCGGCGGCCGTCGGCCCACCACCGCCCGACCCGGTGCCAGTTCGGGTGCACGCCCAGCCCGGCGCCGGACCGGCCGTCCGGCGACAGGTCGGCGTCGGCGAGTGCCGCGGGGCCGATCCCGACGGGCTCCCACACCTGCGGGGCGGCGAGCGGGTACAGGAGCACGCCGGTGTCGGCCACCACCGCCAACGCCCCGCCGCCGGGGTGGAAGGCCAGCCGGAGACTCCCGCCGGTGAGCGTCCGCTCGGCGATCGGCAGCCCCGACGTGACCGACCACAGCTTCAGGTGTCGTCGGTGTTCGGCCGATGCGGCCCCCCACTCGCCGCCGGGGTGGACGACCGCGTCCTTGCCCGCCCCGTCGTCCGCCCGGTCGTCCCCGGGGAGCCGGAGCGCCCCGTCGTGGACCGGTTCCGGCCCGCCGTGGGTCACGAGCAGTTCCTCCGCGCTCGGCGAGGCGAGGACCAGTTCGCCACCCGGCCCCGCCGCCCGGGCTCCCGCGTAAAGCGGCGCGGGGATGAGGCCGGGCGGGTCGGTGGTCACGCGGTGTCCGACACGCTGGACCGTGACGGAAACCGGGTCGCCGGCCCGCGCCGGCCGGACGACCACGGCGTCCTGCCCCGCCGCCCCCGCCCGGAAGGCCTCGGCCCACCCGCGCCCGACGTCCCACCCGACCACGGTCCCGTTGCCGGCGGACACTAGGAGCCGGCCGTCTGGGGTGAACGCCAATTCTCGGACGTGTTCGAGGGTCACCACCGGCCCTGGCGGGGCGTGCGGCCAGACAACGGGAACCGGGTTCGCCCCGGACAGATCCCACCGGACCAGCCGCCCGCTGCGGGTGCCAATCACCAGCCACCGCCCGTCCGGGCTGAAGGCGATCGACCGGCACCCGTCGGCGTTGTCCCGCCCGTACCGCCGGTTCCAGTCGGTGTCGGTCGGGTAGGTGAGGGACCGTAACTCCGCTCCGGCGGCCAGGTCGATGACCTTCGCCTGGCACTCCCCCGCCGGGGTCGTGCCCCACCCGCCCACTGCCAGCCGGGTGCCGTCCGGGTGGAAGGCCGGGGCGTAGCCGTGGAACCCCGGCGTCAGCACCCGCGGCGGCGGGAGGTCGACCGCGGCCAGCGCGGCGGCGGCCTCGGCCCGGAGGTCGGGGAGGTGGGCGGTGGCCGGCGGGAACCGGGCGACGCGGCGGACCTCGCCCAGGTTGTCGCCCGGCCACCCGGCCGCGCCGTTGAGGCGCCGCGCCCGGACCCGCTCCAGCGCGGCATAAAACTCGTGGGTCTCGGCCAGTTCCCGGTCCCGCCCGGCGTCGCGCTCGGCGGCCGCGCGGGCGGCGGCCTCCGCGTCGAGTCGGAGGGAGAACCAGATGGTCACCGCCGGGAGCGCGGCGAGGGCCAAGGCCGTGACCAGGACCAGCTGGGCCACGCGCGGCCGCCGCCGGGCGGCGCGCCAGGCCGTTCCGACCGGGCCGACCGGCCGGGCGTGGGTCGGGCGGGCGGACAGGAACCGGTCGAGGTCGTCGGCCGCGTCCTGGGCCGAGGCGTACCGCCGGCCCGGGGCCGGTTCCAGGCACTTGAGGCAGACCGCCTCAAGATCACGCGGCACCGCCGGGTTCACCCGCCGCGGCGAGACCGCCCCCGCCCCGGTGGCCGACTCGCCCGGGGGCCGGCCGGTCAGGCAGGCGTAGAGGACGGCGCCGATCCCGAACACGTCGGCCGCGGTCGTCGCCCCGGCCCGCCCGCCAGCGGCCTGTTCCGGGGCCATGAACGCCGGCGTCCCGACCAGCTCCCCCGTCCGGGTGAGCGGTTCGCCCC
>JAFKFQ010000629.1 GCA_017308215.1 bacterium | reverse complement strand
CGACGTGAACCCGAGGTTGTGGTGCTCCCGGCCCGGGTGATCGGCCTGGGTGTGGAACGGCGTCCGGCCGAACTCGGTCGTCCACACCACCAGCGTCCGGTCGAGCATCCCGCGCCGCTTCAGGTCGGTCAGGAGGCCGGCGATCGGCTTGTCGATCGCCCGGGCCAGCCGCTCGTGGTCGGCCATGTTCCCGTGCGAGTCCCAGTTGTTGCTCGACCCGACGTCGATGAGCTCCTGGAACCGCACCCCGCGCTCGGCCAGCCGGCGGGCGACGAGGCACTGCCACCCGAACCCGGTCGTGGCGCCGCGGTCCACCCCGTACAGCCGCAGCGTCTCGTCGGCCTCCCGCGACAGGTCGAACGCCTCCGGCGCCTCGCGCTGCATCCCGAACGCCGTCTCGAACGAGCGGATGCGGGCGTCGAGCGCGGCGTCGGCGGCGCGCTCCTCCTGGTGGCGGCGGTTCATCCGCCCGAGCAGGTCGAGTTCCATCCGCTGGAGGTCCGGGGCGACGGCCCGCGGGGCGAGGTTCGGCAGGGGCTCGCGCCCGGGGAGGACGTGCGTCCCCTGGTGGCAGGCCGGGAGGAAGTCGCTCCCCCACGCCTGGGCGCCGGCATAGGGGGCGTGCGGGGCGAGCACCACGAACGACGGCAGGTTCCGGTTCACCGTGCCGAGCCCGTAGCTCACCCACGCCCCGGCACTGGGGCGGGCGAACTCGGCCGACCCGGTGTGGGCCGCGAGCGTCGCCTTGTCGTGCCCGTCGCTGTCGCAGTGCATCGCGTTCAGCAGGCACACGTCGTCGATCACCCCGCCGAGGTGCGGGAACAGGTCGCTGACCATCCGCCCGCTCTTGCCGTAGGGCTTGAACGCCCAGCGGGGGCGCGACAGGAACCGCTCGAACCGGCCGGGCTTGTTCAGCCACCGGGAGGCGACGATCGACTTGCCGTGGTCGGCGGCCAGCTTCGGCTTGTGGTCGAACGTGTCCACGTGCGACACGCCCCCGGTCGAGAACAGAAATATGACCCGGTCGGCCCTTGCCGGGTGGTGGCCGGGGCGGGCGGCGAGCGGGTCGGCGGGCGGGGCGTGTGCCTCGGCCCACAGGCCGGCGAGCGCGAGCGCGCCGAACCCGCCCGACGCGCGGCGGAGGAACTGGCGGCGGCTGAGGGGCGGAGGCATCGCTCAGTCCACGTACAGGAAGGCGTTGCTGGTCAGGAGCACCCGGCACAGAGCGGCCCAGGCGCCTGCCGCGGCGGCGTCGGCGGCCTCGCCGCGGCCCGCGAGCCGCCGGCGGTACGCGGCCACGAACGCCACCGCGTCGGCCAGCTCGGCGTCGCCGGGGGGTCGGCCGTGCGCCGCCTCGACCGCCAGCCGGGCGCGGGCCGTATCGTCGCCGGGTGCGGCGAGGAGCCGGCGGCCGAACGCCTCGGCCTGGCGGTGGACGAACGGCGAGTTCATCAGGTAGAGCGCCTGGGTCGGCGTGACCGTCGGCACGCGCTCGGCGGTGCTGAGGTTCGGGTCGGCGGCGTCGAACAGCGCCAGGTACGGGTGCCGGCGGCTCCGCTGGACCATCAGGTACACGCTCCGGTGGTCCGAGTCGTAGACCGCGTGGAACGGGTTGTGGATGGTGAACCGCCACGACTCGACCGGCGGGAACGGGTGCCCGGCCGGGGGGGTGCGGTTCAACAGCCCGCTCACCGCCAGCATCCCGTCGCGGATCGACTCGGCGTCGAGCGGCCGGCGCGGGTAGCGGGCCAGCCACTTGTTCCCCGGGTCGGCCCGGGCCGTGGCCGGGTCGCCCGCGCTCGCCTGCTGGTAGGTGCGCGACAGCACGATGAGCCGGTGGAGCGCCTTCACCGACCAGCCGCCCTGCACGAACCGGGCGGCGAACCAGTCGAGGAGCTCGGGGTGGCTCGGCGGCTCGCCGCGGGTGCCGAAGTCGCTCGGCGTCGGGACCAGCCCGCGGCCGAAGTGCCACGCCCAGACGCGGTTCACGAACACCCGGGCGGTGAGCGGGTTCGACGGCCGCGTGAGCCAGTTCGCCAGTTCCAGCCGGCCGCTGCCGGCGCCGGGCGGGACCGGGTCGCCGCCGAGGACTTCGAGGAACCGCCGCGGCACCTCGGCGCCGAGCTTGTCCGGCTCGCCTCGCTTCTGAATCCTGGCGTTCGCCGGCACGCCCTCGCTCACGCCGTAGGCCACGTCGTAGGGCACCCGCGCCGCGGCCGCCTCGCGCTTCTTCGTCGCGGCGGCCAGGTCGGCGTCGAGCTTGGCGAGCCGGTCCTTCAGGTCCGGCGGCGGGGCCGGGGGCGCGACCGCCGGGCCGCCGGGCGCCGCGAACGGCGCCTCGCCGAGGGCGAGGTTGTCGAGATCGTGAACGGCCGGGCGGCCGGCGACGTGGCCGTGCCCGTCGCAGATGAACGTGTCGAGGACGCCGTCCCACCCCGGGCCGGTCGCCTTGCCGCGGAACTCGGTCAGGTCGCCGGGGCGGCCGACGCGCCCGGCGTAGGTCTTCGCCGCCGGGTCGATGTCGAGCTGGAGCGTGTACCACGTCCCCGGTTCGAGCGCCCGCACGACCTCCCACTTCGCGCCGTCGCGGACGGCGAACGCGGTGTCGGTCAGGCTGCACTCCACGGCGAGCGATGCGGCCACCCCGCGGCCGAGGAAGAACCGGTGGGCGCCCTTCTCCGTCGCCGGGGCGACGGCGCGGAAGTCGACGGCGACGTGCATCCGCCTCCCGGGCGCCGCCCTCAGCCCGCTCTCGAACACGTGGCGCACGCCGTCGCCGGGCGCACCCGAGCCGACCCGGACGCCGCGGGTGCCGGGCGGGTGGACGTGGACGAACGGGCTCTGGGCGTCGGCCCGCGCCTCCGCCGGCCCGGCCGAGAGCCACGCGCCGCCGAGCGCCTTCCCGACCGCCTGCGCCTCCAGCCCGAGGTCGACCCCGCCGGCGAACGCGGTGAGCGCCGCCCGCTCCCCCTTGATCCGCCGCAGCTCGCCGTCGAGGCGGGCCAGCTCCGCGGCCTTCGCCGCGTCGCGCCGCGCGGCCTCGTCGGGCGGGACGAGCGCGGGGAAGTGCGCCGGCCGCTGGTGCTCCTCGCCGCCGGGGAACGCCCACCGCGTGCTCTGGAGGATGCCGTACAGGCCGTAGTAGTCGGCCACCGACACCGGGTCGTACTTGTGGTCGTGGCAGCGGGCGCAGCCGAGCGACAGGCCGAGCACCGACCGGCCGACCGACTCGATGGCGTCGGCGAAGTCGAGGTGCTGGTAGTCGGCGGTCGTGTTGTACCCGTACCGCTTGCCGACCGCGAGGAACCCGGTCGCGGTGACGCGGGCGGCGTACCGCTCGGGCGGGCCGGCGCGGGCCAGGACGTCGCCGGCGACCTGCTCGCGGACGAACTGGTCGAATGGCTGGTCGGCGTTGAACGCGGCGATCACCCAGTCGCGGTAGCGGTACGCCTCGCGGACCGGGTAGTCGGCCCCGTCGCCGGCGGTGTCGGCGTACCGGGCCACGTCGAGCCAGTGCCGGCCCCACCGCTCGCCGTAGGCGGGCGACGCGAGGAGCCGGTCCACCACCGTCGCGTAGGCGCCGGGCGAGTCGTCCGCCAGGAACGCGGCGATCTCGGCCGGCGTCGGCGGGAGCCCGGTCAGGTCGAGCGTGGCGCGGCGGAGCAGCGTCCGCCTGTCGGCGGGCGCGGCCGGCTTGAGCTTCTGCGCCTCCAGTCTGGCGAGGACGAAACGGTCGAGGTCGGTCCGCGCCCAGGCGGCGTCGGCGACGGGCGGGGGCGGCGGGTCGGCGACCGGGCGGAAGGCCCAGTGGTTGCGGCTGGCGGGGGTGATCGCCGCGGCGCGGGCGGCGCCCGTGTCTTCGGGCCACGCGGCGCCGTCCGCGACCCACTTGGTCAGCGCGGCGACCTTCGCGGGTGCGAGCTTGCTCTCCGGCGGCATCCACAACTCGCCGGCGTGGCGGACGGCGGCGAGGAGCGTCCCCCGGTCGGCCTTCCCGGGCACGACCGCCGGGCCGCTCTGCCCGCCCTTCAGCAGCGCGGCGCGGGAATCGACCCGCAGGCCCGATTCCTGCTTCTTCGCGCCGTGGCACCGCTGGCACTCGGCCACCAGCACCGGCCGAACGTCCGTCTCGAAGAACGCGACCGCCTCCGGCGCCGGGTCGGCGGCCGCGGCGTGCGTCGCCCCCAGGGCGAAGATCGCCAGCGCCCACGACCAGGTCGTGGGCAGGAGTCGGAGGTGTCTCATGCGGGCGTCGGTCGGCGGGGCGGGCGTATACAGCTCCAGTGTGTCCGTGACCCGGGCGGCCGTCAACCGGGAACCCACCCGGCGGCCCGATTCGGGTGGGCGTCACGGACGTCGGTGGCTTTTTCGTCGCCCGAACGGAAAAGTGATTATTAGTCTGGAATCCGCCCGGTAGGAGCCTTCCGATGGCCCGGCGTGCCACCCGCCCCGAACTGACCCCCGAGCAGCGAGCCGAATCCGACCGCATCCACGCGGCGATGCTCCCGGCCGCGGCGGCCGACCTCCGGGAGTTGGCCGATCTCCTCGCCACCAAGGACGACTCGAACACGCTCGGGGCCACCGAGTTCGCCGTCCGGGACATCGTCCACCGGATCGGGGCCAAGGCACTCCGGAGCGCCCTTGCGGGGCGCAAGGGGGGATACCACGGCTCCCCCACCGCCTGCCCCTGCTGCCGCGAGTCCGCCGAGTTCGACCGCTGGCGGGCCAAGCCCGTCGTGACCGCCGTCGGTCAGGTCCGGGTGGACCGCGCCTACTACCTGTGCAAGCACTGCCACGCCGGGCACTGCCCGCGTGACACCGCGCTGGGGCTGACGAGGGTCGACCCCAGCCGCGGGGCGACCGAGGCCGTGGCGCTGGCCGGGGCGCTCTCCGGTTTCGCGGCGGCGGCGGCGAAGACCCTGCCCAAGCCGGCCGGGTTGCGGGTGAGCGAGTCGACCGTCGAGCGCGTGACCGAGCGCGTCGGGCGGGACGTGGGGGAGCGGCGGGGTGCGGGCCGGACGTTCGGGGGCCGGTCGCGCGGGGAGTGGTCGAAGGGCGCCGAGGGCCAGACGGTGGCGTACGTGTCGGCCGATGCGACGGGCGTGGGCATGCCGGGCGCGCGCGGCGGTACGGCGGAGGGCCGGATGGCGTCGGTCGGGATGGTCTGGAGCGCCGGCCGGCCGGGTCAGGTGCGATACGCGTGCGGGTTGACCGGTGGGCTGAAGGCGTTGGGCGAGTCGTTGCGGAACCAGGCCGCGCAGGTGGGGAGGGGCCGTGCCGATCGGTGGGTGGCGATCTCCGACGGGGGCGCGGGGATCGAGGACTGGCTGCGGGTGAACTTCCCGCGCGTGGAGGCGGTGATCTTGGACTTCTATCACGCGGCGGAGTACCTCGGCGAGTGGGCCAAGGTACTGCACCCCGATGACGCCGAGGCGCGGGACGCGGCCGGGGCGTGGTGCCACCGACGGGAGCATGAGGGCGGCGAAGTGGTGCGGAGGGACTTGGCGGGGATCGACGTCTCAGGCCGTTCGGGGGCGGCTCAGGAAGCCCACCGCGTGTTGTTGGTGTATTTCGGGAATCAGGCTCCCCGGATGGACTACCCGCGCTACCGTGCGAAGGGCTGGTTGATCGGGTCCGGTCCGGTGGAGGCGGCGTGCAAGCAGGTGGTCGGCCAGCGCATGAAGGGCACCGGGATGCGTTGGGGCGAAGCCGGCGCGGATGCCCTGTGCCACCTCCGCGCCCTCTTCCGAAGCGAGAAAACCCAGCGGGATGACTACTGGACATCACCCGCCGCATGAAAACTCACGACAGGAAAGACGCTCACCCGCCCGATTCCCCGCCCGATTGCGGTGCGGACCAGATTCGACCGGGAACCTGAACGGTCGCCGCCCGCCCGGCCATCTCCAGATCTGGGGGTTGCGAGTCGTCCCTTGTGCCAAGAGGTCGTCATGCGTGCCGTCGTCGCCCCGAGGCCCCGATCCGCCGCCCCGGACGCGGCCATCGCCCACCCCGGGCGGCACGGCGTCGCGGTCGAGCCGGTCCGGGTGGGTGGGCACTCGGGGAGGCGGTCCACCTCCTTCGGCGACCCCGACGGGCCGCCGCTCGAACGGTCCGAGCGGTGAGCGGCACCGCTCTTTCCCCGGTGCGCGTCGGGTCGCGGTCCGCCGACCGCCGCCCCACGCCCTTCGCCTCGGCCGTCACAACCTGATCCGGGAATACCCCGTACGGCCGGTCGAACACGAACGGCCCCAGGCTTGTCACCGGATCGCCGCCGGCCCCAGCGGGATCAGGTTCGGGTACGGACAGGTAAAGCTCGGCGCCGACCCTCGGTCATCGTGTGACGCCGCACGAGCCCCATACACCCCCGAGCGAGGTGGTCACGCGTTCGCCCCGAAGATGTGCGATGTCGGACAAGAGTCCCGCCGGTGCCGCTCGCTGGCGCAGGCCGAGCCAGAAAAGCATTTCAAAACCGGTTCTGGGAACCCGGTCGGCTCGGCGGAGGGGCGGTGGTCGGCCGCCCGGCGACACCGAGCGCCAGCGCGCGGAACGGATCGGGGGTGGGTGGCGGGCGGGTAGTGGCCCTAGTCAGTAGTTTCCAGGATTCTCAGGTGTGGGCGACGCCCTCCGGGGTCCATCCTGAAGGTTGCTGAGGCACTTCAGGAACCCCGGAGGGGCGTCATGAACGACGCTACCGCACCCGTTCGACACTGGCAACAACTCCTCACCCCGTT
>JAFKFQ010000628.1 GCA_017308215.1 bacterium | reverse complement strand
GTAGACGAGGTGGTCGGCCAGCGCCGGCGCCTCGGCCCGCGGGTTGCGCTTGAGGAACTCGCCGACGATGGCGTCGAGCTGGCCGCGGTCGATCAGCCCGCTCCGGCGGAGATCCCAGACGAACCATTCGCACGCGCCGAGATCACTGGTCACCATGAGCGGGTCCTTCGGGGGTGTATCGACGGGGGCGGTGGGCGGGGAGCGGGCTTCGACCGGCCCCGGGTGTCTTCGCGGCGTCACCGAAAATTAGGACGGTTTCGCGGCCTGTCAAACACGCCGGCACCGCTTTTCGGCCCCGACCGTACTCCTCCCGTTCCGTAGAACATCTGCTGCCAAAGTCGGGGGACGGCCGTCCCCCGGCCCGCGCACGAGCGCCTCCCACGGGACCCGACCGATGCCTCTGGACCCCTACGCCTCCTGCCCGTGCGGCAGCGGCAAGAAATTCAAGTGGTGCTGCGCCGCGTTCTTCTCGACCGTCGAAAAGGCGTTCGACCAGGAGCGGGTCGGGCAGCACGAGGCCGCCCTGGCGACGATCAAGGCGCTGACCCAGAGCCACGCCGACCAGCCGGCGGTGTGGGGGTACTACGCCCAGTTCCTGTACAACGCCGCCGGCGCCGCCCCGACGCCGAGCGAGCAGGAGAAACTGGTCGAGCAGGCCGAGGAGGCGCTGTCCGAGGCGCTGAAGCGGAACCCGAACTTCGGGATGGCGCACTTCCTGCGCGGCATGTTCCGGCAGAACGAGGGCGAGCTCATCGGCGCCCTGCTCCTGTTCCGCAAGGCCGCCGAGACCTACGACCCCGAGGCGACCGACCAGCTCGCCCACGTCTACGAGCTCATCTTCCGCAACGAGCTCATGCTGAACCGCCCGGTCGCCGCCCGGGCCGCACTGGAGCGATCGGTCCGCTACCAGCCGGACGACCCCGAGGCGCGGCAGCACTTCGACGCCCTGTTCGGCCCGCAGTCGCGGCTGCCGGAGTGCGCCCGCAAGGCGTACTCCTTCCGCCCGACCGCGAAGAGGGTCGCCGCCGACGCCGCGACCGGCCGGTTCTCGGACGCCCGCAAGGCGTTCGAGGAGCTGACCGCGGCGACGCCCGGCGACCCGGCGGCGTGGTTCAACCTCGGGCTCGTGCTGGCGTGGGTGGGCGAGCAGCCGAAGGCCGCCGACGCGCTGGCGAAGTCGATCGAGCTCGAAACCGACGACTACCGGGCCGAGGAGGCCGGGGCGCTGTTCGAAGTGTTGCGCTGCGGGCAGGGGATGGAGAACGAGGCGGACTACCTCGAACACGGCTTCTTCCTACCGATCCGCGACCCGCAGCCGGTGATGCAGTGGTTGCAGGGGATGGAGCAGGCGCGGCGGCTGCTCGGCGTGCAGGTGGACCAGGAGCAGGGCGCCGTGTCGGCGATGGTGGTCGAGGAGCTGCCGAGCCTGCTGGCGGTCGGCGGCACGACGCTGGCGAAGGTCGTCGCCAAGCTCACGATCGCCCAGGGCGTGGTCCGCGTCTGGCACCCGACCCGCGACAACGCCGCGAAGGTGGTCGAGGAGCTCCGCACCCGCGTGAACCTCGCGGTGCAGGAGCCGGTGACGACGAACACGCCGATCAACTTCGGCGACGTGTGCCTCGACGCGCTCGTCTACCCGACGCAGACGAGCGACATCACCCAGGCCGAGGAGAAGCTGCGGGCGCACGCCAAGAACTACTTCGAGGAGCTGTGGCTGCACCGCCCGCTCAAGGCGCTGGCCGGGAACAACCCGCTCGACGCCGTCGGCAGCTCGCTGCTGCGGAAGCGGGTGTTCGGCGTGGTGAAGTTCGTGGCCGACTGCTTCGCCGGCGTGGTGCCGCAGAAGCGGGTCGGGAACCAGAACGTGCCGATCGACGTGTACGACTTCGCCCTGCTGCGGCACAAGCTCGGGCTGGAGTACGTCAGCGCGGCGCCGCCGCACGTGGACGTGCCGCCGGAGCCGGAGCCCGCGCCGAAGGCCGCCCCCGCCGCACCGGCGGCCCCGGCGAAGCGGGCGATCGGTGACATGAACGCCGCCGAGCTCGCCGCGCTGAACGTCGCCGACGCGACGGTCGGCGAACTGGAGCAGGCGATGCGGGCGGCGCTGAAGCTCGACGCCCGCGACCTGGCGGTGGCGTTCGCGCGGGCCGGGGTGACGAAGCCGCACGACCCGGCCCACGCCGACCGCTACCCGCTGTACGCCGCCGCCGTGACCGGCGCGACTGCGGCGGGCGAGTTCGACCAGGCGCTCGACCTGCTTGCGCAGGGCGAGAAGTTCGACACCGAGCACAACGGCGGGGCGCGGGCGGTCGAGTTCGGGCTAAAGAAGGCGCAGCTGTTCGTGAAGATGAAGGACGCCGACCGCGCTGCCGCGGCGTTCGACGCGCTGATCGCGGCGCACCCCGAGGAGGGGAAGTTCTACACGACGGCGGCCGAGGAGATGCTGCGGATGAAGGCGGGTGCGAAGGCGCTGGCGTTCGCCGAGCGCGGGCTGGCGGCGGCCCGGTCGAGCGGCAACCGTGACCTGGAGGGCCACTGCCAGGAGCTCGTTGCGGCGGCGAAGAAGACGGCCGGTTAAGGGCGTGTGGACAAGGCCGGGGCAAGTCGGGGAGTCGGGGTTATTGCAACGGGATCATGGTCGAGGTGGTGTGAACGAGTGCCAGGACGTCCCGGGCAGTCTTCCCCTACCGGGCGGCGACCCGCCGGTATTGCTTGGTCTTCGCCGAGAACCGCTCGACCCGGTTCCGGTCCGTGTGCCGGTCGGGGTAGGGTGTCCGCGGGGCGGTGCCGTCCCTCCGGGACGGGGCGACCACCTCGGCGCCCCGTCCCGGATCGACCGGACCGGGGACCGGGCTGTCGTACCCCTCACCCCCGATCGTCACCCCCGGCTAGTGGGTCCCAAGAACCGTCGGAGAGCGGATCACGTCGGCGGCCCGCCCGGGGCTCAGAACCACGACCGTCGGGATCCGGAGATCGGTCACCGCGGCGCGGGCCTTCGTGCCGAACCCGCCCCGGCCCGCGCCGGACGCCCTGGCCTCACTTTCTTGACGCCCCGGCGGCACGCGGGTGGACTCGGACGATCGTTGAGCCGAGGAGCAACCACTCCAGGTCGGGGCCCGCAGGGCGTCGAACACGGCCGGCCACGTCCCCTCTCCAAGACTGCCGGTCAAACCGCTTGTACGCCGCTCCTACTTCCCGAATCGGGTCAGCCGGTCACGCTACGGGATGCCCGCCTTGGCCACGACAGGGCCGCGTCTCGGAGCAACCGGCTGTCGTCCGCGACCGGCCCGGGCGGGAGGTGCTCGATACGGCTCCAGGCGGCATCTGAGAGGGCGTGGCGGTGGCTCACAGATTGCCTCCTGGCGAGTGTCCGAGTGAGCCGCTTACCCGAATTGCCCCGCCTTGCCCACACGACCCAGCCATTCTGCGGTTCGGTTGCATCGATCCGGCCGAATCCCAGAAAACGAGCTTGACCCTGTAGTACGGTACGAGGCTTAGACTGGCCCGACGGTCCGGCGGAGACCCCGCCCGGCGGCCGATCGAGGGACCAGTCATGAGCGAGCGGAAGTACAGGACGAATCTGAATTGTGGGAGCTGCGTGGCGGCGGTGGCCCCGACGCTCGACGGCGAGTCTCGCATCAGGCGGTGGGCGGTGGACACCCGCAGCCCGGATAAACTGCTGACGGTTGAGGGCGAGGACATCGGGACCGGGGACGTCGAGCAGTTGGTCGCATCGGCGGGATTCAAGGTGCTCGGGGAGGTCGAGCCGCCCCGCGGCCCCGGCGAGGAGTCGGCAACCGCCGAGTGGGTCGCTGCGGTCCCGCCCGCGTCCCATCCGACCGGGCCGCGTCCGACCTACTACCCGATTGTGCTGCTGTTCGGTTTGCTAGTGCTCGGGACCGGACTGCTGGAGGTCGGGTCGGGGGCGTTCGACCCCACGCGGGCGATGAACCGGTTCATGGGCGGGTTCTTCCTCGCCTTCGCTTTCTTCAAACTTCTCGACGTGCGGGCGTTCGCGGACGCCTTCGCGGGGTACGACGTGGTGGCCGGGCGGTGGCGGGCCTACGGGTATGCCTACCCGTTCATCGAGCTGCTGCTCGGGGCCGCGTACCTGGCCGGGTTCCTGCCGGTCGTCACGAACGCGGTCACCCTGGTCGTGATGTCGGTCGGGACGGTCGGAGTGGTGCGAACCCTCCTGGCCCGCAGGAAGGTGAGGTGTGCCTGCCTGGGGGCGGTGTTCAACCTGCCCATGTCCTACGTCACCCTGACCGAAGACACCCTGATGGCCGGGATGGCGGCGACCGCGCTGCTCGGTCTTACGTGATTCCGAGTAGTCAAGAACCAGCGGACCGGTGCTCCGTGGCTTATGGGTTCTGATTCGGCAACGGTCTCACCGAGGGCGCCGTCACGGTCGGGGGAACGGGGGAAGCCGGTCCGGGTGGGGAAGGGAGGGCACCCCCACCGATCACCCGGTCCAGGCTCGCCGTCCGCCGCCCGTAGCCGGCGATTGCTTCGTAGTAGCGGTCCCGCAGTTCGACGGCGTTCCTCTGAGCTTCGATCAGTGTCAGGAACGGCACCTGCCCGGCCGTGTACGCCGCCCGGGCCGACTTCACGTTCAACTCGGCCGCCGGGAGAATGTCGGTCTCGTACAGCCGGACCACGCGGGCACTCTCCCGCACCTGGGCGGCCGCCTCCTGAACCTCGAAGTTCACGCGGTCGGTCGCCCGGGCCAACTCCGCCTGACGCTGGGCGACTCGGGCCTGCGCCTCTGCGACCGCGGCGTACCGCCGGTTGAGCCGTACCGGCAGGTTCACCTTCACACCGACCTGGGCACGGAGCGGGTTCTCCTGCCAGAACGTGTCGTAGGCTCCCATGACTTCCACGTCTGGGCCGAACTCCTTCAGGGCCAACTCGACCGCCGCCTGCTCGGCCGCCACCCGGTCGCTGAGCGCGTGCAAGTCCGGCCGGCGGGCGACGGCGGCTGCCCGGAGTGAAGGCGTGTCGGGGATCGGGGCGGGCGGCAAGGTCGTTCGGGCTGGCGGCGGAAGAGGGGCGTCTGGCGGCAGGTGCATCAGGGTGTTGATCCGGGCGACCGCCACCTCGCGGACCCGCTCTAGGGTCACCTGTCGCTCCCGCTGCCGTCCGGCCTCCACGTCGGCCTGAAGAACGTCCTGCTGGGGAGCTTTGCCCGTCTTGTACTGAGCCTCGGCGGTCTGCTTGAACTCACCCAGAAGCCGGACCGACTCCCGGTTGATCTCAAGAGCACGCTCGACCGCGTAGTAGTCGAAGAACGCGGCCGCCGCCGCCTCGGTCAGTTGGAGGCGGGAGTCCTCGACCTCGTTCCCCGCGGCCCGGGCCTCGGCCAGGGCGTTCGCCCCGCGGAGGGGTCGCTTCCCCGGGAACGGAAGCTTCTGTGCCACCTCCAACCGATATCCCCCGTTCACCTCGTTCGACCCCCAGGCCCCGGGTGCGACGCTCGCTCCGAACGTCGGGTCGTCGAGTGACGTGACCTGCGGGTAACGAGCGGCGGCGGCCTCCGCGGCGGCAGTCATCTGGGCAAGGGTCGGGTTCCGGGCCAGCACTTGGGTGACGACGACCTCGCCGGTGAGTTCCTTGACACCGGCTATCGGCGGTAGATCGGGCTGGGCGGGACGCGGGTCCGGGAGAACGGGTTGAGCGTGTGATGCCTGCCGTATTGCCGACTGCTGGGTGGTGTTCGGCATCGGAGGGACGGAGACGGCCCGGTCGCTCACGGACCGGTCGGCTCGGGACAACCCCGTGCAGCCGGCGAACAGGACGACTCCCGGGGCAGCGAACCGCCCCGCCCGTCGCCACCACCGTTGAACGCACGCCGGGTCGGTCATTGCAACCTCCCGACATCCATCGACCGTTTCCGACCCGGCCTTTCAGCCTTCTTGTCACAACCTGTGCATATGGTGCGTGCTGCACCAACCACGTAGTTTACCACAAGGTACGAATACACAGCCGGCTGTCGATGCGACATCAGTCATTTCTAGGCCGCATTCGGGTCGTCCAAGCGAATGGGGGCGTTCCGTCCTGTTCCCGGAGGGACCGTCTGACGTGACCATGCGACCCACCCTCTATCCCGGCCTTTCGGGAACGAACCGCGTGCTCCGCCCGCTGACCGAACCGAGCGTGGCGACTACGACCCCGCCTGCGCCGGGGTCTTCGTGGCCGTGGGTCCCGTCGCCACTTGTAACCAGGGGCGTGGTCGCCGCCCTGGCACGTAAATGACCGAAGAGGCGGGCTCCTCGCGCCCAAGTACTGATAGAGCCGAACGGAGTTCGGCGCCCCATGGGATCGACATGCCGACCAACCCTCTCAGCCGGGCCGTGGGTAAAGTCCGGTGCGCACTCGCCGGCGCGGCCGACCTTCCCGCCACGGACGGACAGCTCGTGGCCCGGTTCGTGGCGGACCGGGGCGAGGCGGCGTTTGTCGCCCTCGTCCGCCGGCACGGGCCGATGGTCCTCGGCGTCTGTCGGCGGGTGACAGGCGATTACCACGCGGCCGAGGACGCCCTGCAGGCGACCTTCCTCGTGCTCGCCCGGCGGGCCGCGGACATCGCCCCGCCCGACCGGGTCGGCCCGTGGCTCTACGGGGTCGCCTGGCGGGTGGCCCGCGCCGCGCAGAAGGCCGAGCGGCGGCGGTCCGGGCGCGAGCGCCCGACGGGCACACTCCCGGAAGTCGCGGGACCCGAGCCCGGCGACCTCTGGGATG
>JAFKFQ010000627.1:3027-9773 GCA_017308215.1 bacterium | reverse complement strand
TGGGGTTCGGGCCTCGCCCGACCGCCCGGTACTCGCTGGCGGACCGGTTCGTGAGCCCGCTCGGGGACCGCGCGAACAGCTCGTTCAACGTGGGCCGGTTTGCGGACGGCGGGTTCGTCGGGGGCAGCGGCACCGGCGACACCATTCCGGCCCTGCTGTCTCCCGGCGAGTTCGTGTTCAGCCGGCCGGCGGTCTCGGCCCTCGGCGCCGTGAACCTGAACCGCGTCCACCGCTTCGCCACGGGCGGCATCGTCCCGGGCGGGTCGGCGGGCGGCGGGCCGGGCGCGAGCGGGATTCTCGGCCTTTCGCAGGAAACGCGGACCGCGATGGAACAGTTCATGGGTAACTCGAAGGACCTGGGCACAGCCCTGACCGGGTTCGCGGGTCCAGCCAACCTGCTCACCGAAGCGCTTCGGGGGTTCAGTGCCGGGGCCGAGCGGCTGGCCGGGGCCCTGGAGAAGTTCACTGGCGAGATGACCGTCCAGACCCAGGGGACGCTGGAGGTCATCCACAACGGCGCCGAGTTCATGGGGCAGGTCAGCAACGTTCTCGACAAGCGGCTGGCCGACTACGTCACGCGGAAGATTGACCAGGAGTTCGCGGTACGGCTCCCGCACCTCCCCGCGCCGCTGCGGGGAAGTCTCACTTAATCCAACTGGAGTACCCACCACAATGACCACCACCGATTTCGAGCTCGTCCGCGCCAGCGCCGCCGCCACCGCCCTGGCCCTGGCGTCCACCTACGAGGGCGCCACGACTGCGCTAACCGCGTTCGCCAGAGCCGCCGAGCAAGTGCCGGTGGGCGACGGCCCCGAGGAGTACCGCCGGGGCGCGGAGGAGATGCGCGACTTCCTCGTCAGCGCGGCGCGGAAGATGGCGGCCGACTTCCGGGGCAGCGCCCCGACGGGCCGGGGGCGGCGGTAGCCGGCTCCCCGGGCTCCTTGCAGAAGATGTCGACGAAGGCGCTACTGGTCGGCCGACCGCAGTCGGGCCACGCGCACATCCCTACCGATTCCAACCAGGACTCGGACCAAGCTCAGCATCAGCTTCGACCCGATGTTGACGAAATACAACTGGATGCCCGTCAGCACGACGACGACGACTGCCTCGAAGGCATGCCGCGTCGCCAGCCCCGAGATGAGCAGGATGATGCAGCCGACCACCGCTACCGCCACCAGGAACTGAACCACCTGGCAGATGTTCTCGGCGAACCCGAGGGCGGCGCGGAAATACGCGGGCTCGTTCGAGATGGCGGGTCGAGGCTCGGGCGCCGCAGGAAGCGGTGCAGGACCGACCCGGCACCGTACCCCGCACTCGCGGCACTTGACCGACCGGTCGGCTAGGTCGTTGCTCACCTCGTAGGTGGCTTGGCAGTTCACGCAGCGGAACTCGATGGGCACGGGGCACTCCTTCACGAAGAAACGGCGCCCCACGCCGCCCCCGGGAGTCGGGGGAGGTCGAGGGCGCTCTTGGTGGCTTGACGGGACGTTGATGCGGACGGGGTCCGCCTGCGCGAGGCGACTCGTCAAGTTGAGCGGCTAGACTGGCAGGGTCAGGTTGTCACAGCCGGAGGGCGAGATGAGCGGACTCCAGGTGACCAGCATCGACCACGTGTCGGTCCTCATCACGGACGTGCCGCGGAGCCGGGCGTTCTACGCGGGGGTGCTCGGGCTGCGGGAGATTCCCAAGCCCCGGTCCTTCGACTTCGTGGCCCTGTGGTTCGACCTGGGCGGTGGGCAGACGCTCCACCTGCTGAGGAAGCCGCGGCCGGACACGCGAAGCCCGCGGCACTTCGCGCTGTCGGTGCCCGATGCCCGCGCTGCCAGGGAACACTTCGCCCGTCATGGCGTGCCCACCGAGGAAACCACGGTCATCCAGGGGTGCGACCGATTTTTCGTCTACGACCCGGACGGCAATCGCGTAGAAATCATCCACTGGCTGACGCCCTACGACTCGGCTACTGGCGGGGCGGCGGCGCTGGACCGCTGATTTTGAAGGGAATTGTGATTCTGTAACCTTGTCCGGTTCTGGGACGGGAATCGGATCGAGGTGTTGCAGTGGGTGACGCCCTATGACCCGGCGACGACCGGGGCGGCGGAACTGGATGGGGCGTGACTTGCTTGTTCGGCCGGGGCACGAGCCCCGGTGGTGCTCGGCGCGCCGACCATCCGGGGCTCGCGCCCCGGCCGGACAACCCGGTGCTACTTCTTCTTCTGTGCCTCGGTGAGGTTGTACAAATACGCCCCGAGGCCGCGGTGGACGGCGACGTAGCGGTCCTCCATGCCGGCGGGGGCCGGGGCGAACAGCAGGTTGTGGCGGCTCATGTACCGCACCAGCCCGGCCACGTTCGTCCCCTCCACCTGCCACGCCGGGTCGATCAGGCCGGCGGTGCCCGGCGCCTTCAGGGTGCGGGCGGCGGCGTCCATCTGGTTCAGGAACCGGCGGGCGGCGGCCGCGTCCTCGAAACTCATCCCGGTGATCTGCGGGGCCAGCGCCTTGCGGGCGTCGGCGACGGCGGCCTCCAGTTTCGCCGCGCGGGCCGGCTCGGCCGCCCTGCCGAGCAGCACCGGCGAGGCGGCGGCGGCGAACTCGCGGTCGCGCTTGTCGCGCGCCTCGGCGAGCGCCGGCTGGTCGAACCCGGCCGGGTACTCGAGCCGTCCGGCCCGGCGGAGGAGGTTCACCGCGTCGGCCTGCGGGCCGGAGAACTTCAGGTCGGCGAGGAGGTTCGGCGGGAGGAACGCCGAGTCCATCTTGCCGACCTTCTTCTCGGCCGCCGCCGCCGCGACGACGAGGTGGTTGAGCGGCTCGCCGCCGGCGATGACTCGCTCGTCGGTGACGGCCAGCGCCTTGGCGACGGCCTCGGGTGCGTCCGGCCCGGCCTTCACCGCCGCGACCCCGGGGGCGCCGAACTTCTCGTAGGCCCACTGGTCGTGCACCGCGCCCTTCGCGGTCAGCGTGGCGACGGCGGCGGCCTTCTGGGCACGGTCGAAGTCGGCGCGGGCCGCCTCCAGCGCCGGGTTGCCGACGCCGCCGCTCATGTACCCGCTGCCGGCCGGCGGGTAGAGATAGGCATAGTTCGGGTAATACCCCTGCTGCCGGAGCCAGTAGTACCCGGCCGGGCCGCTGACCGCCGCCCCGTAGGAGAATCGGCCGAACGGGGTGTTGAGGGTGGCGATGCCGCCGTAGCGGAAGTTGGGAAGCGGCACCCGCAGCCCGGTGATCGGCTGGCGGAACTGGAGCCGGCCCATGTTGAACCCGCCGACGAACTGCGCCGGCGCGACGCCGGGGGTTGCGAGAAGTCCGCCGAGCACCGCCAGCCAGGTGTACCGGGTCATGGGAGCTTCTCGCAGGGGGTGGACGACCTAGCGCTCATTCTAGTCCGCGGACGGGGCGAACGCGAGGGCCGATCCTGGTGCCGCCAGCCGGGCGTCGCTCTGGCGATTATCATTGACTCCGGGAGGCAGACACGCCCGGTCCACGCCCTCTCCCGCGGCTTCTTCACTGTCTCGCCGCTACCCCAGTTCCCTATAATCCCGAATCCTACTCACCACCGCCTCCGGGGGCCGCGGCCATGCACGACCGGATCGCCTACAAGGGCATCACGTTCGACGACGTTCTGCTCGAGCCCGGCTACTCCGACGTGGTTCCGAAAGACACCAACGTCCGCACCCGCATCTCGCGCAACGTCACCGTCAGCATCCCGATTCTCTCCAGCCCGATGGACACGGTGACGGAGAGCGAACTGGCGATCGCGCTGGCGCAAGAGGGCGGTATCGGGATCATTCACAAGAATCTGTCCCCCAGCGCGCAGACCCGCGAGGTGGACAAGGTTAAGCGGTCCGAGAACGGCATTATCACCGACCCGGTCACCCTCCCGCCGGACGATACCGTCGGCCACGCCCGGCAGATCATGGAGGACCACCACATCAGCGGGGTGCCGATCACGGTGAACGGCGTCCTCAAGGGGATTCTGACGCGCCGCGACCTCAAGTTCCTGACGGACAACAATCAGAAGCTCGCCGAGGTGATGACCAAGGACAACCTCGTCGTCGCCGCCGAGCACACCAGCCTGGCCGAGGCGGAAAAGATCCTCACCCGAAATAAGGTGGAGAAATTGCTCCTGGTGGACGATTCATTCCGTCTGAAGGGGTTGATCACCATCAAGGACATCGACAAGGCCGAAAAGTACCCGAACGCCTGCAAGGACGGGCGCGGGCGGCTGAAAGTCGGGGCGGCGGTCGGGGTACACGACTACGAGCGGGCGGCGTCGCTGATCGACGCGGGCGTGGACGTACTGGTCGTGGATTCGGCGCACGGCCACAGCCGGAACGTGGTCGAGACGGTCCGCGAGATCAAGAAGCGGCACGCCATCGACGTAATCGCCGGGAACGTGGCGACGGCCGCAGGCGCGAAGGCGCTCGCCGACGCCGGTGCCGACGGGGTGAAGTGTGGCATCGGCCCGGGGAGCATCTGCACGACGCGGATCGTGTCCGGGGTCGGGGTGCCGCAACTGTCGGCGATCGCCGAGGCGGTGAAGGGGCTGGCCGGGAGCGGGGTGCCGGTGATCGCCGACGGCGGCATCCGGTACAGCGGGGACATCACCAAGGCGATTGCGGCCGGGGCGCACGCGGTGATGATCGGCGGGCTGTTCGCCGGTCTCGCCGAGAGCCCCGGGCAGACGATCCTGTACCGCGGGCGGACGTTCAAGCAGTACCGCGGGATGGGCTCCCTCGGGGCGATGGTCGCCGGCAGCGCCGACCGGTACCAGCAGGGCGGCGCGGCGGGCGGGCGGCCGGCGAACGGCAAGCTCGTGCCCGAGGGCGTGGAGGGGCGGGTGCCGTACAAGGGGCACCTGAGCCCGTTCGTGTACCAGCTGGTCGGCGGGCTGCGGGCCGGGATGGGCTACTGCGGCTGCCGGACGTTGGACGAGCTTCGGACCCAGGCGCGGTTCATCCAGGTGACCGCGGCGAGTGTGCAGGAGAGCCACCCGCATGACATCGCGATCACGCAGGAAGCCCCGAACTACAGCACCTCGGACCTGGGGTCCGCGGACGGCGTGTAGCCTCGCCCTCGCCGCCCTGTGCGGCGGCCCCGCGGCGGCACAGCAGCCGCCGACCGTCTCCCGCCCCGCGGCGGTCTACGCCACCCCCTACCCGACCACCGCCGGCCAGCCCGGCGGGGTGCCGAACGGCGGGGCGGCGCGGCCGTGGACGCCGTACCAGTCGGCCGCCGCGCAACAGCCACGACAGCAACAGCCGCAGCAACCCGCCCCCCAGCCGACCGCGACCACCGGCCGCCCCGACACCGGACCACCGGCCGGGTACCGCCCGGTGAGCGGTGGGGCGCAGCAGCCGACGCCGCGGGCCGAGCGCGTCGGCGCGGCAGGCGGGGCCGGGCAGGTGATGTACTTCCGCAAGCCGGCCGACGCGCTCGCCGTGGACGGTATGGCCGACCCCGGGGCGGTGGTGCAGGCGCAGGCGCCGCCGGTCCTCGCCCCCGCGGCGACGGGCGTGCCGGTCGCGGTGCCGGGCGTTCCCCCGCCGCTTCCCACAGCCGTGCCCGCCCGGCCCGCCCTCGCCACCCCGCCGCTGCCGCTCGGCGTGCCTGTGCCGGTGGTGCAGGAGCAACCGCCGGTCCAGCCGGACGCGCAGCCGAAGGGAGATGCGCAACCGGACGCGCAGCCGAAGGGTGACGCGCAGCCGTCGCCCGGGCCGTTCCTGGCGCCCGAGGTGACGCAGCTGCCGCCGCGGGACAAGATCTTCCTGATGTACGACGACGCCGCGCTCCACCGGGCGATCATCGAGCGGGCCAAGGAGGACGCCCGGCGGCGGGCGGACAAGAAGGACGTGCCGAAGCTGGAGGGGAACTGGGACTTCCCGAGCCTCCCGCCGGTAGTGCCGCCGGGGACGCAGTTCGTGTCGCGGACCGGCACGTTCGCGCCGCAGCAGGCGCTGTACGAGCCGGGGTTCGTGGTCCACCGCCGGCTCCACTTCGAGGAGAGGAACAGCGAGCGGTACGGGTGGGATCTCGGGTTCGCCACCCCGTTCGTGTCGGCCGCGTACTTCTACAAGGACGTGCTCCTCTGGCCGAACAGCCTGGCGTCCGGGGTGGTGACCGGGTTCTGGGACACGAACGCCGGCAAGTGTCTGCCCGGCAGCCCGACGCCGTACTACCTCTACCCGCCGGGCCTGACGATCACCGGCACGACGACCGAGGCACTGGTGGTCACCGGGGCGTCGCTGGTTCTCGTGCCCTGAGTCGGGGAGTTGTCCAGTGATCAGTTGTCAGTCGGACACGACCTCGCGGGGTGACCGGCGGCGGTGTCCGACTGACAACTGATCACTGACAACTCCACACTTTCCCTGCAAGTCTCTCGGCCGGCGGCGACATGATAAGGGCATGACGCCGCTCGCCGCCCTGTTCCGCCGAATCGACCCCGACCCGCGCCGCGACGGCGAGTTGCTCGCCGCATTCTTGGCCGAACACGACGAGCCGGCGTTCGCCGAACTGGTGCGCCGCCACGGCCCGCTCGTGTGGGGCGCGTGCCGCCGCGTCCTGCCGGACGAGGCCGACGCGGAGGACGCCTTCCAGGCGACGTTCCTCGTGTTGGTGCGGCGTGCCGGCCGGCTCACGGCGGCGACGACCATCGGCCCGTGGCTGCTGACGGTCGCCGCGCTCACCGCCCGCAACGTCCGCCGCAAGAACGCCCGCCGGCTCGCCCGCGCGGCCGAGCTGCATGACGTTCC
>JAFKFQ010000627.1:0-3013 GCA_017308215.1 bacterium | reverse complement strand
CTCGACGCGGCGCTCGGCGGGCTATCGGCGCGCTGCCGCACGGCCGTGCTGCTGACCCACCTCGAAGGGCTGACCCACCGCGAGGCCGCCGACCGCCTCGGCTGCGCGGAGGGGACGGTTTCCTCGCTCGTCTCGCGCGGGCTGGCGAAGCTGCGGGCGCGGCTCGGCCGGGAGCCGGCGGCGCTGCTCGCGGCCGCGACGGTCGTCGTGCCCGCCGGCGTGGAAGCGGCCGCGCTCCGCTCCGCCGCCGCGGCCCAACTCGCGTCCCTGTCGGCGTCCACCCTCGCGCAGGAGGTTCTTCGCATGTTCTGGATCCGCCGGGCGACCGCGGCCGGGGGCGCCGCGCTCGCGCTGCTGGTGTTGGGGCTCGGCGCCGGGCTGTCGGCGCGGCACGCGCCCGACGCCGCGGCGCAGGACAAGGAGACGCCCGCCGTGAAACAACCCGCCGGGCCGGCGAAGGCCGGGCCGTACATCGTGTTCACCGTCCGCGGGATCGACACGTCCCGCACCCGGGCGGGGGCGCCCGAGCCGTTCACGATCACCGAGTTCGACGCCGCCGGGAAGTGCCGCTGGAGCGTGACCCCCGGCCGCGACCAGGCCGAGAAGTGGGCGACGACGCCGCGGCTCATCGAACTCGACCAGGACGCGATCATCGGCGGGGCGCGTGACTACCTCACCCGGGTGAAGAAGGACGCGACCGCGCCGCACGACCTGCGTGTGGTGATCGAAACCGACGCGCAGGTCGGCGGGTTCACGCTCGCCGGGCTTCAAGTCTGCCGCGACGCCGGGTTCGACACGGTCCGTCTGACCGGCTACCTCCCGAACGAGGTGTTCATCCCCGAGCTGCGGCCCGGGCCGGACGGCGAGGCGCGGGGGTACAAGCGCTACCGGGGCGAGCGGGTGGACACGAAGAAGCTGGTCGCCGACTACGCGCAGTTGATGCGGACGTTCTGATCGTGGCCGTGGCTCGGTCGCCTCGCCTTGTGGGTTCGTCTCCCGGCCCGCATCATGACCGCATGGCTGATCCCTGGCTCCACCCGCACACCGCCTACGTCCACGTCCCGTTCTGCGCTCACCACTGCGGCTACTGCGATTTCGCGGTCAGTACCGGCCAAGATCACCTCATTGAACTCTACCTTGACGCGCTCGGCGTCGAACTCGCCGGGCTCGGCGAGCCGGCCGCGGTCGAGACGCGCTTTGTCGGCGGCGGCACGCCGACGCACCTCAGTGCCGGCCAGCTCGCGCGCCTGCTGGCGCTGCTGAACCGCTGGCTCCCCGCGCCGGCGGGGAGTGAGTTCAGCATCGAGGTGAACCCGGACTCGTTCACCGCCGAGAAGGCCGCCACGCTCGCCGCCGGCGGGGTGACGCGGGTGAGCCTCGGGGTGCAGTCGTTCCGTCCCGGGTCGCTCGCCGCGCTCGACCGCCGCCACACGCCGGAGCAGGTGCCGCGCGCCGTCGAACTGGTACGGCGATTCGGGATGGCGCTGTCGCTCGACCTGATCTTCGCCGCCCCCGGCAGCACGCCCGCCGACTGGGCCGCCGACCTCGACGCCGCTCTGGCGCTCGGCCCGGACCACGTTTCGACCTACGGCCTCACCTACGAGACCGGCACGCCGCTGTGGAAGGCCCGCCGTCGCGGGGCCGTGCCGGCGGTGTCGGAGGACGCCGAACTCGCAATGTACGAGCACGCCATCGGCCGCCTCGCCGCGGCCGGGTTCGAGCACTACGAGGTGTCGAACTTCGCGCGGCCGGGGTTCCGCTGCCGGCACAACGAGCGCTACTGGGCGAACGAAGCGTACCACGGTTTCGGCACCGGCGCGGCGCGCTACGTGAACGGCCGCCGCGAGCTGAACGTCCGTGACACGGCGCTATATGTGCGCCGCGTCCTCGCCGGCGAGTCGCCGACGTTTCAGAGTGAGGCACTCGCGCCGCGCGACCGGGCGTTCGAGACGCTCGCCACGCAGCTCCGCCGCGCCGACGGCGTCGGCCGGGCGCGTTTCCGCGAGCAGACCGGCTTCGACCTGAACGAACTGGTCGGCGCCCGCGTACAGGCGCTGGTGGCGGAGGGCTTGCTCGCCGACGGCGCCGCGGTGACGCTGACGCGCCGCGGGTTCTGCGTGGCCGACGGGATCGTGGAGGATCTGATGAAGGAGAACGTGGGGGCGGCCGACCGGCGAGATTGAACACGGCCGGTGCCGGCAACGGCTCGGCTCGCCGCCGCCGGGCGGCGGGGTTATACTGCCTTGCTAGGCAGCGCCGGAGGCCGCGTGAACCGCGAGCGGATTCCCCAGATCGAGTCGTTCGTCGAAACCCTCAACGGGTGGCGCGGGATGCTGGTCGAGGTGACCGAGCGGCTCACTCGCTCGCCCGGCACGCTGGACCGGCACGTCACGACGCGCTCGGCACTCGTGATGCGACTCGAGAACGTCGGCGTCGCGTTCAGCGGGGCGACGCTCGTGCTCTTCGGGCAGGTGTTCGGGCGGAACGTCGAGTACCAGGCCACCCTCGACCTGCTCGAAAACCTGACGGTCCGCCCGGAGGAGGTCGTGTTCGTGGAACGCTTCGGCACGGTCGCCGAACGGCATTCCACCTTCCGGCCGCTGCCCGAACCACAAGACGGGTAACGACCCGGCCGCGTGCGGCCACCCGCCATCGAGCAACCGCGGCCGCGGGCCGCGCGAAGGGTTCACGAATGTCCGCCGCCCCGACCCCGCCCGCCGCGCCCGTCAACCTCGACGACCCGGCGCTGTACCTCAACCGCGAGCTCAGCTGGCTCCAGTTCAACCGGCGCGTCCTCGAGGAGGCGCAAGACCCGACCGTCCCGCTCCTGGAGCGGCTGAAGTTCCTCGCCATCTTCAGCGCCAACCTCGACGAGTTCTTCATGGTCCGCGTCGGCGGGCTCCAGCAGAAGGTCGCCGCCGGCGTCCCGCAGGGGTCCGGCGCCGACCGCACCCCGCCGAAGACCCAGGTCGAGAAGAGCGGCGCCGCCGTCCGCGACATGACCACCGAGCAG
>JAFKFQ010000765.1 GCA_017308215.1 bacterium | reverse complement strand
CACGACGCCCAGAAGAAGGCGGTGAGCCTCCACTTCGCGGGGGACGGGAAGCGGCGGGTGCAGGTCGGGTACGTGGTCGAGGCGCCGATCTGGAAGACGAGCTACCGGCTGGTCCTGGACGCCGAGGGGAAGGGGGCCAAGCCGTACCTCCAGGGGTGGGCGATCGTCGAGAACCCGACCGACGAGGACTGGTCGAACGTCCGCATGGCCCTCATCAGCGGCCGCCCGATCAGTTTCAAGATGGACCTGTACAACCCGCTCTACGTCCCCCGCCCGACGGTCGAGCCCGAGCTGTTCGCCTCCCTCCGCCCGCCGACGTATGACGGCGGGTTCAACGGCCGCGGGGACAAGGAGCGAATGTTCCTCCGCGGGATGAACGACGCCGAGCGTGCCACCCCCTTCGTGGACACCAGGGATCCCGTTTCCTTTGGGCGGGCGAAGATGGACCCGCGGGCCGGCTTCGCCCCGCCCGCTGCGAGTGCTCCGGCGGAGAAGCGCGAGCGGGAATCGCTCGCGCTGGGCGCGGTCGTGCCGAACGACGGGAAGGGCGAGGGCGCCCAGCGACTCCAGCGCGAGCTGGCCGCCGGCATCGCCCGCGGCGCCGTCGGCAGCGCCGCGACGGCCGGGAAGCTGGGCGACTTCTTCCAGTACGCGATCGACCACCCGGTCTCGCTGGCCCGGCAGAAGTCGGCGCTCCTCCCGATCGTCGGGAAGGAGGTCGAGGGCACGCGGGTGAGCATCTACAACCCGGCCGTCCAGCCGAAGCACCCGCTGCTGGGCCTGCGGTTCAAGAACGCCTCGGGCATGCACCTGTCGCAAGGCCCGATCACCGTCTTTGAAGGTAGCACCTACGCCGGCGACACCCGCGTCCTCGACGTCCAGCCGAACGAGGAGCGGCTGGTGTCCTACGCCATCGACCTCGGCACCGAGGTCGATCCGCAGACCGGCTCGGGCACCAGCCGGATCACCAACGTGAAGGCGGTGAAGGGGATCGTGACGACGGTGACGAAGGTGCGCGAGGAGAAGAAGTACCGGGTCGCCAACCGCAGCCAGACCGACCGGACGCTGGTCATCGAGCACCCGAACCGCACCAACCAGC
>JAFKFQ010000626.1 GCA_017308215.1 bacterium | reverse complement strand
CCGGCGCGGCGCGGGTGGGAGTGGCACGTCCTCCGCAACGGACTCCGCGGCGACCTGTGGACCGGCGCCGGCGCCGGCGCCGGGCTCGCCGTCTCGCCGGACGGCGCCCGCGTGGCGGCGGCGGGCGGGAACCCGTTCTTCGAACCGGGCGTACCGGCCACATTCACGCCCGGCGTCGTCCGCCTGCTCGACGCGAACACCGGCCGGGCCGTGCGCGAGTTCCGCGGGCACACGAACTACGCGGCGGCCGTCGCGTTCAGCCCGGACGGCCGCCGCGTGGCCACCGCCGGGTGCGACGGCACCGTGCGCGTGTGGGACACCGACACCGGCGCGCAACGGGCCGCTCTCAAGTCGGGGGCGGCGGAGCAGCACATCGGTGGCGCGGTCGCGTTCGCCCCGGGCGGCGGCCGGCTGGCGGTGCTCCAGCGCGAGGCCGGGACGGTGCCGGTGGTGCGCGTCTGGGAGTGGGCGGCTGGGCGGCAGTTGTGGCACGCGGCGAGCGCCGACGCGACCCGAGTCGCGTTCACCCCGGACGGGACGCGGGTGGTCGCCAGCGGCGCGCGCGGGGTGCTGTGGCACGACGCGGGGACGGGACGGGTTGTGCGCACCGAACCGATCGCGGGCGCGGTCCACCCCGGCATGCCGGGGTGGACCGTGGCGGCCGACGGCGCGGCGGTGCGGCTCCACGCCCCGGGCGGCGGGCTGCGGCACGTCCTCACCGGGCACACCGCCGAGGTCGCCGACCTCACCGCCAGCCCGACCGGCGACTTCCTGGCGACCGCCGGCGCGGACCGCACCGTCCGACTGTGGCGGACGGACGACGGCACCCTCGCTGCCACCTACCGGGGGCACGCCGACCGGGTCACCCGCGTGGCGTTCGACCCCACCGGGCACACCGTGTACTCGGCCGACGCGGCGGGCGTGGTGAAGGCGTGGGACGTCACCTCGCCTGCCGACTTCGTGCGCGTCATGACCGGGCGGCCGGTGGTCGCGGCACTCGCCCTCCCGGCGGCCGACCGGCTCGCCTGGACGGACGACTATCGGGCCGGCGTTATCGATCTGCGGACCGGGGCCGCCGCGGGCGCGGGCGCCGCGCCCGCGCCGCCCAAAGTTGAGGTCACCCGCCCGGAGAGCGGGGCGGTGGCGCGGGCGGAGAACGGCGGCTTGGTCGTGCGGGCGGCGGATAAGACCGTGTGGGAGTGGCGCGGGCGGCAGCCGGTGTTCGACCTGGTGTATAGCCCGGACGGGCGGCTGTTGGCTGGAGCGACACAGGACGCGGCCGTGGTGTGGGAAGCGGACACCGGGCTGGAGGTGCTGACCCTGCGCGGGGCGCCGCCGCGGCCGAGCGACCGGGCGTTCGTGCCGCACGTCGCCTGGAGCCCGGACGGCACCGCGCTCGCTCTCGCCGTTCACGACCAGTCGGTCGCGGTGTGGAGCTCGGGCGAACCCGACCGCCGCCCCGGGCTCGACGCCCGGCGTCGCCACTGGCACCTGCGGCGGTCCGCGGCCGACGCCGCGGACCGCCGGTTCGACCGGGCCGAGTGGCACCTCGCCCGCGCCGCGGAGCTCGGCCCGCCGGCCCGCGGCGACGAGCCGGTGCGGGTGCAGGCGTTCGTGGCACTCGGCCGGTGGGACGACGCGCTCGCGGCGGCGCGGGCGGCGGCCGCGGGCTCGCCGGACCTGGAATTCCTCTGCAACCGGGCACTGCTGGAGGCTGACGCCGGCGACGCGGCCGGGTTCGCCGACGCCGCCCGGCGGCTGCTCGACGCCGCCCGCCGCGACGGCCCGACGCTCCGCGCCACCGTGTGCGCGCACGGGGCGCTGGTCGGGCCGGTGCCGGCGGCCGACGCGGCGGTGCTGGTGAACCTGTTGGAGCCGCCGGTCCAGACCCACCCCGACCACTTCTGGAAGCTCCTCGACCTGGGGCTGGCGTACCACCGCTCCGGCCGGGCGGCCGACGCCGCGGCAGTACTCGCCCGCGCCGCCGACGCCCCCCGCCCGCTCGGCGACACCCGCCCGCTGGCGTGGAGGCCGCTGGCCATCGCCCACCGCACCGCCGGGGACTCTGCCGGCGCGGACGAGGCGGCGCGGCTGCTCACCGACTGGCTGCGCGAGGCCCGCCGCACGTCACCCGACGGGGCGCGGCCGCCGGCCGGGATGAAGGGGTGGTACTGGCTGCGGGTGCGACTCGCTGCCCGGGAGGCGCTCGGCCCGGAGTTCGACCGTCTGTTCGCGCAGTAGCGCCCCCGCCGGCCTGTCACAAGTACTCACATTTCTTGCCGCCGCTGTCCGACCGGCGGCGCCGTTCGCCAGATCCCCGGTAGCGGGTCACGTCGCCGAGCCCGGGCCGCCCGCGCCACCGGTACGCCCTCCCCGAGACACACCGATGCGCCGCCGCCTCGCCTGCGAAGTCCTTGAGGACCGCGCCACCCCTGCCACCTTCACCGGCACCGCCATCACCGACACCGGCACCGGCACCGGCACGTCTGGTGACCTGCGGTACTGCGTGACCCAGGCGAACGCGACCGCCGAGCCCGACGACATTGTCTTCGGCGTAACCGGCACGGTCACCCTGGGCGGCACGCAACTCACCCTGTCCGACGACGTGACAATCGCCGGCGGCGGGACCGTGACGATCGACGCGAACGGAGCCAGCCGGGTGTTCGAGGTGGAGGGGGGAGCGACCGTCTCGCTGTCCGGCCTGACGGTCACCGGCGGTAGTGTCGGGGCCGCCAGTAGCGGCGGGGCGATCCTCCTCACCCTCGGCACGCTGACGGTGACCGACTGCACGCTCACCGGGAACTCGGCCGACGCCGGGGGCGGCGGCGCGATCATGAACAGCTTCGCGAATACCGGCACGCTGACGGTCACCGGCTCGTCGTTCACTGGGAATTCCGCCGTCATCGGTGGCACGATCCGGGGTGGCAACGTGACGGTCGCCGGTTCGTCGTTCACTGGGAATTCGACCCAGTCCGGCGGCGCCCTGAGCATCTTTAGCTCGACGGTCACCGACTCGACGTTCGCGGAGAACGGGGCCACCATCCAGGGCGGCGCGATCTTCTGCGAGGCGTTCGGCCCGCTGACCGTGACCCGCTCGACGTTCACGGACAACACCTCCGGCGGCGGCGGCGCGATTGCCGCCGGGGAACTGACCGTAGTCGCCTCCATGTTCAGCGGAAACACCGCCCGTATCGGCGGGGGAATATTGGCCGCGGGCGGGAGCTCGACCACAGTGACCGACTCGACGTTCGCCGGCAACTCCGCGACCGACCCCGGGTTCCGAGGCGGGGCCATCTACATCGACGCCGTGGTCTCGACGGCCGAGTTGACGATGACCGGGACGATTCTGGCGGACAGCCCGTCCGGCGGCGACCTGGTGCTGGCGAACGGGGCGACCGCGTCCGGGTCGTTCAATCTGGTCGAAGACGGGACCGGGGTTGGCACGTGCTTCACGAACTCGCGGTCTGGCGACCCGGCGCTGCTTCCGCTCGCGGACAACGGCGGGCCGACGCAGACGATGGGTCTCCGCCCCGGGAGCATCGCGCTCGACGCCGGCACCGGCACGAACCCGGACCAGCGGGGACGGGTGCCGGCCGGCACCCGCGACATCGGCGCCTTCGAGCGGCAGGGCTCGCTCGTCGCGGTCGTCAACGACCTCGCCGACACGAACGCCCGCGACGGCGTACTCACCCTGCGCGAGGCCGTCGCGCTCGCCAACGGTGAACTGGCCATCGGCGACCTGACCCCGGAGGAGGGCGCCCAGGTGACCGGGGATGCCGGGGCCGGCGGGGCGATCTCGTTCTCGGTCGGCGGCACGGTCACCCTGGGCGGCACCCAGCTCACCCTGGCGACCGACACCACCATCGCCGGCGGCGGGGCCGTGACGGTGAGCGGGAACAACGCCAGCCGGGTGTTCGAGGTGGAGGCGGGGGTGACGGCCGCCCTCTCCGGTCTGACCGTCACGAACGGCCTCTGGGTCGGCTCCGGCTCGACCGGCGGCGGCGTGCTGAACCACGGTTCGTTGACCGTCACCGGTTGCACGTTCACCGCAAACTCCACAACCCTAGGCGGTAGCGGCGGGGCGATCGGGAGCACGGGAACGCTGGCGGTCTCCGACTCGGTCTTCTCCGGCAACTCCGCGACCGTGGGGCTCGGTGGTGCGATCCGGAGCGACGGCACCCTGACGGTGACCGACTCGACGTTCACCGGGAACACGGCCGGCGCGGCGGGGGCGATCGACACGAGCGGAGCGACCGGCCCCATGACATTGACCGGATCGACCTTCGTCGGGAACGTCGGCACCGCCGCGCTGAGCGCCGCGGGGGCGGGCCGGGCCGGGGGAGCGTCACGGTGGCGGTGAGCGACTGCACGTTCTCCGGCAACGCGGGCGGGAGGGGCGGGGCGATCTACGTCGACATCACGACCGTGCTGACGCTCACCCGGTCGACGTTCGACGGGAACACCGCGGACGGGACCGGCGGCGCGATCGAGAGCCAGGGGGCGCTGTCCGTCACCGCCTCCACGTTCAGTGGAAACACGGCATCGGCAGGCGGCGGCATCTACGCCGCCGGAACGACGACGATCACCGGTTCGACGTTCTCCGGCAATACCGCCACCGGCTCGACGTTCCGCGGCGGGGCCGTCGCGGTGGTCGGCAACGACGCGTCCTTGACGCTGACCGGGTCGATCCTGGCCGGCAGCCCGGCCGGCGGCGAGCTGACCCTGAATCTCGATGGGACCGCGTCCGGGTCGCACAACATCGTCGAGGACGGGACCGGCGTCGGGACCTTCTTCACCGACTCGCTCGCCGCCGACCCGCTCCTGACACCGCTCGGCGACCACGGCGGGCCGACCCGGACGATGGCCCTACGCCCCGGCAGCCCGGCCCTCGACGCCGGCACCGGGACCGACCCGGACCAGCGCGGGGTCGGGGTGCAGGGCGGACGGCGGGACGTCGGGGCGTTCGAGAGCCGCGGGTTCACCCTGACCGTCACCGGCGGGTCGGGTCAATCGACCCGGGTGGACACGGCCTTCCCGAGCGCGTTGGTGGTCACCGTCACGGCGAACGACCCGGGCGTCCCGGTCGCGGGTGAGGTCGTCACGTTCACCGCCCCGGGGGCCGGGGCGTCGGCCGCCCTGAGCGTGACCACTGCCCCGTCGTCGCCGACGGGACCGCCCGAGTCACCGCGACCGCCAACGGGACACCGGGCGGTTATGCGGTGACCGCATCCCTCGACACGGTCGCACCCGTCACGTTCGACCTGACGAACGCCGAAGCCCCGCCGCCCCCACCCCCGCCCGTCATCCGGACGGCGGTCGGGGCCGGGTCGGGTGGGGCACCGGCGGTCAAGGTGATCGACTCGACCGGGACCGAACGGCTGTCGCTCCTCGCCTACGTTGCGGATTTCACCGGCGGGGTGCGGGTGGCGACGGCGGACTTCACCGGGGACGGGGTGGACGACGTTGTCACCGGGGCCGGCCCGCTCGGGAGCTCGCACGTCAAGGTGTTCGACGGGGTGACCGGCGCGGAGCTGCGGAGCTTCTTCGCCTACGACCCGTCGGCCCGGTACGGGGTCTTCGTCGCTGCCGCCGACCTGGACGGGGACGGGGTGGCCGAACTCGTCACTGGGGCCGGCGAGGGCGGGGCGCCGCACGTGAAGGTGTTCCGGTACGCGGACCTGGCGGAGACGGCGAGCTTCTTCGCGTTCGACCCGGCCCAGCGGGGCGGGGTGTCGGTGGCGGCCCAGACCGGGCTGGTGGTGGCCGGGTCGGGGGTCGGGGCCGCGTCGGAGGTGCGCGTGTTCGCGGCCGGGGCGTTCGACCAGATCCTGACGTTCAGCCCGTTCGGCGGGTTCACCGGCGGGGTGAACGTGACGGCCGACAACGGGCTGATCGAGGTCGGGGCCGGGCCGGGGGGCGGGCCGCAGGTGAAGATCTACACGGCGACCGGCACCGAGGTCGCGAGCTTCTTCCCGTTCGACCCGGTGTTCACCAGCGGGGTGTCGGTGGCGAGCCGAGGCGGTGACGACCCACGGCTGATCGTCGGGGCCGGGCCGGGGACGGCCCCGTGGGTGGTCGAGTACGACTTCACCCAACAGGTGACGGCCTCGTACCTGGCGTTCGACCCCGGATTCGCCGGCGGGGTGTTCGTCGGCTAGGCCGCGCGGTTTCACGCGGCGCCACTGCTGTTCCGGAGGCGGCATCTCGCCGACATGCCCGGGCCACACGCGGCACGGATGGCGACAGCCGCTCGTGTAGCGGCGCACCTGCTCCGGTTCGAGGACACGGTTCGCCAAGCTGAGGAGGCCGCAGCAATGGGTGTGACCGACGCCGAAATGGCGGCGCTCGCGGCGAGCGACGACTGGCAGGGAGACGCGCCGGACGAGGTGCCGCTGGAAACGCGCAGGTCGGTCGCAGCCGAGTGGCAGCAACAGTACGCAGACCGGCTCACAGGCTGGGGCGTGACCGAAACGCCTCTCGACCCACTTCGCCCCAGCATGTCCCCGACTCCGTCGCGGCAACCGGGTTCCGCCGCCGGGGCGGCGGGCGCTTTTTTGAACGGACCGCCGACCCGCCGCACTGGTGAGTGATACCGTTAGGCAGTAGTTTCCAGGGAACTCAGCGGTTTCAGGCTGCCGGCCCCTCGGGATCACGAGGGGCCGCGTCGCTTTCTCGCCCACCATCCAGTCCCCGCAGGAAGTGCGAGGACTCCGCCCGGGACGCCCACACCACCCGCCGCACGTCGAGCA
>JAFKFQ010000625.1 GCA_017308215.1 bacterium | reverse complement strand
GAGGCCAGGGCGAGTGGCGACCGGCGGGGGAGTCGGCACGGTGTAGTCAGCCGTCCCAACGGGATCGACCGCCGGTGTCGTGGGTAGGCGGTCGTCACCAAGTGTGTGGCCGAACGCGCTCCCCGTCCCAATCGAACCCACGGGCCGAGTACGGGGCACTCGCCGCACCAGAAACCGGACGGGCTTTGCGCCGGGCGCCGTGGGTAACATAGGCGGCGGGGCCGTCCGAGCTAGCCCCAAGTTCCTGGCGTGGAGGGGGCAGGTCTCCTGCCATGCCGCGAACCCGGCGCTGCACCGGACCCGGCCACGTGGTTCGATTCCCGCTGCTCGCCGGTCGTCCGTCGGCGGTACTGGTGCGCGGCCGGGCCGGTGAGCTCGTTGTTCGGCAGGGAAGGCCAACGAGGGACGATGCCACCACACCCAACCGATGCCTGTTACGCCAGCATCGTCGCAGCCGGTGCCCGCAACGTGCAGCGGCTCGCGGCGGCGGGCGACTTGGCCGGCGTCGCGGTCGAGGCCGAACACCTGGCATTCGTAGCCGGGTTGCTCGATGCCTACCTGCTGTACCGCGGCACACCCCGCTTCGACGAGTCACTGCACGGGCGGTACTGGCGGGAGGTGCGCGCAACATACAAGGAGCGTGCTGGGCCGGGGGCGTTGGACGAGATGGACACGCACTGGTACTTCCTGGCGTTCGCCCTTGGCCACCCGCAAGATGCCGAACCCGGCGCTGCAGCAGACCGCGGCCTCAGTATCGATTCGTAACTCACAGCATCAGCGGCCGGCGCAGGTGAGCTACCTGTTCGGCCCCGGAGTCGGTGTGGACCGTGGGCCGCAACTGATCGAGAAGCTCGGTCGGTGACGGGTGGTGCCGGAGCCCCGGGCCCTCGCGGACGGGTCCGCTCCGGAGGTGACCGGTGGCGCCCCCCGAGGGGTGCAGGTGCCCGGTCCCCGTGGGTGTGCCGAACCGGTCGCTGCAGCGGACCGCCGGGTCACCAGCGGCTCCCATGTGATTTGCGGCCGTGGGGCGTGACGAGTGTCGCGGCGGCCGCTGAGCTACATGTTCGGCCCCGAGGGCGAGACGCAGATGGTCTCAAGGCAGCTTCTCGACGCAGTCGTTGCAGACGTGCGCAGGCACTGCCAGGCGCGGGGCTACTCGGAGGGGCCGGGGATCAACAACTTCGTACCGCACGACGCGGTGGCCGCCTTCGGGATGGCCGAGTTGCTCGTCGCAGCCGGATTCGACCGCTACCTCAGCATCGCGCCCGAGGGCCACATTTACGGCTACTTCTTCGAGCAGCTCGGGGTTCCAGTCCTATCGGTCTTCACCGACTACCCGCCGACCCAGATTTCCGCCGAGGACGACCTCCGCGATCTCCGGGACCGGCGCGTTCTGCTGATCGAGGACGACGTGATCGGCGGCCGGACGTTGCGGCTGGTGGTCGAGCACCTGCGGCAATTCTCTCCCGCCTCGTTGGCGCTCTACCTGGGCCACACCAAGGGCATCCAGCACGTGCAGAACGTACCCCCCGGGATCGAGCGGGTGTTTGTCGCCGAGGACTGCCTGAGTTTCGGCGTCCGACCGGAGTTGGAGAAGTGCTTCGAGGCGTTCTTCGGTCGGTGCCAGAGGGTGGCGGCGAGTGTTGCCGAACCCTGAGCTGCACCTGACGCCGGCCGGTGATATGGTATTCGTGACCCACAGCCCCCTGGGCGGCCGGCGCAGGTGAGCTACACGTTCGGCGTTGGGCCACCGGAGGGGCAAGCCAATGCGAGTCGCGTTGCTGTCCGTCGCCCTGCTGACCATCGCCGGGTGTTCGGACGCGCCGGCTCCTACGCCACTCGCGCCGCCCCCGGCCGCCGCGCCGCATCCGGCCGCCCTGTTGGCGTTGGAACAGGCCCCGCCGCCCCGTGCCGTTCCCCTGCTCGACACGCCCGAGGGGGTGATCGCCGACATCGTAGCCAAGCTGGACGCCGAGAGCCGGGCCAAGCTCCGCGACCTGAAGAAGGACGACCTGATCCTGTACCACCACGGGTGGGGCACGGGCATCCGCAACCAGTACGGCTTGTGGTCCAACAGTGCCCTTCTCCGGCGGTGCGCAGCCCGCGCGGGGTATGGCGAGTTCATCCACCCCGACAGTGCCTCGATGCTCATTATGGAGGGCGTCTGGGAGGCCGTGAGCGCTCGGCAGTAGTGTAGCGCGGACGCCGAACCCGGCGCTGCAGCAGACCGCGGCCTCGACCGCGAGTAGCATTGGGTCAGCGCTCACGGCCGCGGCTGCTGAGCTTCATGTTCGGCCCCAAAGAAGGCGACCGGAGGGACGGTAGTCGTAGGTGACCGGTGGCCTCGGGAGGTGACAGAAGCCGCCAGAGTTCCCGCCCCGCTGCTGACTGGTCGTCTCCGAAGGTGACCGGTGTCGCGGCCGAGTGGCGTCAGCGGTTCGTCCCGCGGCCGTGCCGAACCGGTCGCTGCAGCGGACCGCCGGGTCGGGAGCGATTTCCAGGCGGTGCGGGGCGGTCGTGGGTGACCTGTCCCGCGGCGGCCGCTGAGCTTGATGTTCGGCGGCACAGGCGCACCGATGGCGGAAGCCGCGTGTATCCGGGTGTGGGTGCGGGACGAAGTCCCCGAGCGGTTCAGCCACCTGTGCCCGGCGGACGAGGTCCGCGGGGTCATCGCCCTGTACCTCGCGCACGTCCCGGCCGCGGTCCTGGCGAGCCCGACGTACCGGCGGTGCAACGGACCGTCGGGGACCGATGGCTGGCTCCCAGACGGGATGCTCGGGCTGTTCGGGACGAACGCCCTGAACACCCACCCGCACCCGGACGGGGACGGGGTGCTGATCGTCGGGTGTTGCGTATAGGCCGCCGAACCCCGCGCTGCAGCAGACCGCGGCCCCTCAGCGGTTTCTGACCCACAGCAGCATCGGGCCGCGGCTGCTGAGCTTAATGTTCGGCGATAGGAGATCGAGATGCCCGCGGGTGAACGCCTATCCTTCAGCGGGCGACTGCGGAGCGTGCGGTACGCGCTCCAAGGCATCGCTACGATGCTTCGCTCCCAGCATAACGCCTGGGTCCACGCCGCGGCCACGGCGGTCGTCGTCCCGCTCGGGATCGCCCTCGGGTTGTCCGCCGCGGAGTGGTGCTGGATCGTCGTCGCGGTCGTGGCGGTGTGGGCGGCCGAGGCGCTGAATACTGCGATCGAACTGCTGACCGACGTGGCGTCGCCCGACTATCACCCGGTCGCGGGCCAGGCGAAGGATGTCGCGGCGGGTGCCGTCCTCATCACGGCCCTCGGGGCGGCCGCGATCGGGCTGCTGGTCTTCGGCCCGCACCTGCACGGACGGTTCCTCCGGGCCGCGCCGCAGGCGATCGCGTCCCCGGCGGCCTTTCCTGCGGGTGAAGCGTGGACTTCGACCGGTTGCTGAGCGGTTTGCCCGGCCGATGGAGTGAAACCGATGCGAGCCGAGCCGAACCCGGCGCTGCGCCTGACGCCGGCCGCTGACGGCTTTCTCGTGACTTGTTGCTCACCCGGCGGCCGGCGCAGGTGAGCTTCTAGTTCGGCCCCGAGGGGTGGGGTGCGGCATGACTCCCGAGGCGGTGTGCTTCTGGGTACTCGTACTCACTCCGGTAGCCGGCGCAGCGAACGTTGCCATCGCCGCTGGGCTTGAGCGGCCGCCGATCCTCATCGGCTGTGTAGCGGGTACAGCCGCAGCGCTCCTGTTGTCAGCCCCGGTCTTCGTCGTCGCCCTCGCGCTTTCGGACGTGGGGCCGTACCTCGCCCGTGCGGCCGCGCTGGCCGGACTCGCCGGAGGGGTCACCGACATTCCGCTGTCGTGGTGGCGGAACGTCCGAAGCGGTCGCTCGCTCGGGCGGATCTACGCGGAGGCGGGCGCGGTCGGGCTGCTGGTGGCCGCACTGTTGGTCGCATGGAACGCGCCTGTGACCGCGCACAGTTGGGGAGCACTCGGCTAACCCTGCGACCGGCATGACGCTAGCGGGCCGAACCCCGCGCTGCACCTGACGCCGGCCGCGGGTAGGCTACTCGTGACCTGTTGCTCGCTCGGCGGCCGGCGCAGGTGAGCTATCTGTTCGGCGAGGAGGGCGCGGATGCCCGCAGTGCCGGAAAGCGAGCGAGTCGCCATCCTCCGTGAGTGGGGCGTCTCCGAACCGCTCATCCGGCTCTCTTGCGGCGAGGTGCTACACGAGCAGTTCAACGACTGCTGTTTGGGGCCGCCATGGTACGTGTACCACGGGTCGCTTCAGACCCCCGAGGTCGCCCCGCTCGCCGTGCTCTGGGAGTGGTGCGACAAGGTTACTGGCGTCTGGCACCGCAGCGGTCGGTTGGAGTTCATCGAGTACGGGTTCGGCGGGGCGGAGGAGTTCGAGGTGGTGGCCCGCACCGAGCAAGGGTTCTGGGCCGACCAGTTCGACTTCCTGTACGAGTGCGATGGCCCGCTCGAGGAGTTGCGGGCCGCTGCGGCTGCGGTCGGGTTCCGGTTCTTGGAGCGGCACCTGTCGGCCCGTGAGGCCGCCGGGGCTGTGCTGGGCACGTACGAGGGGCATCAGGCGTGGTTGCGTGCTCTTATCGCCACCATTGATGCCGAGACCCAAGACGCCGAACCGGTCGCTGCACCTGACCCGGCCACCTGATTTGTTTCCTACTGCTCACTGGCTTGATGTTGTCGCGTGTTGTTATCGCGGCCGGGCAGGTGAGCTTGATGTTCGGCGGCGGAGGCTCCCCAGACGTGACGCCCGAAGAAACTGAACCTCTGTTGCGTCAGATGCTCGCCGAGGAGGGTGTGAGCGAGGCTCGACCCGACCCGGCCGCCGCGTGGGAGGCGTTCAAGCGGTACGTAGCCGTGCCCGCCGCGTGCGCCCGCGACTACCTGTTCTTCCAGATCGGGGACGGTCGGCCGGAGTACGGGTCGGACGGGTACTTCGACTTCACCCGCGAGTTCGAGATGCGCGGGGCGTCCGGGGACGAGCCGGTGTGGTTCGAGCAGGTCCACGTCGAGTTCAAGGTGCCGCCCCCGCTCCGGCTCGGCCTCGGCACGGTCACGGTGTACTCCGAGGACTTCCCCGACTACGCGGAGTTCTTCGCGGCGGTCGAGCAGTTGCCGGCGTTTCGGGCCGGGCTGGCGTTCTCGGGCTACGTGCTCGCCGTGTACCACACCGGGGTCTAACGCCGTAACCCGCCGAACCCGGCGCTGCAGCAGACGGCCCCCGCCTGTAGGTTTGTCGTGACCGTAGCTCACAGGGACGGGGGCCGCTGCTGAGCTATTTGTTCGGCCCCAGAGCGCCTACCCGATGACGGACTCGCCAGTCTTTGCAGGGGAGTTCCGCGAGTGGATGGACACGGCCACGCCCGTGAAGTGGGCCGCCGACCTCACCCGGGACCAACTGGTCACCGTTCTCTGGGCGGTTTGGGAGCTCGGGGGACGGGCGCAGGTCATCCTCGACTGCCTCGGGCGGCACGAGGACGAGCTGTTCCCGGGATACGGCTACCCGAGGGCGCGGCTCGGTCTGCAAGTGCTCCAGCGAATGGTTCGTGGCGAGCGGCCGACATGGGACGAGGTGGCACCACTCGTCGATCGCGCCGTCGCCGAGATGGAGTGCTGGCCGGCCAAGCTCCAGCAGGCCGAACCCCGCGCTGCAGCAGACGGCCGCCCCGGCAGTGATTCGTGACCCACAGCCGGCAGAGCGGCCGCTGCTGAGCTTTCTGTTCGGCCACCGGAGTCGCCGAGTCGGGAGCCATAGCTGACCGAGTATCTCCGGAGGTGACTGGTGGCGCCCGCGCCCCGGAGCCGTCGGTGACCGGTCGTCTCCGGAGGTGACCGGTGTCGCGGCCGAGTGGGGCGGCGGTTCGTCGCGCGGGCGTGCCGAACCGGTCGCTGCAGCGGACCGCCGGGTCAGCGGCGAGTTCCAGGTAGTGCGGGGCTGTCGTGGGTGACGGGTCCCGCGGCGGCCGCTGAGCTTGGTGTTCGGCCACCGGAGTCGCGGAGCCGAGAGTCGCAGGTGACCGGGTATCTCCGGAGGTGACCGGTGGCGCCCGCGCCCCGGAGCCGTAGCTGACCGGTGGGCTCCGGAGGTGACCGGTGCCGCAGCCGAGGGGGGTCGGCGGTTGGCCCCGCGGGCGTGCCGAACCGGTCGCTGCAGCGGACCGGTGGCCGTGGGTCGTGACCCGAGTCGCGGCGGCCGCTGAGCTTCATGTTCGGCCGCTGGAGGGGGCACTGAATGCGGTGGAGGTCGTGGCAGGGGTTGCTCGCCTTCGCAGTCCTCGCTGCCCTTATCGGCCTGACTGCCTGGGGTGGATGCGAGGCGTGGATCTTCGACCGCTTCTGGGTTCCGCTGGCGGCCTGTGCGTCCGGGTTGGTGCTGCTGTTCGCAGGACGGCGGCGGGCAGCCGGGTCAGTGTCGCGTGCCACACCCATGTACGCCGCTGCGCTGTGCGTGTTCCAGCCGGTGCTAGCCGTCACCCCATACGCCCCGTGGACCCCGCCGGCGTTCGCCGTCGGCTTGGCCCCCCTGGCTTGGGCCGGGGTGACCGGGATGGGGCGAGGCCAGTGGGTCCGCGCGTGCGGCGCGTGGCTGGTCCTCTTCGGCCAGTACTTCGCCCTGATCTATAACGCCTCGCACAGCGCGTCGGGGATGGGTGTCTATTCCGGGTGGGTGTTCTGACGCTGGGCCGAACCCGGCGCTGCAGCAGACGGCGGGGGCATGTAGGCTTTTCGTGACGCATCGCTCACTCGGCCCC
>JAFKFQ010000751.1 GCA_017308215.1 bacterium | reverse complement strand
GCAGGCTAAAGCCTGCGGCTACCAGCATCGACGACCTACGGAACACCGCCGCCCGCTACCGCAGCCCGGCGACGAACTTCGTCAGGTCGGCCGGCAGCGGCATCTCCCAGTGGAGCGCCGCGCCGGTCGCCGGGTGCGTGAAGCCCAGTTCGGTCGCGTGCAGCGCCAGCCGCGGGGCGCCGCTCGCGTCCGGCACCACCTCGCCGTTCGGCTTCTTGCAGTACACCTTGTCCCCGCACACCGGGTGACCCGCCTCCGACAGGTGAATGCGGATCTGGTGCGTCCGCCCCGTCTCCAGCCGGCACGACAGGAGCGTGTACCCGCGCAGCCGTTCCTGCACCGCCACGTGCGTGACGGCGTGCTTCCCCACGTCCGGGAACGTGGTGCTGCCGCGCCGGCCGTCGCCGCGGTCAGGGACGAGGTTCGACGCGATCGTGCGGTCGAGGAAGATGCCGGGCACGACCGTCAGGTAGCGGCGGGTGACGGTGTGCTTGCGGAACTGCATCCCGAGCTCGCGCTCGGCGAGCACCGACCGGGCGAACACGAGCAGCCCGCTCGTCTCCTTGTCGAGCCGGTGGACGATCCGCAGCCGCGTCAGGTCGGACGCCGGGCGCTTGAGGCGGTGGGCGACCGCCCACTGCGCCAGGTCTTCGAGCGTCGGGTCGAGCTCGCGCCGCTCCTCGGACCACTCCAGCTCGGCCGGGTGGCGCACCGTGTTCACCCCCGCCGGCTTCTCGACGACGACGACGTGCTCGTCGAGGTGGCGGACCACGAGGCGCTCGGGGTGCGCGGCCCGCGGCAGCGGCTTCGGGTGCTCAAGGAGCACGACGACCTCGTCCTCCTTGAGGCGCCGCGCCTCGTCGGTGGACACGGCGTCGCCGACCTTGACGCGGCGGGCGGCGATGAGCTTGCGCACCTCGCCCCACGACGGCCCGCCGAGGCGGCTGCGGAGCACCTTGGCGAGCGTGTGCCCGGCCTCGGCGGCGAGAACGGTGAAGGCGGTGGGTTCGGCGGGCATGGTTCGGCGGCGGGCGAAGTCGAGGAGCAGGTGGATTGTCAGGCTGGGGGCGAGCCCGGGGCGGCCACCCCGGGCGATTCTTGGT
>JAFKFQ010000750.1 GCA_017308215.1 bacterium | reverse complement strand
ATAGCCCCAGCGCATTACGCTTCTCCAGGATGAACGGCAGGTGGTGGGCGATGTGTCCGGTGACGGTGCGCACCACCTGCTCCAACGTCTGCAACCCCTTAAGGCTGTGGACGCCGGTGCGCGCCAGCTGCTCCGGCCGCAGACCGCGGAGGAGCCGCGCACCGTGCCGGCGCGTCGCCTCGATCAGGTCCAGTTCCTCGGTCACGTCGCGGTCGTGGTAGTTCAGCGCCGCGATGAACTTCATCTCGTCGGCGGCGAGCAGCAGCGGCGGTTCGTCGAGCGCGAGCACCCGCTTGAACCGCTCCACGAAGATCGGCTCGAAGTCCGACAGGTGGGCGACCACCTCCAGCGTACTCCACCGCCCGGCGACCGGGCGTGCGACGAGCTGGTCGCGCGTCATCCCGGCGACCGCGGCGCGGAGGCCGTCGGCCCCGCGGAGGTAGGCGTCGGCGAGCGCGGCGGGCGCGGGCGCGGGTTCGCCGGCGGCGCGGGCGCCACCCGAGCGGTAACCGGCGGCGAGGTCGGTGGGGGGCATCGGCATTCCTCCGGCAACGGGTCCGCGGGTGAAACCACTGGTTGTAGTCCGAGCGGCGCCCGGCGACGAGCCGGGCACCCCGCCACTTTTCCGCGAGGGCGGATTCTTCCGATGGTGTCCCTACGAGTTGGGGCACCGGCCGGTTCCAATCGTGGTCGGCCTCCCACTGCCGTTTACTGGACCCCGTGGCCGATGTCACGCGGATCCTGAACGCCATCGACCAGGGCGACCCTGGTGCCACCGAGGCACTGCTGCCACTCGTCTACGACGAGTGACGCCGGCTCGCCGCCGACCGGATGGCGGCCGAGCGCCCGGACCACACCCTCGACGCCACTGCCCCGGTCCACGAGGCCTACCTACGGCCGGTCGGCCCGGCCGGGCCGCGGGTTTATCACGACCGACAGCACTTTTTCACGGCCACCGCGACTGCAGGCGGCGGCCCCTGATCGACTCGACCCGGCGGAAGCGGAGCGCCAAGCGCGGGACCGAGCCGCGGAGGCTGTGTCGGCGTCCTCCGCGGGGAGCTGGTCTGGGTCGCGATGAAAGGGAGAAGGACCGCAGCCGGCGGCACGGCACGGC
>JAFKFQ010000624.1 GCA_017308215.1 bacterium | reverse complement strand
GTCGCCGCCGCGCCGCTGCCGGAGCCGTGGGGCGAGCCGTACCTGGAAATCCTCTCGGGAGAGGGCGAGCGGCTGGTCACGGCGGTGGAGATTCTCAGCCCGTCGAACAAGAAGTCGGGCGAAAGCGGGCGGGCGGGGTACCAGCAGAAGCAGACCGAGTTCCGCCTCGGCGGCGTGAACCTGGTCGAGATCGACCTGCTCCGCGGCGGCGCGCACACCACGGCGATCCCGCTGCCGGAGCTGCGCCGGGTCGCCGGGCGGTACGACTACCACATCGCGATGACGGTGCAGGGCGAGCCGACGCAGCACTTCGTCCGCCCGATCCGCCTCGACGAGCGCCTGCCGGTCATCCGCATCCCCCTCGACCCCGGGGTGCCGCCGCCGGAACTCGACCTGCAACCGCTGCTCGACCGCGCCTACGACTCCGGCCGCTACGCGAAGCGGGCGCGCTACGCCCGCGACCCCGTCCCGCCGCTGACGTCCGAGCAGAAGGCGTGGGCCGACGCGACCCTGAAGGAGAAGGGGCTGCTCCCGTGACGGAGGAGGCGTTCATCCGCGCGGTCCTCGACGCCCCGGGGCAGGACACCCCGCGGCTCGTCTACGCCGATTGGCTCGACGACCACGACGCCCCGGACCGCGCCGCCTACCTCCGCGCCGAGCGAGCGGCGGTCGTGAACGGCGACACGACGGCGATGCGCGAGTTGGCCGCCGGGCTCGACCCAGTGTGGATCGCCCGCGTCACCCTGCCGCCGTTCGGGGTGTGCCTCGGGAGCGCGGATGTGACCGACACCGGCCCGGCCGTGTCGGTTGCGGATGTCGATACGGCCGAGCGCCGGCTCGGTGCTTCATTCCCGGCCGATTACCGGGCCTTCTTGCTCAACTTTAACGGCTGCTCGCTCGGTGGGCATCGGGGTTATGAAACCCTCGACGGCGAACTCCTTCGCTCGCCGACCGGAGAGATTATTCGCTTCGATGATCTGGAGTGGAGGCTGGCGCGGCTCGATCGGGTTGACCGGTTCCCAATCCGGCCTGACGACTTCCTCACTGACTCCGCCTCTGTTCACGGCTTGCCACCGCTTGTCGAAAGTGTCACGAGCTGGGTGTCGCGCTTTGTCGTGATCGGAAACGACCCGGACATGATCGGCGGCATATTCCTCGGCGTGTCAGGCCGCGACCGTGGGCACGTCCGAATCCTGGATACGAGTGTTGAACTCGAAGTCGGCGTGAGGCACCACGCCAATAACCCGCCGGACCACGTCGATTTCGCGGAGTTATTGAGTCGCATGCTGGATCATTGACTGCCAAGCCCGTACCACCCTGCCGCTCCTTCTGAACCGACCGACACCTATTCCTGAGCAAGTGATGAACAATACCCAGTCCACCGAACTCGTCTTCGAGCTGTCCCGCCCCGGGCGGCGCGGGCACCGCACGCCCCCGTGCGACGTGCCGGGTGACACCCCGCTGTCATCGCTCGTGCCCGAGCGGTTCCTCGCCGACGCGCCGCCGCCGCTCCCGGAGGTCGGCGAGATCGACCTCGTGCGGCACTTCACCAACCTGTCCACGCGGAACATGTGCATCGACACCCAGTTCTACCCACTGGGCTCGTGCACCATGAAGTACAACCCGAAGCGCCACGAGCGGCTCGCGGCGCTGCCCGGGTTCGCCGACCTCCACCCGCTCCAGCCCGACGACACCACCCAGGGGATGCTCGAACTCCTCTACGAGATGCAGCAGTTCCTCGCCGAGATCAGCGGGCTCCCGGCGGTGTCGCTCCAGCCCGCGGCCGGGGCGCAGGGCGAGCTCGCCGCGCTCCTCGTCGCCGCCGCGTACTTCCGCGACACGGACCAGACGCACCGCACGAAGGTGCTCGTCCCCGACTCGGCGCACGGCACCAACCCGGCGTCCGCCGCGCTCGCCGGGTTTACCGCCGTGACGGTGAAGAGCAACGCGAAGGGGCTGGTCGACCTCGACGACCTGAAGACGAAGCTCGGCGCCGACACCGGCGTGTTCATGATCACCAACCCGAACACGCTCGGGCTGTTCGAGGTGCAGATCCGGCAAATCACCGATCTCGTCCACGCCGCCGGCGGGCTGGTGTACCTCGACGGCGCGAACATGAACGCCATCCTCGGGATCACGCGCCCCGGCGACTTCGGCGCCGACATGCAGCACTACAACGTCCACAAGACCTTTACCGGCCCGCACGGCGGCGGCGGCCCCGGCAGCGGCCCCATCGCCGTCCGCGACTTCCTCGCGCCGTACCTGCCGTCCCCCGTCGTCGTGAAGGACGGCGATGCGTACCACCTGAGCGACGCCAGCGAGAAGACCATCGGCCGCGTCCGCTCGTTCTTCGGGAACGTCGGCATCCTGTTCCGCGGGTACTGCTACATCCGCACCCTCGGGCCGGACGGGCTGAAGGCCGTGAGCGAGACGGCGGTGCTCAACGCCAACTACCTGCGGGCGCGCGTGAGCGAGGGCTACGAGGTGCCGCACCCGGGGCCGTGCATGCACGAGTTCGTGGCGAGCGGCCGCGGGCTCCTGCGCGAGCGGAAGGTGCGGGCGATGGACGTGTGCAAGCGCCTCCTCGACTACGGGTTCCACGCGCCGACGGTGTACTTCCCGCTGGTCGTGCCCGAGGCGCTGATGATGGAGCCGACCGAGACCGAGAGCAAGGAGACGCTCGACGCCTTCGCCGACGTGCTCTTGAAGATCAAGGCCGAGGACGCGGAGTTGCTGAAGACGGCGCCGCACACGCACGTCGTCAGCCGCCCGGACGAGGTGAAGGCGGCGAAGGAGCCGGTCCTGCGGTGGCGGCCGGCGACCGCGTGACTACTGCCCGCCGGTGACCGCCACCAGCGGCGGGCTCGCCGTGCCCGGGAAGCGCTCGCGCAGCTCGGCGTCGAGCCGGGCCGCCAGCGCGGGGCGGTCGGCGGGCGGCACCTCGCGCACCGTGAGGTCGGACAAGCGGATCGCCGCCCGCTCCAGGTCCGACCCGGCGTGCGGGACCGAGAACCGCAGCCCGGTGAGGAGTGGCTGGCAGGCGACGACCATCTCGTAGTACGCGTCGGTCGCCGCGGCGAGGGTGATCCGCCCGGCGCACAGGTCGGTCATGATCCGCCCCTTCGCCTCCCACACGCGGGCGATCGCGGCACGGTCCCGTTCCAGCTCCCGGTCGTCCGGCTCGTGCCGGGTGCCGAGCCCGGGCAGCCACGGGGCGAGAACGACAACGGCCAGCCCGCACGCCAGCCACGGTCTCGACGCGCGCATGATCGCCCCCCCAGGGCGGCGGCGGGCGGAACCCGCGCCGGACGGACACCCAGTACTTCCCCGCCCGGCCGGAAATGGTCGCGCTTTTTTCGGGCGGGCTACAGAATCTTCGCGCGTGAACCCGGGAGATTAAGCTGGGGAAGTGGAGGCGGGACTTTTTTCGAGCGAGGTACAGAACCTTCGCGGCACCGGGGGGGCGACACGGCGGAGGCGGTCGGGTAAGCTGGCCGGGGTGCAGCGCCTCGCGCGTCCGGCGGCGGAGTCCCTCCTGTGCCCATTCGTTCGCTCCTCGTCCTTCTTGCCGGCTGTGGCGCTGCTGCCGCGGTCGCGGCCGACTGGCCGGGCTGGCGCGGCCCCGGCGGGATGGGACAGACCGGCGAGACGTCCCTCCCACTCACCTGGGGCGGGAAGGCCGACGCGAACGTCGCCTGGAAGGCGGCACTGCCGGGAACGGATGCGAAGGCCGCGCCCGACCAGAACCAGTCGAGCCCGGTCGTGGCCGGCGGGCGGGTGTTCGTCACCGCGAGCTACTGGCCCGGCGGCAAGGCGGACCCGAAGGCGCACCCCGAGCACCACGTCGCCTGCTACCGCGCCGCCGACGGGCGGCAGCTCTGGGACGTGACGGTCGCGCCCGGCCCGTGGCTCTTCGCCGACCTGCGCGGCGGCTACACCGCCCCCACGCCGGCCGCCGACGCCGACCGCGTCTACGTCGTGTTCGGCTCCGCCGTGATCGCCGCGCTCGACCACGCCGGCCGGCCGGTCTGGCGGAAGGACATCGTCCCCCACAAGTTCGACGTGGCGCTCGCCGCGAGCCCGGTCCTGGTCGGCGACACCGTCGTCCTCCAGTGCGACGAACTCGACCAGCAGTCGCGCCTCGTGGCGTTCGACCGCGCGACCGGCGAGACCCGGTGGGAGGAGAAGCGGCCGAAGGTCGGGTTCGCGCACAGCACGCCGGTACTGGCGACGGTCGGCGGGAAGCCGCAGTTGCTCGTGTCGGCGTCGAACGCGGTGCAGGGCGTGGACCCGGCGAGCGGCCGGGTGCTGTGGACGTGCGCGGCCCGCGGCGACACCGTCTCGCCGGTGCTCGGCGGCGGGCTGGTCTACGTCGACAGCGGGCGCGGCGGGCCGGGGTTCGCCGTCGACCCCACGGGGGCCGGCGACGTGACCAAGACGCACCTGAAGTGGAAGCTGCCGCAGGTGCCCGAGGGCTACTCGTCGCCGGTGGCGGCGGGCGAGTTCCTGTACCGGCTGCACGCGCCGGACGTGCTGCGCGGCGTGCGCCTGGCGACCGGCGAGACGGTGTTCACCGAGCGCCTGCCCGGCGTGTCCACGTCCTCCAGTCCGGTCGCCACGCCGGACGGCCGCGTCTACTGCGCGAGCGCCGGCAAGAGCTACGTGCTGAAGGCCGGGCCGACCGCCGACGTGCTGGCGGTGAACGACCTCGGCGACGGCGGCCCGGCGTCGCCCGCGGTCGCCGACGGGGCACTGTTCCTGAAGGGCCGGCGGTGGCTGTTCTGTGTCCGCATGCGGGAGTGAGGCCGCGGGGGCGCAGAACCTGCTGGAAAATCCCGAGATAATTCTTGACGCGGCCAACCGCCGTGGATAGTTTCCACGGTTAAGCGGGGGTGAACTCGCGTCGCCCAGCCCCCGCAGCCGGTCAGACCGCCGGCGTCCCTTCCGTTCGTCCGGTCTTCTCTCCGTCGGGGGTGGTCCGATGTCCTGTGTCCCGTCCGCGCCGTCCCGGCGCGCGTTCACACTGATCGAACTGTTAGTCGTCATCGCGATCATCGCGATCCTGATCGGGCTCCTCCTTCCCGCCGTGCAAAAGGTCCGCGAGGCCGCCGCCCGCACCAAGTGCATCAACAACGTCAAGCAACTGTCCCTCGGGACCGTCAACGCGGCCGACACGAACAGCGGCAAACTCCCGCCGTCGATCGGGCTTTACGCCAGTGACGGCACCGCGGCGGCGGGGAACTCGAACGGCGGCATCTTCCTCCACATCCTGCCGTACATCGAGCAGAAGAACCTGTACGACGCCTCGGCGACGAACACGGACGACCGCAACGGGTTCCTCCTGACGTACTCCCTGTGGACCGCCCCGGTCCAGAACGCGACCCTGAGCGTCCTGGCCTGCCCGTCGGACTACACCCTGCCGCAGACCAACAACGGCGGCCGCGGGACGAGCAGCTACGGGGTGAACGGGCAGTTGTTCCGGCACAACTACCAGTGGGGCGGGGTCGGGCTGGCCCGGTACCCGGCGAGCATCTCGGACGGCACCTCGAACACGGTCTTCTTCCCCGAGAAGGTCGCCATGTCGGCCACCTGCGTCGGGTGCTGCAACCCGTACACCCACAACTTCTGGCCGGACTGGGGGCCAATCGTCTCGTCGAGCGACTGCGGCATGCCGACCGGGACGGCGGCCATGTTCCAGCTCAACCCGAAGGGCTATCCGGCCCAGGTCGACGGTGGCAAGGCCAGCGGCGCCCACGCCGGGGTGCTGATCGTCGGGCTCGGCGACGGGAGCGTGCGGGGCGTCAACAGCTCGGTCGACCCGGCAACGTGGTGGGCGGCCATGACGCCGTCCGCCGGCGACGTGCTCGGCAACTGGTAGGCGCCCGGTCCCGTCGCCCGGGGGGCGGGTCGCCCGCCCCCGCCTCTCCCACCCCAGTCGAGGCCGGTCATGCGGTTCTGCTCTCCCTACGGTCCGGGCGCGGCGGCCCTGTGCGCCGCCCTCTTCGTGGCCGGGTGTAACCGCCCGGTCGGGTCGGTCACGGGCAAGGTGACCTACCAGGGCAAGGAGCTCAAGGGCGGCGGCGTGACGTTCGTCAGCACCGAGGGCCAGCAGAGCTTCGCCGCGACGATCACCCCCGAGGGGACGTACAAGGTTCCCGACCTCCTCGGCGGCGACTACAAGGTCTGCGTCGACACGTCGTCGCTCAAACCGGCGAAGGGAGGGCTGTCGGTGCCCGGCGCCGCGGCCTACCAACAGCCGGTCGTGCCGAAGGGGGCCAAGACCGGGCCGCCGCCCGGGGCGGTCCTGCCCGAGGGGTACCAGGCGAGCGACCCGGCGGCGATGGCCAAGAACAACTCTGCCAAGCGGTACGTCGCCATCCCGCCGAAGTACGCCGAGGCGGGCACGACCGACCTGACGTACACGTTCAAGGGCGGGGCCGAAACGTTCGACATCGACCTGAAGTGACCCCCGCCGCTCCCCCCACGGCCGAGCCCTCCGTCCCGCCCGCGCCCGCGGCGTCCGCTCCCGCGCGGGTGCTGCGCCGCCTCGGTGCCCCGCTCCGATACGCCCGCCGCCGCCCGCGCCGCGCCCTGCTCGTCGCCGCCGTGGGGCTGCTGTTCACCGCCGCCGCGGCCGGCGTCGGGACGTGGGTCTGGTTCGACCACCACCTCGCCGTCGCCCGCCGCGAGGTCGCCGCCGGGCACAACGCCGCCGCCCACCCGCACCTCGAAGCCTGCCGCGGCCTCTACCCCGACCACCCCGAGGTGCTCGTCCTCGCCGCCCGCGTGGCCCGCCGGTCCGGGGTGACCGACGAGGCCGAACTGCTGCTCGCCCGCCACCCGCGGGGCGACGCCGACGACGCCGTGGTGCTCGAACGCC
>JAFKFQ010000623.1 GCA_017308215.1 bacterium | reverse complement strand
GGTCCGGGCCTGCGCCCGCACGTCGGTGCCGGCGCCGGCGGGGGCCGCGTCGAGGCTGCCGCCCGGGTAGTACTTCATGACGTAGAACGGGACTGGCGGCATCCCCGGCACCGTCCACTCTCCGACCTCGTACACCGGGACGATGTGCGGGTGGTCGAGCGCGGCGATCGCCTCGGCCTCGCGGGCGAACCGGGCGCGGCTCTCGGAGCCGGGCACCGACCCGAGCGTCTTCACCGCCACCGTCCGCCGCAGGATGGTGTCGGTCGCCTTGTACACGACCCCCATCCCGCCGCGGCCGAGCTCGTCGAGCACGTCGTACCCGGGCAGGCGGGGCGGCACGGTCAGCGGCGGCGGTGGGGTGCCCTCGGCCAGCGTCGGGGTCAGCCCGTGCGGCCGCCTCGGGCCGGACAGGAGGGCGGCGATGTCGCCGGCCCGGTCGGGGAAGCGGCGGCAGAAGTCGTCGGGCGTGACCGGCGGGCGGTGTCGGCCGCGGAGCGCGAACTCGGCCCGGATCAGGTCGAGCAGGAAGGGGTCGGCGGCGAGCGCCGGGAACCGCGCGACGTACTCCTCGACCCGGGCGTCGTCGCCGGTGCGGAAGCGGAACTCCAGGTCGACGTGGGCGAGTTCGACGAGCAGGTCGGTGGGCGGCGGGGTGTCGGCCGGGAGGAAGTCGGCGAGGTCCGGGCGGCCGGGCCGCCGCCAGGCGTCCTCGAACCGGCGGATCGCGTCCTCACAGCCGGAGCGGAGCGAATCGGCGGGCGTCGATGTGGACTGCATCGCGTGCGCACCAATGTCGGGGGCGACTCGGAGAAGACCCGGGGTGACGGGCAGTCTGACACGCGGCGTCGGCGTGGCGTCGGGGGTGTCGCCGGGTTGACCCGGCGTCGCCCGGCCGTCACTCCGGCCCGGACTGCATCCGCTCGAGGCGCTTGCGGAGACGTTCTCGCAGCCGGCGTACCGATCGCTCGGCCCGGCCCAACTGCTCGGCAATTTCCGTGGCGGTAAGCCCCTGGAGGCTGAGCTCCAGGATGGCCCGTTCGTCCGGGTCGTCGAGCACGCGGAACAGTTCCTCGACCGTCTCGGCCAGCGCCGCCGCCTCCTCCGGCTGTGGCTCGCGGTCGAGCACCAGGTCGGCCGGGGCGACGCTGTCCTCCGGGCGCGGCGACACCTCGCGGCCGAGGTCGCGCTTGCCCGCACTGTAATACGCCGCCCGGTCGGCGCACTTACGGAGCGTGATCATCGTGAGCACGCCCCACAGCCCGTCCCAGGAGCCGACGTCGAGCCCGCCGTCGCGCTGGCGGAGGAAGAAACTTTTGTACGCCGACTGCACCACGTCTTCCGGGTCCACCTTCACCGCCAGCCGGCCGCTCAGGTTCTTCCTCGCCAGCCCGACGAGGCGGTTCGTGAACAGGACGAACACCTCGCGCGCCGCCGAGTCCTCGCCGGACTTCAGCCGGTCCATCAGGATCGCTACGGAGTCGTTCGCGGCCATTCGCGCCGCCTCGTGAAAATTCTTGGCCGGTCCGCCGGCCGCCGCGGATTAGCCCGGTGTACCCGCCCGTGGCGGTGAAGGTCTTCCGGTTGTTGTACACCGGACGACGCCCCCACCGCCACGCGGGTTCACGATTCCCGGTGCCCCGCCGCACGTCGCCCGACCGGCCCGCCCCGGACAACCCGACCGCCACCAACCCCTGATCCCAGGAGTCTGAGATGCTGCGCGCCCTCTTCCGTGCCATGCTCCGCGGGTCCGCCCGCCGGGCCGAGCGGTCCGGTCGCCCCGTTCGCCCTGTCCGGTTCGCACCGACCCTCCACGCCCTCGAAGGGCGCGAGGTGCCGGCCGTCGTCGCCACGTTCACCGCCGGCACCCTCAGCGTGTTCGGCGACAACCTCGACAACGTCATCACCGTCAGCCGGAACGCCGCCGGCCAACTGCTCGTCAACGGCGGCGCCGTCGCCGTCACCGGCGGCACCCCGACGGTGGCGAACACCGCGCTCGTCCAGGTGTTCGGCCAGGGCGGGAACGACGTCATCACCCTGAGCGAGGTGAACGGCGCGCTGCCGCGGGCCAACCTGTTCGGCGGGGCCGGGAACGACGTGCTCACCGGCGGCAGCGGCAACGACCAACTGTTCGGCCAGGCCGGGAACGACACCCTCCTCGGCAAGGGCGGGTTCGACTTCCTGTTCGGCGGCACCGAGAACGACGTGCTGACCGGCGGCGACGCCGACGACCAGGTGTTCGGCGAGGCCGGGAACGACCGGATGATCTGGAACCCGGGCGACGACACCGACCTGAACGAGGGCGGGGCCGGGACCGACACGGTCGAGGTGAACGGCGGCAACGGCGACGAGCAGTTCGCCGTCACCGCCAACGGCACCCGCGTCCGGTTCGACCGCCTCAACCCGGCGGCGTTCAGCATCGACATCGGCACGTCCGAGAATCTGGTGCTCAACGCCAACGGCGGGAACGACTTGTTCTCCGCGACCGGCAACCTGGCCGCGCTGATCCAGATCACGGTGGACGGCGGCGCCGGGAACGACACCATCCTCGGGAGCAACGGCGCCGACCTGCTGCTCGGCGGCGACGGCGACGACTTCATCGACGGCCAGCAGGGGAACGACACCGCGCTGATGGGCGCCGGGAACGACGTGTTCCAGTGGGATCCGGGCGACGGCAGCGACGTGGTCGAGGGGCAGGGCGGGGCCGACCGGATGCTGTTCAACGGCAGTGCCGGGAACGAGATCTTCACCGTCTCCGCCAACGGCGGGCGGGTGCTCTTCACCCGCAACCTCGGCAACGTCGTGATGGATCTCGATGACGTCGAGGCGATCACCCTCAACACGCTCGGCGGCACCGACACCACCACCGTCAACGACCCGAGCGGCACCGACCTGACCCGAATCGACGTCAACCAGGCCGGGACGCTCGGCGGCACCGCCGGGGACGCCGCGGCGGACGTGGTGGTCGTGAACGGGACGAACGGGAGGGACATCATCGACGTGTTCGGCAGCGGCTCGTCGTACAGCGTGGTCGGGCTGCACACGCTGGTCAACGTGACCGGCTCCGAGGGGGCGAACGACGCGCTCGTCGTCAACGCCCTCGGCGGGAACGACGGCGTGACCGCCACCACGGTCCCGGCCGGCGTCGTGAAACTGACGATCGACGGCGGGGCCGGGGACGACGTGCTCCTCGGCAGCCAGGGGGCGGACGTGTTCCTCGGCGGCGACGGGGACGACTTCGTGTTCGGCGACAACGGGAACGACGTGGCGTTCCTCGGGGCCGGGGACGACGAGTTCCAGTGGGATCCGGGCGACGGCAACGACACCGTCGAGGGGCAGGACGGGGCCGACCGACTGCTCTTCTTCGGCGCGAACGTTGCTGAGAATATCAACATCGTCGCCAACGGTGGTCGCGTCCTGTTCACCCGTGACGTGGCGAACATCACGATGGACCTGAACGACCTGGAGGCGATCGAGTTCCGGGCGCTCGGCGGGGCCGACAACGTCGTGGTCGGCGACCTGAGCGGCACCGACGTGACCCGCATCGACCTCGACCTCCGCGGGCCGAACGGCGGGGGCGACGGCGCCGGCGACTCGGTGACCGTGAACGGCACCAACGGGGCCGACGTGTTCGGGGCGGCGGGCGACAGCGGCGGGGTCAACGTCTTCGGGCTCCACACCAGCGTCAACGTCTTCTTCCAGGAGGCGGCCAACGACCGGCTGACGCTCAACGGCCAGGGCGGCGACGACGTGATCAACTCCTCCTCACTGGAGGCCGACGGCATCCAGCTGACGGTGAACGGCGGGCTCGGGAACGACCTGATCGTCGGCAGCGACGGGAACGACCTGATCACCGGCGGCGACGGGAACGACACGGCCCTGATGGGCGCGGGCGACGACGTGTTCGTGTGGAACCCGGGCGACGACAACGACACGATCGAGGGCCAGGCGGGCCGCGACACGATGGTGTTCAACGGGGCGAACGTTGCCGAGAATATTAACATCTCGGCGAACGGCGGGCGGGTGCTGTTCTCCCGCAACGTCGCCAGCGTGCTGATGGACCTGAACGACACCGAGGTCATCACGTTCAACGCCCTCGGCGGGGCCGACGTGGTCGCCGTCAACGACCTGTCCGGCACCGACGTGACGGAGGTCAACCTGAACCTCGCCGCGACCCCCGGCGGGGCGGCCGGCGACGGGGCGGCGGACTCGGTGATCGTGGCCGGCACCAGCGGCGACGACGTGGCGGTGGTGTTCGGCGACGCGACGGGCACGTCGGTGCTCGGGCTGGCGGCGCAGGTTAACATCTTCGGCGCCGAGGCGGCGAATGACCGGCTGACGGTCAACGCCCTGGCCGGCGACGACGTGGTGGAGGCGTCCGGCCTGACTGCCGGGGCGATCCAGCTCACCGCCGACGGTGGCGACGGTGACGACGTGCTGGTCGGCGGCGACGGGAACGACATCCTGCTCGGCGGGGCCGGGGACGATGTGCTGGTCGGCGGGCTCGGGCTCGACGTGCTCGACGGCGGGCTCGGCGACGACATCGAGATCCAGTGAGTCGCCCGTCCCGTGCGGGGCGGCCGGTTCGCCGGTTGCCCCGTTCCTCGTTCGGAGCCGAACCATGACTGGCCGGGTTCTGGTGCTCGTCTACGGCGTCGCGGGGTACGTCCTGTTCCTGGTGACGTTTCTCTATGCCGTCGGGTTCATCGGCGACTTCCTGACGCCGACGCGACTCGACGGCCCGCGGGAAGGGGATTTGGCCGGGGCGGTGGCGACCAACCTGGCGCTGCTCGCGCTGTTCGCCGTCCAGCACAGCGGGATGGCCCGGCCGGCGTTCAAGCGGTGGCTGACCCGCTTCATCCCGCCCGCGGCCGAGCGCGCGACCTACGTCGTGCTGTCGAGCGCCGCCCTCCTGCTGCTCTTCGCCCTGTGGCGGCCGCTCGGCGGGGTGGTGTGGGAAGTGACCGGCGTCGCCCGGGCGGCGGTGTACGTGGTGTTCGCGACGGGCTGGGTGGTCGTTCTGGTCACCACCTTCCTTATCGACCACTTCGACCTCTTCGGGCTCCGGCAGGTGATCCTGTACGCCCGGGGGCGGCCGTACCCGGCAGCGCGGTTCGTCACACCGGGGCCGTACCGGGTCGTCCGTCACCCGCTGTACGTCGGCTGGCTGATGGTGTTCTGGGCCGCCCCGACGATGACGGCCGCCCACCTGCTCTTCGCGGCCGTGACCACGGCGTACATCCTGGTCGCGATCCGGTGGGAGGAGCGCGATCTGTGCACCGCCCTCCCGGAGTACGAGGCGTACCGGCGGCGGGTGCCGATGCTCATTCCCCGGTTTGGACGGCGCCGCGAGAAGGCCGACGCCGCCCCCGGCCGCCTGCCACAACCCCAGGAGGTCTCGCCGTGCGACTGATCGCGGGCTGCATTCTCGTCCTGGCCGGGGCGGTGCTGTACGCCGCCCACTGGCTCGGCCGGGTCATTCACACCCCGACCACGGTCGGGGAGCCGGAGGCGGTGTACCTGCTCGTAGCCGCGGCGGTACTGGGGCTGGCGGGCGGTGCGGTCGCCGCCTTCTGGCCGGACCACACCACGAACGAGGGCGAGTGATGACGACGGCGTTCGACACGGCCCGCGCCGAGGCGTTCGCGGGGAAGATGGTCGGTGTGCTGAACGGCGCGGCGGTCGCGCTGATGACCTCCCTCGGGCACCGCACCGGCCTGTTCGACACGATGCGCGGCGGCGCGGCGGTCACCAGCCACGACCTCGCCGCGGCCGCGGAACTGAGCGAGCGGTACGTCCGCGAGTGGCTCGGGGCGATGACGGTCGGCGGCGTCGTCGAGCACGACCCGGCTGCGGACACGTACACGCTCCCGGCGGAGCACGCGGCGTTCCTGACGCGGGCGGCGGCGCCGAACAACATGGCCGCGGCGATGCAGTGGGTGGGCGTCCTCGGGGCGGTCGAGGACGACGTGGCGGCGGCGTTCCGGCACGGGCTCGGGGTGCCGTACGCGGCGTACCGCCGGTTCCACACGGTCATGGCCGAGGAGAGCGACCAGACGACCGTGGCCGGGCTGGAGGACCACATCGTCCCGCTCGTCCCCGGCCTCGCCGCCCGGCTCCGCTCCGGGATCGACGTGCTCGACGTGGGGTGCGGCTCCGGCCGCGCGCTCGCCAGGCTGGCGGAGCTGTTCCCCGCCAGCCGGTTCGTCGGGTACGACGCCGCGCCGGACGCGGTCACCATCGCGCAGCTGACCGCCCGGGAGCGCGGGCTGCGGAACATCCGCTTCGAGGCGCGCGACGCGGCCGCCATGCCCGATCGCGCCGCGTTCGACCTCGTCACCGCGTTCGACGCCGTCCACGACCAGGCCGACCCGGCGGGGGTGCTGGGGAACGTGGCGGCGGCGCTGCGGCCGGGCGGCGTGTTCCTGATGCAGGACATCAAGGCGTGCAGCCACGTTGCCGGAAACCGCGACCTGCCGCTCGGCCCGTTCGTGTACACCGTCTCGTGCATGCACTGCATGTCGGTGTCGCTGGCGAACGGCGGGCCGGGGCTGGGGGCGGCGTGGGGGAAGGAACTCGCGCTGGAGATGCTCGCCGCCGCCGGGTTTCGCGACGTGCGCGTCTCGACCCTGCCGCACGACCCGATCAACTACTACTACGTCGCCCGGTGCGGCTGACCGGCGCGAATCGTTGCACGCGCCGGCGGGGGTGCGGACACTACAGGGCATGGACCGGCCGCCCGACCCCCCCGCCGCCGACCGCCGGCTACTCGACCGCTTCCTGACCGAGCGCGACGAGCGCGCGTTCGCCGAACTCGTCCGCCGCCACGGCCCGGCCGTGTGGGGCGTGTGCCGCCGCCGGCTCGCCCGTGCCCACGACGCCGAGGACGCCTTCCAGGCCACGTTCCTCGTCCTCGTCCGCCGCGCCGCG
>JAFKFQ010000622.1:8431-13719 GCA_017308215.1 bacterium | reverse complement strand
AGGCACACTCCGTGTGCCGTTCTTCCGCACGGCACACGGAGTGTGCCTACTACTTTCGAGCCACCCGCCCAGCGTGGCGACCGGCCGGCGGGAGCCGGCCGGTCGCCACGCTGGGGTTTCGCACCCGACATCGATCGCCAGACGCACCACGACGGACGCCCCGCCCCCGTTCCCTGCCGCCCCCCGCCGTGGTACGCTGGCGCTATGGCCAAGCACCCGCTGCGGAAGCTGTCCGAACTCGAACCCGGCGCGCACGCCGACTTCTTCGCGCAGCTCGCCGAGAAGACGCCGCGCACCACCCGCGACGGGAAGCCGTTCTACACCTGCAAGTTCCGCGACCCGCGGCGGACCGTCGCGGTCGTCGTCTGGGCCGACAGCCCGGCGTTCGAGGACTGCAAGCAGCACTGGCAGCCGGGCACGTTCTTTAAGGTCCGCGGTCGCTTCGAGGAGCACCCGAAGTACGGCCCGCAGATCGAGGTGGAGCAGATCCGCCCGGCCGTGGAGCGCGACGCGGCCGACGGGTTCGATGAGGCCGACTTCGCCGAGCGGTCGCGGGCCGACACGGAGCACACGTTCGCGGAACTCGTCGCCCTCGCCGGCGAGCTGGCCGACACGCCGCTCCGCACGCTGGTGCAGAACATCCTCACGGCGCACGCCGACCGGCTGAAGGGACTCCCGGCGTCGACGCGCTACTACCCGTTCCCCGGCGGGTGGGTCGAGCACACGCGGAACGTCGCCCGCCATTCCGTCCTGCTCGCGGAGCGATACGCCGCGCAGTACCCCGACCTCACGCCGCCGCTGAACCGCGACCTGGTGCTGGCCGGCGCGATCCTCCACGACATCGGCCGCGTCCGCGAGTTCGACCCCGACGCGACCGTCCCCACGCTCGGGATCGACGGCGAACTCTTCGGCCACCTGCTCCTCGGCGTGGAGCTGGTGCGCGACGCGGCGCGGGACGTACCGGACCTGAACCCGGCGCTACTCCGGCTCCTGGAGCACCTGATCTACACGCACCGGAAGATCCCCGAGTGGGCCTCGCCGCGGCAGCCGCGGCTGCCGGCGATCCCGGAGGTGCTGATCGTCCACCACGCCGACGACCTCGACGCCAAGTTCGAGATGTACGCCCGCTGCCTGATGAAGGACACGGCCGACGGCCCGTTCACCGAGCGCGACCCGCAGCTGGGGCGGCCCCTGTACAAGGGGCGGACGGTGTAGGCGGCCAGCAGGTTTGCTTCGCACGACCGCGGCTGCCCTTGCCATCTTTCCTATCTGAAGAATTCTGCCCGTAGGCTTGACAACTGACCTGCGCGGCATTCCGTATACATGTATACTGGTGGAACGTCGATCGTGTTTTGCATTGAACTGGTGGAGAGCCGGTCTGGTGCCTTCAGACACCAGACCAGCTGGCGTGAATCGTGCACAATTGTCTGGTCAACGCGGCGGCTGCTACGCGATCGCTTTTCGTAACATGTATCGCGTAAGTCACTTGGGGAGATCGTCGCCAGCATGGCTATCAGCACTTCGATTCAATGGTGTGATTCGACCTGCAACCCGACGATGGGCTGCGACGGGTGCGAATTATGGAATGAGGCCACCGGGGAGCGAACTTGCTATGCGGGAGTCCTTCATTCCCGCTACGGCGGGAAGACGAAAGGCTACTCGCCTACGTTTGACCAGTTGACCTTCTGGCCCGGGCGGATGGCAGCCGCCGCGAAATGGGCCGACCTCAAAGGCACCGCGCGGCCGGATAAGCCGTGGCTCGACGGGTTGCCGCGACTGATCTTCGTTTCCGACATGTCCGATGCGCTGTCGAAGACAGTCTCCTTCGACTACCTCCGCCAAGAGATCATCGAGACTGTCGAATCACCTAACGGACAGCGACACTGCTGGCTCTGGTTGACCAAACGGCCAAGCCGGATGGCCGCGCTCTCGGAGCATTTGGCTGCACAGGGTGTCCAGTGGCCTAGCAATCTCTGGGCTGGCACGAGCATTACTTCGCAGAAAACCCTACGGCGAGCGGACGAACTCCTTCGAGTTGGACAAGATTCTACGATTCGGTTCTTGTCGGTCGAACCTCAGCGCGAGAAGATTGTCTTCTCTGACGCATTGCCACGGGTTGATTGGGTGATCCAGGGTGGCGAGTCGGGACGAACAGCCCGCCCGTTCGATCTGTCTTGGGCCACATGCTTACGTGACCAATGCCGAGCTGCTGGGACTGCTTACTTCCTTAAGCAGCTAGGGAGTCACGTTCTCAGGGGCTCGGAGCGGATTCGTTTCAAGGATAGCCACGCAGGAAACTGGTCGGAGTGGCCGGACGAGGTGAAGGCCCGGGAAATGCCGAAGTCTATCCCGGTGCCACCAGTCATAGCCCCAATCGCCACACGAACCGAACAAGAGGAGAAGGGCGGGGTCCAGATCGTAGCCGAGCGAGTACCGCTTGAAGTAGTGCCTGTCGGGAGCAAAGCCCGACGTGCTGCGCTGAAGGCTTGGGAGACGAGAAGGCGGAATCAACAAGATCACAAGGGAGCATGCCTGCCCCACTCCACGGGCGTTGGCATGTGAGCCAACTCCGGAGTCGCCCGTGGCCGACGAGAATTATTGGCTAGAATACAGTAACCTTCAGAAGGTAAAGCACGATCTGATTAAGAACTACCTGCAAGGGTGGTTCCCGAAGATGTCGCTCGGGCCAACTGGCAGTTCCCGACTACTATATGTCGACACACATGCCGGCCGCGGTCGGCACATGTCTGGGAAACTCGGATCGCCGCTCGTGGCGCTCGAAAGTCTCCTAACACACACCTCGCGCGACAAGATGCTTGAGGGCACTGAAGTACGGTATTACTTCATCGAGCGGAACACTGACAACTTCAACGCCCTTCAAGGCGAGCTGAAACCTGTTCGATTGCCGAGTAAGGTGCATGCTTCTCCCCTTACAGGAGACTTTGAGCAGCTATTCGATAAGCTGTTGGACGACATCGACAAGAACGGCTCTCGGCTGGCTCCGAGCTTCATCTTCATCGATCCATTCGGTTTCAAACTTCCAGGCCGCATCCTCAAGCGTCTTCTGGATTTCCCCAAGGTCGAGCTATTTATCAACGTCATCTGGCGTGAACTCGATATGGCGATAAGGGGGGCAAAGAAAGGGACCGCGAAAGGGATGGATAAGACACTGGATATGATCTTTCTTGGCGACAGCTGGCGGGAGATAGAAGGCGACGATGCGGATGCCAGGGCTGCTCAGTGTGCGGCGATCTACCCGAAGATAACGGGCGCAAGGTGGGGTACTCACATTCGAATGCTTGACAAGAACAGGATCCGATATTTCTTGATTCACCTCTCTAATCACGACGCTGGCCGCGATTTAATGAAGAACTGCATCTGGAACTCGTGCCCAGATGGTGGCTACTACGCAAGCAAGGCTGACAACCCGGATCAGCAAATCCTTATCGAGCCAGAGCCAAACCTTGAACCGCTGCGCGAGTGGATATTTGAAAAATTAGCCGATCGTCCGCGACGGTGGCTTAGCCTACTCGACGACCTCCGCGAAGAACTATGGCTCCAGAAGCACTTCAACGAGCAGATTCGAGAACTGCGGAAGCTAAAGCGGCTTGATGGCGATCGTGCATCCTATTCGGGACCATTCGCTATGAAGAACAACCCGCTGCTACGGCTTACGTCCCGCTTCCAGGGTCGTGGTCTCCCCCCGGGGTAGCACTTTCCGCTGTAGTCAGCCGAAGTTGCCCAGAATCCTGCCTACCGGCCGCGAGGACGAACCCGAAACAGGGTGCCACCGTCGGCACCCTTGGCTGCTCCGTACAGGTGCCTGTACCAACGACCAGCCGGCTCACGCCGGCCGTTCGCCCTTCGGTACGCGACCTTACTCCGCCGCCGCCTTGCCGCGGCGCTTCTTCGGCTCGGCGGCTGGCTCCGGCGCCTCGCCGATCGCCGACAGTTCCGCCGCCGCCTCGGCCTCTTCCTTCGCCGCCGCGGCCGCCGCGTCCATGAGTTCCTGGCTCGACGGCTTCGGCTTCCGCTTCTCCAGCACCGCCGCCGTCAGCTCCTCGCGGACCGCCGGGTTCTCGCGCAGGAACATCACCGCCTTGTCCTTCCCCTGCCCCAGCCGTTGCTCCTTGTAGCTGAAGAACGCGCCGCTCTTCTCGACGAGCTCGTCCTCCAGGGCGAGCTTGAGCAGGTCGCCCTCGTAGTCGATGCCGCGGTCGTGCAGGATCTCGAACTCGGCGTTGCGGAACGGCGGGGCGATCTTGTTCTTGACCACCCGCACCCGGGTCTCGGCCCCGATCGTCTCGTCCCCGTCCTTGACGTGGGTGATCCGCTTCACCTCCATCCGCACGCTGGCGTAGAACTTCAGCGCCAGCCCGCCGGTGGTGGTGTTCGGGTCGCCGTACATGACGCCGATCTTCTGGCGGATCTGGTTGATGAACACCAGGCACGTCCGGCTCTTGTTCACGACCGGGTTGAGGATGCGCAGCGCCTGGCTCATCAGCCGGGCCTGGAGGCCGACCTTGGTGTCGCCGATCTCGCTGTCCTGGATCTCGTTCTTCGGCACCAGGGCGGCGACCGAGTCGATGACGATGAGGTCCACGGCGTTCGACTTGATGAGCATCTCGGCGATCCGCAGCCCCTCCTCGCCGTACCCCGGCTGGCTGACCAGGAGGGAGTCGAGGTCCACCCCGATGCGCTTGGCCCAGCTCGGGTCGAGGGCGTGCTCGGCGTCGATGAACGCGGCCACCCCGCCGTTCTTCTGGACGTTGGCGACGGCGTGCAGGGCGACGGTCGTCTTGCCGCTCGCCTCGGCCCCGTAGATTTCGATCACCCGGCCGCGGGGGATGCCCTTGCCGCCGAGGGCGATGTCGAGCCCGAGGCAGCCGGTGGAGATGCCCTCAACGTCCTCGACGTTCATGTCGCCGAGCGACATGATGGCGCCCTTGCCGAACTCCTTCTCGATCGCCGACAGGGCGGTCCGGAGCTCCTTGTTCTCCTTCGCGTCCTTCGCTTCCTTCAGTTCCTTCGCCATGAGTGGTCCCTTTCGTGAACCGGTCACCCGTCGTCCGGTCGCAGATGGTTAGAGGGGTCGAGGGTACGGTTGGTCGCGGGTGATGGGGTGGAGTGTACCCGCATCCAGTCGCGGTGCGAAGGTCGGTAGTGACGGCGGGTCGATTTCGGCGAACGGCCGGTTTTGAGCCCCGAAGGGGCGGCGGGGCCGCCCCGGAACGTTAGAGCGGCGAATGGGTTGGTAGCCGCAGGCTTCAGCCTGCGCTCAGCTGAGC
>JAFKFQ010000622.1:0-8331 GCA_017308215.1 bacterium | reverse complement strand
CAGGCTTCAGCCTGCGCTCAGCTGAGCGCAGGCTGAAGCCTGCGGCTACCAGACTGGAGCCGTCCACACCGCCGCCGAAGCATCAAATCCGGCTTGTTTCCAGCCCTGGTCCGGGTTATCCAGCTTCCCCGGCCCCCGGCGTCACGAGTGCGGAAGAAAGAACACTCCGGTGACGAACGTCCCGGTCCAGAGGGCGGCGAACGCCACGGACAGGGCCAGATGGAGCCGCTTGCGGCGGCGGACGCCGGTGACGAACATCACCGGGACGAGCACCGCCGACGGGACGGCGAACCACAGGTGGACGCGCAGCGCCTCGCGGGCCGCCGGGTCGAACGCGCTCTTGACATCCACGAACTGCAACAGCACCTCGAAGCCGACGACGGTGCTCATGGTGAGGACGAAGAACGCGGTGTTCAGCCGGCCGTGAAGGCGGGGGCGGCCGGCGGCCAGGGCCGCGAGCGACGCCACCAGGATCAGCGTAACCGCTGCCACCAGAACTTTGAGCGTCAGGATGATCTCGGGGCCGGTGGGCATCGCAGGTCGTCCGGGGGCGAGGGGTGTCATGATTTTAGCCGCCCACGCGCCCGCCGGCCCGACGCCCGGAACCGCCCTGCCCCGCCTGACCGGTATCTACGTGCCCCATCTCGCCGTCGTCATCCCCGCGTACAACGAGGCCGCCCGCATCGGCCCGTACCTGGCCGAAGTCCGCGACCACCTCGACGCCGTTTATCCGAACGGGTACGAGGTGATCGTCGCCGACGACGGCAGCACCGACGCCACTGCCGACCTGGTGGGCCGGGTGGCGGACGGGTGGCCGCAGCTGCGGCTGGTCGGGCTCGGGCGGAACTCCGGGAAGGGTGCGGCGGTGCGGGCCGGCGTGGCGGCGGCGACCGCCGACCGGGTGCTGTTCGCCGACGCCGACGGGGCGACGCCGATCGCCGAGGAGCGGCGGCTGACGCGGGCGCTGGCGGGCGGGGCGGCGGTGGCGGTCGGGTCGCGGTACGTCCCCGGGCCGGGGGTGACGCGGACGCGCAACCCGCGCCGGGCCGTGGCGGGGGCGGTGTTCCGCCTCGCCGCGCGGACGCTGGTGGGCGTGCGGGCGCGGGACACGCAGTGCGGGTTCAAGATGTTCACCGCCGCCGCGGCGCGGGCGCTGTTCCGCGCCGGCCGCGAGACCGGCTACCTGTTCGACGTGGAGCTGCTCGCGCTGGCCGACCGGTTCGGGCTGCCGGTGACCGAGGTGGCGATCAACTGGGGCGAGAAGCCGGGGTCGAAGGTCCGGCTGGTGCGGGACAGCGTGCGGATGTTCGCCGGACTGGCCCGGCTCCGCCGCCAGGTCCGGGCGGTGCCGCTCCCGGTCGTCGCCGAGCCGACCCGCCGGGCGGCGTGACGGCTATACTGNCCGGCGCGGGCGTCGTTCGTGTGGAACTCCCGCCGACCGCATCTGTCTCCGACCTGCGCGCCGCGCTCGCGGCGCGTTTCCCGTCGCTGGCCGCCCTTCTGGAACGCTCCGCGGTCGCGATCAACCACGACTTCGCGGACGACGCGCACGTCCTGACCGCATCCGACGAGATTGCCGTGATCCCGCCGGTGAGCGGCGGGTGACGGCGGGCCGGTGTGCGAGTGAGCCTCGCCAACCCCACTCACCGAACAGTTCTGGGGCCGGCGTCTGCGCCGCCGGGATGTGGCGAGCCCCGTCCGATCTCGTTTCCCGCCGCGCCGTTGGAAACCACGTCCCGCGCGGGTATTATGGAGCGATCCCGGGCGCGGCGCATCCGGCAAAACCCCCGCGGCCGACCGATCTCCCGCGGGTTCTCTTCGGTCGGCGCTTGTCCTGGTGTCCGGCGTCCGTCACAATCACGGGGTAGCGACCCCGCACCGGGGGCCGCGGCCGCCCGTCCACCGAGCCAGCCCGTCATGAGCACCCTGGGCAAGGTTCTGCTGGTCTTCAACCTCCTCCTCGGGGGCGGGTTCGCGTACCTCGCCATCCAGGACTGGCAGGGGCGGCAGAACATTACCGCCGCCGGCCTCCGGCACGTCATCCTCCTCGACGGCCTCCCGCTCGGCGGCACCGCCGCCGACCCGAAGACCGGGCGCCCGGCCGACCCCGAGACCATGCCGACCGACCCCGAGGCCGAGGTCGTGTTCGTCGTCGAGGGGCCGGGCGGCAAGCCGACCGAGACCGTCAGCCCGGCGCTGCTCAAGGCGTACTTCGCCCCCGCCGGCGGCGCGGCCGACGCCACCGGCCTGGCGCTGGCCAGCTCGGAGCCGGTGCCGACGCAGCTCGCCGAGGTCAAGCGGGTGTACAACCTCGTCAAGACGTTCATCGAGGGCCAGGCCGACGGCCCCGCCCGGGCGAAAGCGGCGCACCGCCTCCTCGAACTCCAGGCCGAGACGCTCGACGAGCGGCAGGCCGACCAGCAGCTCGTCGCCGCCAGCAAGGCCGACGAGCTGGTCGCCCGGCTGTACGCCCGGTTCGAGCGGGTGCTCAAGGCGCCGGAGAAGACCGACACCTCGGCCATCGACGCCCCGGCCGACGACGAGGACCCGGCGAAGACGAAAGAGCGGCTGGCGAAGGCCGATGAGATCCGCTCCGCGGCGACGAAGGACGAGCCGGAGCGGCGGGCGCGGCTGGCGCACCTGCTCGTTCACCTGGACCAGTCGGCGGCGTGGCAGAAGCGGGTGCTGATGGTGGTCGGGGCGAAGCGGTACGCCCGCACGGTGGCGATCCAGGCGATCCGGTTCAGCGAGATGACCGCCCGCGTCCGCCGCGGGATCGACGACGACCAGAGCCGGTTCGCCGCCGAGTACGCCCAGCTCCGCGAGATCGCCACCCGCCGCACCCAGATCCTCCGCGACCGCACCGACCTGGAGGTCCGGCTGGCCGACCAGGAGCGGCGCGACGCGGACGCGGTGAAGGCGCTGGAGACCCAGCTCGACGACCCGACGACCGGGCTGAAGTCGCAGCTCGCCCGGGTGAAGGCCGACGTGGACCAGCTCCTCGCCCGGCAGACGCTGACCGAGCAGCAGCTGTTCGAGATCCAGCGCGAGGTCGGGATCATGCTGGCCCGCATCTACCAGCTCGAGGCGGACCTGAGGCGGACCGAGTTCGAGAAGTACGGGAAGAAGAACTAGTGGGCGGTGAGCACCACCCCGGTGGGACCGGCGTCCCGCCGGTCTCGCCCGACAAGACCGGCGGGACGCCGGTCCCACCAAGACAAGCCAGTGGTCGGACCCGGTCTGAGGCACCACGATGACGGCGATCGCCAAGACCCTGGTGTTCCTCACCCTCGTCCTCGGGATGGGGGCGGCGGTGCTGTCCACCGCCGTCTACACCCAGCGGCCGACGTGGTTCCTCGACGCGCCCGAGGCGGCGCCGAAGGGGCATGTCGTCCTCGCGTTCAAGGGGCTGGCGAAGGACGTCGACACCCAGGGGAAGGCGTCCGCCGCCGCGTCCGCCCTGTGGGGCTAGCAGTACAAGGAACTCAAGGCCGTCGAGGCCGACCGCGCCGCCCGCGCCACCGCCATCGCCGACCTGCTCACGAAGGCCCGCACCGGGGCGACCGGGTTTTATGAGATCGAAGAAGACCCGGTAACCGGCCGGCTGAACGTCGGGGCGCCGGGGAAGGCGGTGAAGGGGCCGGACGGGAAGGCGCTGGCCGGGGCCGAGACGCTGCTGGCGCTGATCGCCGCGGCGTCCGACCGGATCACCAACGACATCACCCCGAAGATCTCCAAGCACCGGGCCGACCAGAAGCGGCTCAGCGACGAGGTGGACGTCTTCGGCGCGAAGGTGGTCCGCCAGCGCACCATCCGCGAGGACTTACAGAACGAGGCGGCCTACCTGGCCGCCGCCGAGGTGAACGTGGCCGAGCAGCGGGTGACGGCGATCCGCCGCCTCCGCCAGCTCGAAGCCCGCCTCCGCGAGTTCACGCCAAAGTCGGACGCGCCGCTACCGAAGACGAAATAACGGCGCCCCGGGCCGCCGGCCCGGCACCAGGGACCACTTCAGCACGACGACCGGGGGGCGGGCGATGAGCTGGATCGGCAAGATTCTCGCCGTGATGGGCATGTTGCTCGCGCTGGCCGCGATGTGGTTCACCGCGTCGGCGTTCGCCGTCCGCACCAACTGGAAGGTGCAGGCGGACGCGTACAAGAAGGGGTTCGAGGACGCCAAGGCCGCCCGCGAGGCCGAGTACCGCACGTACCTCGCCGAGAAGGACGCGCTGGCCCGCCAGGTCAGGACCGAGCAGTCCCGCGCCGACAGCCTCGTCGTCCAACTGGAGAAGGCCAAAGACGACGTGCGCAAGAGCACCGACGCCCTGGCGAAGCAGACCGAGGCGTTCAACGTCCTGAACATCAAGGCGTCGGAACTCCAGGCGAACGCCGCCGCCCAGCAGTCCCGGGCCGACAAGCTCGGCGTCCGGGTCGGCGTGCTGGAGGACGAAAAGATCCAGTTGACGATCGCCGCCGAGAAGGCGGCCAAGGCCGCGCAGGCCGCCGAGACGCTGACCCGGCAGGCGCAGTCCGACAAGGCGAGCGCCGAGAAGAAGGTGGAGGAACTCACCGCCCAACTGGCCGACGCCAAGACCGGCGGCACGAGCGGCGGCAGCACCCTGTTCGCCCCGCGCCCGGTCCCGATCCGCGAGGGAACCCGCGGCACCGTCCAGGTGTACCGCAACGGGATGCTGGAGATCAGCATCGGCATCGACCACGGGGTGACGAAGGGGGCCACGCTCGACGTGTTCCGCACCGGCGCCGACGCCCGCTTCTTGGGGACGATGGTGATCGAGCGGGCGTACCCGCAGGCGGCGGTCGGCACGTTCCGCCCGGCCGACCCGCGGCGCGGCCTCGGCTCGCTCCGCCCCGAGGAGTTGCCGAAGGTCGGCGACCGGGTCGGCCAGATCGGCAGCGTCTCGACCGCCCCGTAACCGCACCGCACACGCCACGAGGGTTTCGCGATGGCCAAGAAGAAGGGGGCGAAGGCGCCCGAGCGGTCGTCGTCCGCGGCCCGGCGGACGGAGCCGGTGTACACGGTGATCACGTTCGTCACGTTCGTGGCGATGGCGGTCGGGTGCGCGCTGCTGTACCTGGACTGGGACGAGTACGGCAAGCAGAGCCCGAACAAGGAGAGTGCCCCAACGCTGCCGAAGCTCGGCGACGACACGAAGGCTCCGGCCGGTGGCGGCGGCGGCAATGCGACCGTCCCGAAGGGTGGCGGCGGCGAGGGGTCTTGACCACCTGACCCGTCGCTTGCGGCTTTCGCGCGAAGCCGCGAGCGACGAGGGTTTCACTTCGGCAGCGCGAACTCCCCGTCCGCGACCGGCCCGTCCAGCACGGTGTTCGAGTACGTCTCGGTTACCACGACCGTCTTCCCGGCCTCCTTCAGCGTGATTACCCGCCTCACCGGCAGGTGCGTCTTCGCGTCCGCCCACGTCACCACGTCGAACGCCGCCTTCGACCCGCGCGGCGAGACCGTGTACTCGACCGCCCGCGTGTCGCGCCCGGGCAGCGCCGGCCCGAGCTTCAGGCCGGAAACGGGATAATCCGTGTCGAGCGCGAACGGCGTGCGGGGCTCGCCCGGCTCCGGGGCTTTGGTGGCGAGGAACAGTGGGACGAACACCCCGACCCGGGCGTGCGACGCCCGCATCATCTCGCCGAGTTGCTTCTCCGCCGGCCGGTCCTGCGCCTTCTGCGTGAACCCGACCGACCGCACCCGCTCGCCGTCGCACACCGTCACGGTCTTCCCCGTCATCGCGGCGACGGAGCCGTCGAGTTCGAGCCGCACCTTGTTACCGGCGCCGACGACGAGCGTCCCTTTGAGGCTGCCGAGCGCCTCGGGCACGATCGAGACGGCGACGTCGGTGCGGAGCGTCTTGCACTTGAGGACCGGCGCCTCGATCGTCTTGAGGACGGCGGCCGGGTCCGGCGCGGGCTCGCCGGTCGCCACCGTCGCCGCAGCGCCAAGCGTTAGGAGAATTGTGTGCCGCATGATTTGCCCCCGAACCGGGACCGGGCGAACTGCCCAGGCCGGTCGGGTGCAACGCGCGCGCCACTACCACCCGTGCCGATCGCGCACCCACCGCACCTGGGCGGTGTGGTGGCGGCCGTGCCATGCGTACAGCGCCAGCGCGGCGTCGAGGCGGACCGTCTTCCCCGTCTCGGGGTGGACGAACGCCCGCGCGAAGTCGGCGTCGGTCATCGTGCCCATCAGTTGCAGCCAGCGGGCGTGGGCGGCCTCCATCAGCGCCAGCGGGGGCGAGACGTCGCCGGTACGGGCGTCCGGCAGCGCGGACCAGCGCGTCTCGTCGTAGGCCTTGATCGTGGGCACGTCCTCGGTCAGCGCCCACTTGAACCGGACGTAGCTCTGGAGGTGGCTGTCGGCGACGTGGTGGACGATCTGCCGCACCGTCCAGTTGCGGTACGGGGTATCGAGTTGTGAGTCGGAAAGCCCCGCCGCCGCGGCGCGCAGGGCGGCCGGGGCGGCGGCGATGACGGCGATGAGCGCGGCGCGCTCACCGGCCGGAACCGGCCCGTCCGGCGGGACGAACGGGCCGGCGGGCCACTGCGGGGCGTCCATGATCGGCTCGGGGTTGTGGCGAGCGGCGGTCAATCCTTCTTCGGCCGGCCGACGGGCGTCATCCGCGGCAGCAACTCGGGGAGGTTGGCGACGCGCGTCGCGGTCACGGCGAGTACCTGCGCCCCCTGGATCAGGTTCGGCCCCTTGGCGTGGTCGAACGTGTCCGATTGGGTGTGGTGGGTGAACCGGTACTCGTCGATGTCCTGGCGGCACGCCAGGCCCGGGACGCCGGCCGGGTGGAACGCCTGGTGGTCGCTCCCGTTCACCCCGCCCATGTCGATTCCCTTCCACCCCGCGTCCGCCGCCAGCGTCGCCAGCTCGGTGTCGAGGACCGCCTTCGCCTTCGCGTTCCCGTGGACGCCGAACCCGTACACCTTGCCGGTGCCGGTGTCGTGGACCAGGGCGAGCGAGGTCTTCGGCATCTCGTCCTTGTGACTCTCGACGTACTTCTTCGACCCGTGCAGCCCCTGCTCCTCGCCGGTGAACAGGACGAACCGGACCGTCCGCTTCGGGCGGTAGCCCTGCTTGGCGGCGGCGGCCATCGTGCGGGCGGTCTCCAGCACCGTGCAGCTGCCGGTGCCGTTGTCCATCGTCCCGGTCGCCAGGTCCCACGAGTCGAGGTGGGCGCCGACGACGACGAACTCGTCCGGCTTCTCGCTCCCGCGGATCTCGCCGACGGTGTTGAAGCACACGACCGGCCCGGGGACGAACGTGTTGGTGATCTCGACCTCGGCCCGGGTGACGGCCGGCTCCGGGCGGCTCGCCAGCCGCCACAGCATGGCGTAGAACTCGTGGGCCACGGTCAGCCGGGGCATGACGTTTTCCGGCGGCACGCGGTCCTTGCCGCGCCACCCGCCGGACACGGCGAGCAGCCCGTGCGGCTTGCCCGAGTCGCTGAGCCGGCACGCCGCGCCCTCGGCCATCAGGAACGCCTCGACCTCGGGGCTGGCGAGGAACCCGCCGAACCCGCCGAACCCGCCGCCCTTCTTCTTCGGCTGCTCGTCCTTCTTCGGCTGCTCGGCCTCCTTCTTCGGCTCCTGGCAGAAATCGGTCTCGACGTCCGTCTCCTGCTTCTTGGCTTCGTCCGCCTTCGGTTCGGTCTTCTTCGGCGGCGGGAGCGGGCCGTAGGACGTGTCGGTGACCGGGGCGACGTTCGACGGCGGGGTGGTCATGATGATGGCGTTCTTCAGCTTCCCCTTGTAGGCGTTGAGGTCGTCGATGTTGGCCGCCTTGAGGATCACGACCGGGCCGGTGACCTTCCCCTTCGTGCCCGGCGTCCAGCCCCAGGCGGCGACGACGCAGTTCACCCGGGTGTCGGGCTCGACGACCTTGAGGCTGGCGGTGCCGCGCTCCCACCCGTAGGGGATCTCCCACGGCTCGAGGCGGACGTTCTCCAGTCCGTACTTCTTCATCACCTCGGCCGTCCAGTTGCTCGCCCGCTCGAGCTGCTTCGACCCGGTGAGCCGGGGGCCGATCACGTCGGACAGGTGCTGGAGGTTCTTGAGGATCTCGTTGTTGGCCTTGACCTCGGCCATGAGTTTCTGGTCGAGCTCGGGGGCGGCGATCGTCTTGGTCTCGGCGCCACCGGCGGGGCGGGGCGCCGCGGCGAGCGCGACGGTGAACAGGGCGGATGCGGCGAGTACGGACCGCGCCCGTGCGAGTCGGGACATGGACAGACTCCGAGTGATGGGACGGAGAGGGGTCGGAGTATTTTGGTCGGGCGGCGGGCGGACGGCAATGAAGAAGTGAGG
>JAFKFQ010000621.1:1425-8364 GCA_017308215.1 bacterium | reverse complement strand
GTGTCAGGTCTCGAAGACTCGCCCCGACCGACGAAAGGCAACTTCGGCTCAGAACGGCCACGCGCCGGCGATCTGGAACAGTAGCTGCCGCGTCTGGTCGTACCCCGACCGCTCGCCCGGTTCCTGCTTCAGGAACTTCTCGATCCGCGGCATCAGCTCAATCGCCCGGTCCACCTGCGGGCTCGACCCGCGGACGTAGGCGCCGATGCGGATCAGGTCCTGAACCTCGGCGTAGGTCGAGAGGACCGACCGGAACTTCCGGGCCGCCATCGCGTGCTCGCGGTCGATCACGTCCGTCGCCACCCGGCTGATGCTCCGGCTCACGTCGATCGCCGGGTAGAACCCGCGCTCGGCGATCTTCCGGTCCAGGACGATGTGCCCGTCCACCAGCGACCGCACCGAGTCGCTGATCGGCTCGTCCAGGTCGCCGCCGTCCACCAGCACGGTCAGCAGCGCCGTGATCCCGCCGACGGCCGCGTTGCCCAGTCGTTCGATCGTGTTGGCGAGCACCTGGAAGCAGCTCGGGGTGTACCCGCGGGCGCTCGGCGGCTCGCCCAGCAGCAGCCCGAGCTCGCGCTGGGCCATCGCCAGCCGGGTCAGGCTGTCCACCATCAGCAGCACGTTCGCCCCGCCGTCGCGGAAGTGGTCGGCGATGGCGATGGCCGACTGGCACGCCCGCACCCGCATGATCGGGGTCTGTTCACAGGTGGCGACGACCACCACCGACCGGGCCATCCCCTCCGCGCCGAGGCAGTCTTCGAGGAACGGGGCGACCTCGCGGCCGCGCTCGCCGATCAGGGCGATCACGTTCACGTCCGCGTTCGACCCCTTGGCGATCTCGCCGAGCAGCGTGCTCTTGCCCACGCCCGACCCGGCGAAGATGCCGACCCGCTGGCCGACGCCACAGGTGAGCATCCCGTCGATCGCCCGGATGCCGGTGACGAACGGCTCGCGGATGCGCTGCCGGTTGAGCGCCGGCGGGGCCGGGCGGTTGACCGGCTTCATGGGGCAGTTGCCGAGCGGGCCGAGGTCGTCCATCGGGCGGCCGAGGCCGTCCACGACGCGGCCGAGCAGGTTCCCGCCGGTCGGCACCATCAGCCCGCGCCCCTTGCGGAGCACCGGCATCCCGGGGCGGAGGTCTTCGGCGTGGTCGAACGGCACGAGGTAGGCCAGGTCGTTCTCGAACCCGATGCACTCGGCCAGCACCGGCTCGCCGTCGCGGCGGAGGATGGCGCAGTGGTCGCCGACGGCGGCCGGGACGCTCGCGGTCATCAGCCCGGTGACGCTGCGGAGCCGCCCGCCGGTCCGGTACAGCGGCGTCTTGGTGATGCTGTCCCGCAGGCTGGGCATGTCAAGACCGAGCATTTCCCAGATCCTTCAGCAGTTGTTCGCGGATTTCGTTCAGCTCGCGGGTCACGTCCGTCAGCAGCATTCCCTCACGCCCCTCGACCCGGCATTCGGCGCGGGCCAGCGTGGGGTCGGGGATCACCCGCGGGTCGTCGCGGCCCGGCAGCAGCGGCTCGCCGCCCAGCCGGTGTTCGAGCAGCTCCAGGTCGGCGGGATTCAGCCGAACCGTGATCGGCCCGTCTTCGTGCAACTGGTCCACCATCTCCCGGACCTTCTCCTCGACCGGGAACTCGCCGGTGACCACGCGGTCGTGGAGGAGGCGCGTCGCGGTGGCCATCGCCAGCTCGACCGCGGCCCGCTGCCACTCGCGGAGGCGGGCGTTCAAGTCCCTGCGGACGTCGGCGGCGGCCGCGCGGACGTTCTCCAGCACCGCTTCGATCCGCTCGCGGTCGGCGAGGAACTCGGCGGTCAGGTCGGGTGCGGGGGCGTGAACCGGCTCGGGCACGACGGCCACGGGCTCCGGCGGCGGGGGCGGCAGGACCGGCCGCGGCGCGGCGGGGAGCGGGGCGTCCGGGGTGGTGAGGGTGGCACCGGCGAGCCGGGCGTGGAAACGCACGCGGAACTCGGCGGGCGGGCGGCGGGTGGGGCGGGCGGCGGGCATGTCGCGGAGCCTCGGTCAACGGGTGCCGGTGGGTCGGACCGGCAGCCCGGTGGGCGATGTTGAGGCTTGGGCTAACACCGCCAACATGGCTTATTTTCCGGGTTGCGGCGCCGGCTTCGCGCGGTTTTTATGGACCGATTTTCGCCGCATTCAGGCCCGCCCTGAAACCTTGCGGCCCGGCCACAGTGCGGCGGCCGGCGCCGTTCTGCGGGCGGCCAAAAGTTATTCCTCGATCGTGACCCGGCCCTCGTCTTCGAGCCGTCGTAGAACCGCCAGTACGTCCGACCGGGCCGTTTTCACGACGCCCGGCGAGACGTTTCCGAGCAGCTCGGACTCCTCGCCGAGGACCGTCTTCGCCCGGCTCGACATGTTCGCGGTCACCTTTGCGCGGACGGCCGGGTCGATGTCCTTCAATGCTTGGGCGAGCTTCTTTACGTCGAGCTCGGTGAGCAGCGCCTGGAGCTGGCGGTCGGGGACGCGGAGGATGTCCTCGATCCGGTACAGCCTCTCGCGGACCGCGGCGGAGAGCACCGGCTCGGCCGCCTCCAGCCGTTGGAGGAGCGGGGTGCGCTCCGGCCGGGGGAGCGCCCGGAGGATGTCGGCGAGCGCCTCGGCTCGCTCCTCGGGCGTCGGGTCGGCGGGGACGTTGGCCAGTTTCCGCGCCTTCTCGGCGACCGCTGTGGCCAGCCGCTCGACGAGTTCCGGGTTCCGCCCGCCGGGGCGGCCGAGGCGGACGGTGAGGTCGGCCCGCATCTCCGGCGGCAGCCGCTTCATCACCTGCCCGATCGCCGCCGGGTCGAGGCACGACAGGACCATCGCCGCCGCGGCCGGCGACTCCCCGGCGAGGGCGCGGGCGAGCCGGTCCGGCGGGAGGGCGCGGACCTCCTCGACGACGGCCGGCGTGGGCGGCGGCTCGGCGACGTCGGGCTTCGGGGCGGGCGGGGGCGGGCGGTCGGCGATCCGCTGGAGGTCAAAGAATCGGGTGAGGGCGTCGTCGAGCGCCGCCGGCGGGGTGGGGTCTGCGGGCGCGGCGAGGCGGGTGCGCAGGGCATCCGCCTCCGGACCGCCGAGCCGGGTGAGGAGTCCGTCCGCCACGTCCGCCGGGAGCACCCGGAGGAGCGCGAAAACCACGTCTTCCGCCGAGCCGTCGTCCGCCATCGTCCCCGCCATCGTCCCCCCAGGTGCGGTCACTGTGGCGGCCGCCCGAGCAGCATCCCGAGCACCGCCGCCGCCCGGTCCGGCTCGTCGCGGGCGAAGTCCGTCAGCCGCGCCACCCGCGCCCGGCGGGCGTCTTCCGCGGCGGTGGCCGCCGCGGCCTCGGCTTCCGCCGCCGGGGTCGGCGCCGCGGCGGCCCGGCGGCGGAGCAGCGCCAGCGGCACGATCGACCCCGCCATCACCACCGCCAGGGCCAGACAGATGTTACGGGCAATGCCAACGTACGTCTGAATTTTTGCCAGTTCGGCCGCCTGGTCGGGCCCCTCCTCCGGCGTCTCCGGGACGATCAGCGCGGCCGTGCTCAACTTAATCTCGTCCCGCCCGACTTTAAAGCCGGTCGCCTGCTTCACCAGCTCCTGGATGTCGGCGGCGCCGAGTTTATTCTCGCCCTTCACCCCCGCCTGGTCCACGATCGCGGCCACCGTCAGCCGCGTCACCGCGCCCATCCGGTCCTCGATGTCCTGCGTCGTCTTCGATACGAGGTAGTCGGTCTGCAGCACCTCCTCGGACGACCCGCCGCCGCCCGACCGGCTGCCGCCGCCGAGCGCCCCGCCGGCGCGGGCGACGTTGCTCGTCGCCCCGGCCACCCCGCCGGCGGAGGCGCCCGTCGCCTTGCTCGTCGTCGAGCGCTCGGCGACGGCGACGCGGTCGGTCGGCGAGTAGGTGACGCGCTGCTCCTTGAGCTTCTGGAAGTTGACGTCGGCGCTGACGCGGACCACCGCCCGGCCGGCGCCGAGGTAGTGGGTGAGGAGATCCTGCGCCTTGGTCGAGAGGTACGTCTCGAGCGCCTGCCGGTACTCCAACTGCGGCGCCGGCAGGTCGTCGCGGTTGCCGGCGTGCGGGTCGGAGAGGAGCCGCCCGGTCGAGTCCACGACCGTCACGTTCTCGGGCTTCAGCCCCTCGACGCTCCGCGCGACGAGCGACACGATAGCGGCGGCGTTCGCCCGGCTCATCGTCGTGCCCGGCTTGAGCTTGAGGACGACGCTGGCGGTCGGCGCCTTCTGGTCGCGGACGAACGGGGTCGGCTCCGGCCGGGCGATCAGCACCCGGGCCGACTGGACCGGCTCGATCTGCGCGACCGAGCGCGCCAGCTCGGCCTGGAGGGCGCGCTGGTAGTTCACCGTCTGCACGAACGGGGTCATGGTGAGGGTGTTCTCGTCGAACACCTCGTACCCCTTGCCGCCGCGGGTCGGGAGCCCGGCGGCGCCGACCGCGACACGGGCCTCGGCGAGCTTCGCCTCCGGCACCAGCACCGCCGTGCCGCCGTCGCCAAGCTGGACCGGGATGCTCGCCCCGGTGAGGGCGGTGCGGATCGGCCCCACGTCCTCGGGGGCGAGCTCGCGGTAGAGCGGGAGGTAGCGCGTGCCGGGGGAGAAGTAGACGACGGCCGCGAGCGCGGCCACGACGCCGGCGACGGCGGCGACGATGCCGGCGCGGCGGGCAACGCCCAGGCCGCGCCAGTACGTCTGGAACTGCGCGAGGAGTCGGCGGAGTGCGTCCATGCGTAAACCCGGTGCGGCGGAGCCCGGAGTGTGAGCGACGGGTCAGCCCGCCCCGGCGCTCGCGCCCCGGGTTCGGCCGACCGCACTCCGGTCACACCTGCATCCGGCTGACCTCCTGGAACGCCTCCGTGACCCGGTTGCGGATTTCGAGCAACAGGCGGAACGAGTTCTCGGCCTGCGCCAGCGCCAGGGTGACGGTGTGCAGGTCCTCGGCCCGCCCGCTGGCGAGGTCGGCGATGGCCGCGTCGGCGGTGGCGTTCGCCCGCTGGTTCGCGCCGAGGATGTTGTTCAACACCTCGGCGAACCCGCCGGCCTGGGCCGCCTCCTGCGCCCCCTGCGGCGCGGCCAGCGGCTGGAGTCGCGGGAGCGGGGTGATCGAACCGACGGACTCGACGGGCATGACCGGTTACCCCCGGAGCAGGCCGAGGGCCTGCTCGCTCATCTGGCGGAAGGTCTGCGCCGCCCGCAGGTTCGCCTCGTAGGCGCGGGAGGCGGTGATCAGGTTCACCATCTCGATCGGGAGCTGCACGTTCGGCATGCGGACGAACCCCTCGGCGTCCGCGTCCGGGTGCCCGGGCATGTAGACCCGCGGCAGCTCGGACTGGTCCTCGACCACCTCAACGGCCTGGACGCCGCGCAGGTCCGGCACCCCGCCGGGACGAACGGCCCCGCCGAGCACCTCGGCGAAGACCACGTCCTGCCGGCGGAACGGGCCGCCGTTGGCCGACCGGGTCGCGTGGGCGTTGGCGATGTTGTTCGCCACCACCTCCATCCGCAGCCGCTCGGCGGTCATCCCGGAGCCGCTGACGGCGAACCCGGGGAACAGGTCGGTGAACGCCGGCATTCGCTCCCCCCAGTGTGGTGCGGCACTCCGTGCCGCCGCCCGTCGGGCGCCCACGACTCCGTCTCGAAGCACCCGCGCCGCGGCACGGAGTGCCGCACCACACTACCGGCCGGTGATCGCCGCCCGCAGCAACCCGATCCGGTTCGTGACGATCTGCGCCGCCGCCTGGTAGAGCAGCGAGTTCTTCGTCAGGTCGTTCATCTCGCGGTCGATGTCCACGGTGTTCCCGTCCACCCGCTCCGGGCCGTCCTCGACGACCACCCGCGCTTTCGGCGGCGGGCCGCCGGGTGTGCCTACCGCCTTGGTCAGGTCGTTGGCGAACGCCACCGCGAGGCGGCGGTAGCCGGGCGTGTTGACGTTGGCGACGTTCTGCGAAATGACCCGGTGCCGCAGGCTGGCGGTGTCCAGAATCGACGCGAGCGTGTCGAGGCCGCTGGGGTTCATGCCACACGTATCGTCCGGCGGGCGGGGCAAACTTTACCGGGTATAACGGTCGTGCCGATCTTGCGGATTCCGGTGAAGCCCGGGAGAGTGGGCTAGACTAGCGGGATGCAGGTCAACCCGACCACGGCCGCCGCCGCGCCCGCCGCCGCCAGCGGCCCGGTTCCGCTGCGCATCCTGGCGGGTCAACTGACCGCTGTGCCTGTCGGGCAACTGATTCAAGCGACGGTAACACAGACGAGCCCGAAGGGGGCGACGCTGGCGGTGAACGGCCAGCCGGTGACCGTCGCCCCGTCGCCACAGCTGACGCCCGGTACGTCGGTAGTGGTACGTCTCCCCGCGGCCGCAGCGCCGGTGCTCGAGCTGGTCGGCACGGTCCCGACGCCCACACCTCCCTCTCCCGGGGCGGCGCTTCCCCCACCAGCCGGGCGAGCTGCCCCCGCGGCGCCCGCCCCGGCGGCACCGGCGACCGCGGCTCCGGTGCGCGTCCTCGCCGGCAACCTGTCCGCGGTCCCCGCCGGTCAGCTGATCCGCGCTACGGTGACACAGAGCGGGCCACAGGGCGCGACGCTGGCGGTGAACGGCCAGCGCGTGACCGTCGCCCCGTCGCCGCAGTTATCGCCGGGCGCCGCCGTGGTCGTGCGCCTGCCGTCGGCCGCGGCGCCGGTGCTCGAACTCGTCGGCCCGACCCCGACGACGACGGCCGCGCCGGCCCCGACCGCCGCGCCGCCGAGCCCGATCGCGCTCGTGGACGTGCGTGCTGCCGCGCCGGACGGTCGCTTTCACGTCACGATCGACGGTCAGCCGGCGACCGTCACATCGGAGCAGCCGCTCGTCCCCGGCGGGCGGTACGCCCTGCGTGTCGAGGCGGCGCCGGCGGGTCTCGTCCTGCGCCCGCTCGCCGAGTCGCCGGCCGCCCCCGAGACCGC
>JAFKFQ010000621.1:0-1337 GCA_017308215.1 bacterium | reverse complement strand
CGACCGCCGCCTCGACACCGCCGGCCGTGCGCCAGGCCGCCGAGGCGGTTCAGGAGGTGGTGCAGTCGTTCCTCCCGTCCGACGGGAAACCGCCGGACGCCAAGCAACTCCAGGCGCTCGTCGAGGACGGCGGGCTCCACTTCGAGGCGAAGCTGGCGCGCCTCGCCGACGCCGACTCGCCCGACCCGAAGGCCGCGGCCGCGGCGGCGACGACCGACCTGAAGGGCGCGCTGCTGAAGCTCCTCCAGGCGGCGCGCGACGCGGGGACGGCGGTGCCGGCGGCCGCGTCGGCGCTGGAATCGGTCGAGACGCAGCAGGCGGCGAACGCACTGGCGCAACCGACCGGCGGGCCGTACTTCTTGCAGGTGCCGTTCCCGGACGACGGCCGCTGGAAGACGCTGGCGCTCGCCATCGAACGCGACGGCCAACGCCACGCCGATGATTCCGACAGCCGCCCGAACGGCGCGCGGGTGATGGTCCACGTGCCGCTGTCGCGCCTCGGCGAGACGTGGGTCGATGCCGGCGTCGCGGACGGCCGCTTCCGCGCGGTGCTGTACCTCGACACCCCCGCCGACCGCGCCCGCGTCCGCGCCGAGCTGCCCGAACTCCGCACGGCGCTGCTCGGCGACGGCTTCACCGACGTACTGCTCGACGTGCGCCCGCCGGCGGACCTGCCGGCGGCGCGGCGGGCGGCGGTGCGGGCGGGCCGCCCGACCGAGGTTCCCGTGCTCGACGTGAGGGCGTGACCGTGGCGAACCAACCGGGGCCGCGGCGGGCGGTGGCGCTGAAGTACGACCCCAAGTCGGGCGGCGCGCCGACGGTGGTGGCGAAGGGGCGGGGCGCGCTGGCGGAGCGGATCGTCGCGCTGGCGAAGAAGGGGAACGTGCCGGTGCGCGAGGACGCGAACCTGGTGCGCGTGCTGTCCCGGCTGAAGGTGGACCAGGAGATCCCGCCCGAGCTGTACCAGGCGGTCGCCGCGATCCTCGCATTCCTCTACAAAATGAACCGTCCGCCGGTGTGACGAATGTGGTGCGGCACTCCGTGCCGCCTCCGGTCGGGTGCCTTCGACTTCGGTCTGATGCTCCTGCGCCGCCGCGGCACGGAACGCCGCACCACACCCCCGCACCATCGGTCGTCGCCGGCCCGCCGTCATGCGTTCCCGGACCGCCGGGGCTGGTGCCCGCCCCGACGGCGTGCTAGCATTTGGCCAGACCGATCTGTTGTCGCCCGCCGGAGGCCGTTATGCCCCCCGGCCCCGTGCCTCGCCCAGCCGATGCCGCCCGGCAGGAGCTCGCCCGACGCCCGGCCGATACCCCGCTCGACCGCGTGTTCGCCCG
>JAFKFQ010000259.1:55222-70369 GCA_017308215.1 bacterium | reverse complement strand
CTAAGAACCGGATTTGCTTCAGCGGGAAGGACTTCGGGCAACGCAAACCGTCGGCGCGCCAGGAATCGCGGCCGCCTTACTGTGTCTACTGGATGGATAAACTTACGGATTGAGGGTATTCCCTTAGCCCCCTCGCGGAGCGAGGCGGAACCCGACCCACGGAAGGCAGGAGACGGTCATGAAGGTGACGTGCCAGCGGGACGGGCTCATTACCGCCTGCCAGATGGTCCAGGCCGCGGTCGCCGCCCGGACCACCAAGCCGGTCCTCTCGAACATCAAGGCCACCGCCCAGGGCGACGGCCTCACGCTCGTCGCCACCGACACCGAGGTCGGCATCCGCTACGAGCTCCGCGGCATTCTCGTCGGCCGCCCCGGCTCGGCCATCCTGCCGATCGCCCAGCTGTTCCAGATCCTCCGCGAGAGCAGCGACGACGACATCAGCCTCGACTCCGGCGACGAGGGCACGAAGGTCAAGGCCGGCACCAGCCGGTTCGAGATGCCCGGTTACCCGGTGGACGAGTTTCCCGACCTGCCGACGTTCGACGACGGCGGCCGTTATCACGAGATCACGGCCGGCGTGCTGCGGACGATGATCCGCCGCACCGCGTTCGCCGCGGACAAGAAGGACAGCACCCGGTTCGCCCTCAGCGGTGTGCTGTGGGAGGCGGAGGGGAAGGTGGCCCGGCTGGTCGCCACCGACAGCAAGCGGCTGGCGGTGTGCGAGGGGCCGGCGACGCTGTACGGTCCCACCGAGGGCACGAAGGCGTCGCACCTCGTCCCTGCGAAGACGATGGCGCTGCTCGAACGGAACCTGACCGACGACGGCGAACTGGTGCGGGTGGGGCTGCGACCGAACGAGGCGCTGTTCCAGACCGAGCGCGCCATGATCTACACCCGTCTCGTGGAGGGCCGCTACCCGCCGTACCGCGACATCATCGGCCAGACGAAGAAGGGCGCGGCGGTGCGGGTGGCGCTGCCGGTGCCGGCGTTCATGAGCCGGGTGCGGCAGGCGGCGATCATGACCGACGACGAGAGCAAGCGGGTGGACATGACGTTCGAGCCCGGGAAGGTGACGATGCAGGCCCGCGGCGCCGACACCGGCTCCAGCGAGGTCGAGCTGCCGCTGCCCGAGTACGACGCCGCCGAGGTACGGATCGCGTTCGACCCGCAGTACGTCATCGAGTTCCTGAAGGCGCTGGAGGGTGAGCCGGTCGTGACGCTGGAGATGACCGACGGCAGCAAGCCGGCGCTGTTCCGCTGCGGCGAGCAGTACCTGTACCTTGTCATGCCGCTGGCGGGCTAGGCGAACGGCCGGCGTGAGCCGGCTGGTGGCCGCGCCAGGCACCTGCCACCCCGACCAGCCGGCTCACGCCGGCCGTTCGCCAGGGACCGGACATGAGCGACGGGAACAAAGGCCCGGAGAGCATCGCCGACATCCTCGGTCGGCTGTTCACGTCACGCGGGTGGGGGCGGAAGAACGACCGCCTCGTGCTCGAAGCGGCGTGGGCGGCGGCGGTCGGCCCGGAGGTCGTGGCGCAGACGAAGGTGCTCGGGATGCGCCGCGGCGTGTTGGAGGTCGAGGTGCGGAGCGGGCCGCTGTTGCAGGAACTGGCCCAGTTCCACAAGCGGGCGCTGCTCGGCAAGCTCCGCCCGGCGCTGCCCGCGGTGACGCTGACCGACCTGAAGTTCCGCGCGGGGGCGTAGCGACCGCGGAGGAGCCGCCGATGCCCGACAACCGCAACGTGATCGTCACCCGGGGATTCTCGAATGCGGCCAGCGAGCGAATGTACCAGGTTGGCTGGCCCGACGACCCCGCTGCCAAGGCGCTTTACGACAACGGCCTTCAGTGTGGCGGGTGCTCGTTCTACGCGACGCTCAACTCCGACTGGGGGCTTTGCGCTCACGACGCGTCCCGCCACCACCTCGAAACCGTGTTCGAGCACTTTACCTGTCCCGCGCACGTGATGGAAGGATGGGGGCCGCACAGCTTCACGACCGACGCCGACTTCCACTGTCGCTGTCACGGCGACCCGCCCGCCGCCTGACCGGCCGACCGGATACCCCGAACCGAAGGATTCTCGCACGATGAGCACCGAAGCCCCCGCTGCGATCTACGACGACAAGAACATCAAGACCCTGAAGGACGCCGCCCACATCCGCCAGAACCCGGGGATGTACGTCGGCAATACCCAGTCCTCGGGGCTCCACCACCTCGTCTACGAGATCGTCGCCAATTCGGTCGATGAGGCCCTCGTCGGCTACTGCAAGGCCATCAAGGTCGCGCTGCACAAGGACGGTTCCCTCTCTGTCGCCGACGACGGCCGCGGCATCCCGGTCGGAGTCAAGGCCGACACCGGTAAGTCGGCGCTCGAAGAGGCCATGACCATCGCCGGCACCAGCGGCAAGTTCGACAATGACGCCTACCGCGTCTCCGTCGGCCTGCACGGCATGGGCGCGAAGGCGGTCAACGCGCTGTCCGAGTGGACCACGGTCGAGGTCCGCCGCGAGGGCCGCGTGTGGCAGATGGAGTTCGAGAAGGGCTACGCCACGAGCAAGCTCCAGGATCTCGGTCCGATCCCGGACGGGAAGACGGGCACCACCATCACGTTCAAGCCCGACCCGGACCCCGAGTTCTTCGGCACGCTCACGTTCGAGTACGACACGCTCGCCGAGCGGCTGCGCGAGATGGCGTACCTGAACAAGGGGCTCGCTATCGCCATCGCCGACGAGCGCACCGGCAAGAGCGAGCTGTTCCAGTTCGAGGGCGGCATCGCCGAGTACGTCGTCGCCCTCAACGCCGGCGAGACACCGGTCCACGCCCCGGTCTACATCCAGCGCGAGGTCGAGTACGCCGCCAACGACGGCAAGAAGCTGAGCGTCGGCGTCGAGGTGGCGTTCCAGTACACGCAGGGCGAGGAGAAGATCGAGCGGTGTTTCACCAACGGGGCGTACAACCCGATGGGCGGCACCCACCTCAGCGGCTTCCGCGCCGGCGTGACGCGGGCGGTGAACGCCTACGGCAAGAAGGCCAACGTCTTCAAGGACGGCGTCGAGCTCAAGGGCGAGGACTTCCGCGAGGGGCTGACCGCGGTCGTCAGCCTCGCCCACCCGGACCCGTTGTTCGAGTCGCAAACCAAGGTGAAACTGAACAACCCCGAGGCGGAGGGGATCGTCTCGGGCGTGATCTACGAGTCGCTCTCCGACTACCTGGAGAAGAACCCGAAGGAGGCGACGCTGATCTGCAAGAAGATCGTGCTCGCCGCCGAGGCCCGCATCGCCGCCCGTAAGGCGCGCGAGGCGCTGAAGGACCGCAAGAACCTCCTCTCGGGCGGCGGGCTGCCCGGCAAGCTGTTCGACTGCACCACCCGCGACCGCGACAAGAGTGAATTATTCCTCGTCGAGGGCGACTCGGCCGGTGGCAGTGCCGAGGGCGGCCGCGACCGGATGTTCCAGGCCGTCCTCCCGCTCCGCGGCAAGGTGCTCAACGTCGAGAAGGCGCGGCTCGAAAAGCTGCTGAAGAACAACGAGATCGCGGCGCTCATCTCCGCCGTCGGCGTGGACATCCTCAACGTCGAGGACGTGAGCAAGGTGCGGTACGGGAAGATCATCATCCTCACCGACGCCGACGTGGACGGCCAGCACATCCGCACCCTGCTGCTGACGTTCTTCTTCCGCCAGATGCGGAAGTTGGTCGAGGACGGCCACGTCTTCGTGTCGCGTCCGCCGCTGTACAAGGTGGTGCAGAAGAAGACGACGCGGTTCGTGCAGACCCGCGACGAGATGACCCGCGAGCTGACGGCGCTCGGGCTCAACGGCACGTCCCTCGTCGTCACCGGCGACGGCCGCCTCGGTGCCACGACGCCGCGCACCGTGCCCGGCGACGAGCTCGGGAAGATGCTGCCGATCCTGGCCGAAGCGGAAACGGCTGTGCAGAGCCTAGAACGCCGCGGGCACACGCTGGAGACGTACCTGACCCGGGCGAAGGACGGCGTGTTCCCGTCGTACCATGTCCGCTTCGGGGGCAAGGAGTTCTGGTTCCACACGACGGAGGAGGTGGCGGCGTTTCGCACCGAGCAGGCGGCGAAGCTCGGCCGCGAGCTGGTGCTGGCCGACGACCTGGCGGCACCGGCGGAGGGCGAGGCGCCGGCCGACGAGGCGGCCCGCTACACGCTCGACGAGTGGCACGAGGTGCGGGCGCTGAACCGCGCGATGAAGAAGTTGAAGGACGCAGGGTTCGAGCCGACGGACCTGATCCCGCTGCCGCGCCTCGCCGGCCGCGACCCGGCGGTGCGGTTCGTGCTGGAACGCGAGAGCGTCCGCAAGGAGCTCTCGCACCTGCGCGAGCTGGTGGCGGAGGTCCGCAAGCTGGGCGAGAAGGGAATGACGGTGACGCGGTTCAAGGGGCTGGGCGAGATGGACCCCGAGGAACTGTGGGAGACGACGCTGGACCCGAAGAACCGCACGATGCTCCAGGTGACCGTGAACGACGCCCAGCGGGCGGAGGAACTCTTCCGCACGCTGATGGGCGAGGAGGTGGACGGCCGCAAGCAGTTCATCATGGACCACAAGATCAACAACCCCGAGGACATCGACTACGGGGCGTGACCGATTAGTCCGGGCGAACGGCCGGCGTGAGCCGGCTGGTGGTTGTGTCAGGTGCCTGGACCAACCACCAGCCGGCTCACGCCGGCCGTTCGCCATTTCACTTCACAAGCTCCAGCACCGCCCACAGCGAGGGGTCGTCGGCGACGGGGAAGTCGGCGTTCACGGCGAGGAACTGGTCGCCCTTCTCGCCGTCGCGGACCGCGTAGTACACGCCCAGCCGCGGGTGTTGCTCGGGGTCGAAGCCGGTCAGCACCGCCGTCGGCAGGAACGCCTCTAGCCGGTAGCCGCCTTTCACCTTCAGGCAGCGGAACGGCACATCGGCGGGGTCGCACAGCGGCGCGTCCTGGAGGGCGCGGTTGATCTTCGTCTGCGCGAAGGCCGGTTCGTCCTGGTCCGCTCCGCCGCCGGCCGGCAGCAGGTGGAACTGGTGGCAGTGGCGGCTGGCGCGGTGGCTGGTGCGGTCGCCGCGGGTGTCGAGCCATAGCGTCAGCCCGTCCGACGCCCACGGCCGCGCGACGTCGCCGCTCGGCGCCTGCTGCTTGCCGGTCACGGTCGCCTGTACGGCGATGCCGAACTCGTTCCACGCGAGGCGCACGTCGGCGAAGTCGGCGCGGCCGTCGAGCGCCGCGAACGTGTCGAGCCGCGCGGCGTCGGGCAGATCGACGAGATGGTCGGCGTCCTCGTCGGTGGCCGGCACGCCCTTGACGTAGGGGCACGGGTGGGCGACGCGGACGAGGAACCGGGCAGGGACGATTGGCGGCATGGGGGGAATCCTTCGCGGGTCAGTCGGCCCAGTTCTCGACCGTCAGGCCGGGGACGAGCTTGTAGTCTTCGACATTCCGCGTGACGAGCGTCGCGTGGTGGGTCAGCGCGATGCAAGCGTACAGCAAGTCTCCACGGTCCATCTTGTTGTACTTCCGCTCGGCTCTGAATCCGTCAAACCGATCTCCGACGAGTTGGTCGATGTCGAGCTCGCGAAACAGGTGGAGGTACTGCTCGGACTGGCGGAGGCGCGCCCGGGCCGCGAGGAGTTCGACTGCCGTCGCGGCCTTCTTGATCGCTTCGTACCGGCCCTGCAAGACCTCGATCCGGGTGGCGATACTCACCACCACCTCGTCCGGGATAGTGACGGCGCTAATCTGCTCCCGGAGGCCGCGCCGTGCTTGGTGGGCGAGCGTGAACATGTCTGTGTCGAGGAGGTAGATCACGGGTTGTCATCCGCGCCACCGACCGGACCATTCTGTTTCCTGAGCTCGCGAAGGCGTTGGAGGAATGCCTCCTGTTCTTCCGGGGTCTCGTCCGGGATCGGGGCGTTGAGAATGGCTTCGGCACACCCTGCCACCGGCGCGCGCGCGCCGTGGTAGAGCCACTCCACGAGCGCGAAGCGGAGAAACCGCCAGTCACCACCAACCCGTTGACCCGGGAGACGGCCGGCCTCGGCGTCCGCCAGGACGGCGTCTTCCGACACGCCGAGGTAACTTGCTGCCTCGCGCGGCGATAGCACATTGAACAGGAATACCAGTCCGTCGCCGGGCGTGTGGCGCGGGGGCGATAGGGTGCTGAACCCCAGGGTCGAACCGCCTGACATGGCCGTCTCCTTAGTCCCCCACGGGGTGTGGGGCCGGGGCGGGCGGGTTCAACAGGCTGCGCGCTAGCACCTCGCGAGCCTTGTCGAATTCCGGCTGCCAGGTGATCTCCGGCGCCCGGTTCCTCATGCAGTCGCGGATCTTCTCCAGCGTGTTCCGCGCCATGTGTGGGCAGGCGTTGCAGGCGCAGGTGATCCCCGGCACGCCCAGGTACGTGTGCTGCGGGTGCTTCTGCTCCAGCTGCCACATCATGTTCGGCTCGGTCGCCACGAGGAAGGCTGTGGGTTTCTTGAACGTGCCGACGTGGCGGATCATCACCTCCGTGCCGCCCACGAAGTCCGCGTGGTCGAGGATGTTCTTCGGGCACTCCGGGTGCGCGATTGTCACCGCCCCGGGGTGCTCCTTCTGTTGCTTCAGCAGGTCGGTGAGGCTGAAGATTTCGTGGACCATGCACGAGCCGTCCCACAGGATCATGTTGCGGCCGGTCACCTCGCCGACGTAGCGGCCGAGGTGCTTGTCGGGCACGAACAGGATCTCGTAGCCGGGCGGCACCTTGTCGCGCACCACCTCGACGGCGTTCCCGCTCGTCACCACCCAGTCGGACAACGCCTTCACCTTCGCCGAGCTGTTGATGTAGCAGACGGTCTGGAACTTCCGGTCGTTTGCCCGGAGGAAGTCCTGGTAGCGGGCGAGCTTGTCCGCCGGGCAGGCGTCCACGAGGCTGCACCCGGCCTGGAGGTCGGGGAGGAGGACGGTCTTTTCGGGGTTGAGCATTTTGGCCGTCTCGGCCATGAACAATACGCCGCAGAACACGATCACAGGCGAATCGACCTTCGTCGCCTCGCGGGCGAGTTTGAGGCTGTCGCCGGTGATGTCGGCGAGCGCCTGGATCTCGCCCTCCTGGTAGTAGTGGGCCAGGATGGTAGCGCCGAGCTGCTTCTTGAGGTCGAGGATTTCGGTGGAAACGTCGTCGAGAACGGCCGGCATCGCGGCTCCTTGTTTTTGTACGTGGCGGAGGGCCAACCCACGGTCGTCGGCGATGTTGCCGGTATTCTACGCCGCCGCGCCGGTGGGCGTGAGGGGGCGGCTACTCGACCTGTTCGACAAGGTAGCGAGGCGCCTGGAGGCGGTACGCCGCGGCTAGCAGGTCAGCCTGTAAGTGGCGGATGTTATCCACGCCCGAGCACCGCGGCGCACGCCCGGCTGTTGCGCAGCACGAGCCCGACCCAGAGCAGTGTGCCGAACACGACGGGGAAGACGACCTCGAACGGTCCGTGCCCGGCGCGGACGTGTGTTGCCACCGCCCCGCCGAGGTAGCCGGTGAGTAGGATTGCACCGACCACCGCCGTCCGCGGTACGAGATACAGCAGCGTGGACGCCAGCAGTACGGCGCCGAGTGGCACGATCACGTCTTCGGAGTAGCCGAGTTCGACCGTGGGTTTCACGACGAACTCCGGCTTGGGCAGCTTCATCGCGCCGTCGAGAAGTAGGAACAGCGCCGGCAGCCCGCCCAGCACCCACCCGCCCCAGAACCGCGCCTTCGACACAGAACCCATCCGTGCTTTCGTCGTCATTGCATGTCCCCATCCGGTGTTAAGGAGGGGGAGTGTAGGCGACGCGGGGAAGTGGCACAATCTCGGCAGCGGACGGTGCTAGCCTTCGGCCTCGATGACGGCCTCGCGGACCCACACTGGCAGCCACACGCCGAACGACGGGTCGGTGGTGAGGCTCACCCCCGTGTGTGGATCGAACCGAGCCACTGGCACCTCACCGTCGGGCCGGCGGCGGCCGAAGTCGAGGCACGCCGGGTCGTACACCCCCCACTCGATCACGAGCACATCGGGTGGGAGCTCGAACTGTCCGCGGACGAGCTCGGTGACGTACCACGCACAGCTCGGCCCGGTGTCGATCCGGCCCGCGACGACGCCCGCGATGTGACGGCCGTGGAAGGACAGGCTGCCGATCCGTTCCAGGAAGGCCCGGTAGCTCGGCGGTAGCTCGTAGCCGCACCGCGCTTCCAGTTGCCGGATCGCCGCCTCGGGTGCCGGCCCGGCCGTCTCGAACGGCAGGCCGCTGGCCCGGTAGCGGGCGATCGTCGCGGCGAGGTTGTCCACGGCATCCTCCGCGATCGATTCTGCAAGCACGCCGCCGTTTCAGATGGGCTGAACTTCCTCCGAAGCTCTTGGTGCGACGGGTACAATTTCGCCCAACACCTTCCGCGCCGGCGTGTCGGCCGGTCAGGCTAAACGATTGTCGGACGGGTGTCAAATACTACGCGGGCGCCGTGCAGCCGGCCGCCGTGGCGGTGGGCGGTCCGACCTCAACGCGCGGAAGATGGGGCGGGTCGGTCGTCGGACGGCAACAGGCGGGCGAGGGCGGGGGCGGTGGCGAGCGTCGTGACGAGAGCCATCAGCACCATCATGGCGAATAGCGTCGGCGCGATCACGCCCATGCTCAGGCCGATGTCGAGGACGATCAGGCCCATCAGCCCGCGGGTGTTCATCATCGCGCCCAGTGCCGCCGCGATGCGAGAGTCGTAACCGGTGAACTTAGCCGCAACGTAGGTGCCGCCGAACTTGCCCAGCGTCGCCACGACGATGATGCCGAGGCAGAACCCCCAGCTCGCCCAGCTGTCCAGCAGGCCGATCTCGGTGCGTAGGCCGGTCAGAGCGAAGAACGCCGGCAGCAGCAGCACCGTCACCACGTCCTTCAGCGCCCGGGTGAACTCGCGGGCGACGCGGCTGTCGTGCGGGATCACGGCGCCGAGCAGGAATGCCCCGAACACCGCGTGAACGCCGATCGCCTCCGTGGCGAGCGCGGAGAGCAGCACGGCGACGAACACGACTGGGACCGCCGCCGGCGGCAAGGCGTCGCGCGCGTCGAGCTTGCGGCACACCCACCGCGCCAGCGGGCCGACAACGAGGAACATCACCGCGATGAACGCCGCCGCGCCGGCGATCACGCCGAGCGCCGACCCGACCTCCGCCCGCGCCACACCGACCACAAGAGCCAGCAGGCACCACGCGGTCACGTCGTCGGCGGCGGCGCAGCCGAGCGCGACGGTGCCGGCCGGGGTGTGGGTCAGCCCGCGGTCGGCCAGGATGCGGGCGAGCACCGGGAACGCCGTCACCGACAGCGCCACGCCCATGAACAGCGCGAAGCTGACGAACGGAACGCCGGAGTGGGAGAGTCGGGGGTACAGCGGCAGCGCGAGGAGCAGCCCGAGGACGAACGGGGCGACGATGCTGGCGTGCGAGATGGCGACCGCGGCGTGGGCATGCGACTTCAGCTTCGCGCCGTTCAGCTCCAGCCCGACGAGGAACATGTACAGCACGACGCCGAGCTGTGCCACGGCGCGGAGCGCTGCGGTCACCTGCCCCTTCGGGTCGGCGTCGGCGGCCGGGATGAGCAGGTGCATCGCCTCCGGTGAGATCGCGCCGAGGAGCGACGGCCCGAGGAGGATGCCGGCGATGACCTCGCCGATGACCGGCGGCTGGCCGAGGTAACGGAACGCGCGGCCGAGCGTGAACCCGAGTGCGACGACGGCGGCGAGCGTGGCGAGGACGTGCAGCACCACGTCGATCTGCCCCGCCTTCGGCGACCCGACTGCGATCGCGCCGGCGGGTGCCGCGGGCGCCGTGAGCGAGGCGCCGAGGTGCTGCACGGCGAAGAACGCGGCGACGGCGCCGACGAGCATCAGCACATACGCGGCAGCGCCGACCCAGGCGGGGCGGGCGGTGGTCGTGAGGGTAGGCGTTTCTAGCGTGGTGCTCATGGCGAACGGCCGTGTACGGCGGGAGGTTCTGCTCCTTGCGGAGCTCGTCCATCGGCGGCCACAGGGTGTCCACGTCGTCCTTGAACACGTCGCCGATCAGCACGTCGGTGACGAGTCCCTTCAGGTGCGGGTGCTGCTTCACGAACCGGCCGAAGCTCAGCCCGTCGTAGAACTCGCACACCAGCCGGCGGATGCGGCCCATGCCACGGAGGTATCCGGCTTCCCACTTCCGCAGCTGTGCCTCGCTCGTATCACCCTTCGCCAGCCCCTCGGCGATGCAGTCCGCCGCCATCGTGCCCGACGTGAGCGCGAGCAGGAGGCCGGACGAGTACAGCGGGTCGAGGAAGCCGAAAGCGTCGCCGACGAGGCACCACCCGTCGCCGGCGGCCTGGCTGGCGCGGTAGCTGTACTCCTTCTGCACGCGGAAGATGTCGCAGCGCTGGGCGTTGGCGATCCGCGGCTGCACGCCGGGCGCGCGGCCGACCTCCTCGAAGTACAACTTCTCCAGGTCTTTCGAGTCGCGGTTCTTGAACAGGTAGTCGTAGTCCGCCACGACGCCGACGCTGACGATGTCGTCGTGGAGCGGGATGTACCAGAACCAGCCCTTCTTGCCTTCCGTCTGGATGACGATGGTGGCGCCCTCGTTCTTCAGCGCCGGGTCCCACTCACGGAGGTTGAAGCGGTCGATGATGAGCGTGCTCTGCCCGCTCGCGTCCACCACCACCTTCGCCCGCACCTCCTGCTCGGGCCCGTCCTCGGGCTTTACCCGCACGCCGACCGCCCGCGTCCCCTCGAACAGCACCTCGATGATGCGGGCGCCCTCGTGGACGTGGACGCCGCTCTCGCGGGCGTTGTTGAGGTTGAGGTGGTCGAACTCGCTCCGCCGCACCTGCCACGTCTGGCTCGACTCGTGCGGCTTGTGCTCGTTGAAGTAGAAGGGCTCCGACAGCTTCCCCTTCTGGTTCACGAACTGCACCGAGAACTTCTTGACGAAGTGGCTGCGCTTCATCTTCTCCAGCATCCCGGTGCGCTTCAGCCCGTGGTACGTGTCCGGGATCATCGACTCGCCGATGTGGAACCGCGGGAAGTGCTCGCGCTCGAACAGCTCGACCTTGTAGCCGTGTTTGGCGAGGAGCGTGGAACAGGTGGCGCCGGACGGGCCGCCGCCGATGACGACCACGTCGGTTTCGCTGGGGAGCGTCATTTCCAGGTTTCCGAAGGTTCGTGCGGCGCGCGCGCCGCCTGGAGGAGTTCGGTGAGCGTGGCGAGTTGGGCGGGCGACAGGTGGCCGAGCTGGCGGGCGTGGCAGGCCCGGAGCGGGGTGGCGATCTTTGTCACCAGCTCCAGGCCCTTGTCGGTGACCGTCACCAGCACCGAGCGGCGGTCCTCGGCGCTGCGGGCGCGGGCGATGAGGCCGCGCGCTTCGAGCTTGTCGAGCATCCGCGTGATGTCCGGCGCGCGGCTCACGAGGCGCTCGGCGAGCGCGAGGGTCGGCACCGGGTCGGGGCGGTCGGCCTTGAGGAGGCGGAGCAGGTTGTACTGCTGAGGGGTGAGCTCGAACGCGGCGAAGAGGTCGTCCTCGAGCGCCCGCAGGCGGTCGTAGGTGCGCCACAGGTTGAGGAAGGCTTCCTGCTCCGGGGAGTCGAACCGCCGCCCGCCCCGGGACGCGCCCTTGCCGGTGCCCATGCCCCGCATAATAGCCGAGCTGACGATAGTCGTCTAGACAATTATTCTGCGGTCGCGCCGCCAAAGGCCACCCCGAATTCCACCCGGGGCTACACGCTGCTGCCCTCACGGGCGACCGGTCGGCGTGAGCCGGCTGGTCGTTGGTACTCGTGCCTGTGCAGACAACCCGGTGATTGGTCGCCGTCATAGGTACGAGTACCAACGACCAGCCGGCTCACGCCGGCCGGTCGCCCGGATGCACGACACGCTGGGGATTGGCGTGCGGGTGCAGGCCGGCGGGTAGCCCCGAGTCGAACCCGGGGCGGCCTGCGACGGAGCGCGACACCGCGCGGAGTACTACTTCTTCGCCTTCTTGCCGGGTGGGGTGATTTCGAGCGAGTCGAGGAAGTCGAGCGCGGCCTTGCTCGACGCGAACTCCATCGGTCCGCCGACGACGAGCGTGTACAGCGTCGGGTCGGCGAGGACGAATCGCGTGCGCGTCTGGTTGCCGTCGCGCTCGGTCAGCAGTTCGCGGACCGGGTACTTCTCTTTCCCGTAGGTGAAGTCCTTCACCGCCAGCTTCGTCGTACCGGGTGTGGCGAGCACTGCCTTCTCGCCGGTGTCGAGCAACTGCTTCGCCGACGACTTGAGCACGCCTTTCTGGTGCGGTGTGTGTGTTACGAAGTACGTCCTCCGCTCGGCCTTGTCGATTGCCGTGACGACATACGCCTTCAGCCCGACCCCCGTGTCCTGCACCTTCAGCTTCGGCTCGGTGGTCGGCGGGAAGCGCACGGCGTACCCACCCTCCTTCGAGACGTACCACCCGTCGGCCGCGTCCTGGGCGGACGTGACGAGCCCGAACCCGAGCAGCGCGGAGATCGCTGCGAGCTGGTAGCGCATCGCCGCCTCCGGTTACTTGACGAACTCGAATGAGTCGAGGAAGTCGGAGGCGGCCTTCCCGGTGACGAACGCCCCGGTCCCGAGCGCCCCGATCTGGTACAGGCGATTCTCCTTGAAGAACAGCCGGTAGCGGACCTGCACCTTCCCCTTGTCGACCACCACTTCACGCCCGGCGAGTTTGTCCGGCCCGTGCGACACCGGCGCCTCGGACACCAGCTTCCCGTCCTTCCCGACGATCCCGTCGCGGGCGCCGGCCAGGAACGTGAGGTGGTCGTCGGCCTTCGGGGTGGTGGGGTACTCGATGTGCGTGGCGACGTAGATGCTCCCCTCCGGCGTGGCGTAGGTGACGGTGGTGACCGTCGCCTCGCCGACCGCCGTCTTCGTCTTCGCCGTGGTTTCCTTCGGCTTGCCGGGGAAACGGACCTTGAACCGCCCACCCTTCGGGCTGACCTCGACGCCCTCCGGCTGGGCGTGGGCGGCGGAGAGCGTGAGAAGGAGCAGCAGCGTGGCAGACGCAATGCGCATGGGGTTCTCTCGACGTCTCGTTCCCCCGCTCGGCGGGGGAACGCCTCTGCTGCCGCTCCGCGGCGTGTCCGTACCCCGGTCAGTGTCGCCCACGGACCGGCCGAAGGCCAGTGCCGAGTCGAATCCCGCTTTGTGTAACAGGTGAGTTCACGTCGCGCCGCGAAGCGGCGGCAGGGGCGTTCCCCCGCCCGGCGGGGGAACGCGAGTGAGATGAGGCCGTTCGCTACTTGGTGATCTCGAAGGCGTCGAGGAAGCGGTCGGCGTCGCGCGAGGTGACGAACTCCTTCGGCCCCTGCACGAGCACCTGGTACAGCCGCGGGCCGGCGATTACCACGCGGTTCCTCACCGCGTACAGCGGCTTCTCGACCAGCACGTCACGCCCCGGGTACTTCTCGGCGCCGACCGTCACCTCCTTGTCCATCACGACGCGCCCGTCGGCCCCCTTCGAGGCGTCGCGGACCTTGTCGAGGCGCGGGCCGGGCGGCTGCTTCGACACGTCCTCGGGCGGGTCGATGTAGGTGACCATGAGCCGCACGTCGTTGGCGAGCGTGACGGAATCGAACGTGAGCGTGCGCGGGCCGGAGGGGGTCTTCACCTCGGCCGTCTCGGTCTTCACCGGACCGGGGAAGATGATCTTGTACCGCCCGGCGGCGGACGCGAACGGCTGGAATTCGAGCCCCGCCGGCGGCTGGGCGGCGGCGGTGGAGAGGGCGAGGAAGAGGGCGGCGAGGGCGGGCGTCCGTGTCCGCATGGGATTCTCCTGTCCGGGCTGGGACCGCGGCAGGGTAGCGGATCGCGGGAAGTGGGGCAAGCGAAACGCGAACGGCCGGCGTGGGCCGGCTGGTCGTTGGTGCAGGTGCCTGCCACCCCGACCAGCCGGCCCACGCCGGCCGTTCGCCCGCGGGCGAACGCTACTTCGTCAACGCGCCCACGATCCGCTCGAAGTCGTCGTTCGAGTCGAACGCGATCACGATTTGCCCGCGGTCCTTCGCTTTCACCTTGATCTCGATCTTCACCGCCAGCCGCTGCCGCAGGTCGTCCTCGATCCCCTTGACGTGTGCCGTCTTCTCGGCCGGGCGGCGCTCCTCGGGTTCTTCGTTGGCAGCGGCCGTCGCAGCCGCCGCGGCTTCGAGGCGCTGCTGCTTGACGAGCAGTTCGAGTGCGTGGACCGAGTAGTTCTTCAGGATCGTCTCGCGGCACAGCACCAGCTGCCGCTCAGCCTCCGGCACACCCTTTAGCACTTTGGCGTGGCCAAGGCTGATCTGCCCGAGCCGCACCGCGTCCTGCACCTCGGTGGGGAGGTTGAGCAGTCCGAGGAGGTTGCTCACGGTAGTGCGGTCGAGGCCGAGCTTGGCGCCGAGCACCTCCTGCGACACGCCGAACTTGTTCAGGTAGTCGCGGAAGCCCTGCGCCTTCTCGATCGGGTTCAGGTCGCTCCGCTGGATGTTCTCGACCAGCGCCGCCTCGAACACCTGCTGGTCGTCGAACGCGACGACGTGGACCGGCACCTCGGTCAGCCCCGCCGCCTGCGCCGCCCGCAGCCGGCGCTCGCCGGCGATGAGCTGGAACCCGTCGCCGGTCTGCCGGACGACCAGCGGCTGAAGGACGCCGTGCTCCTTCACGCTCGCGGTCAGGGAATCCAGTTCGTCGTCGTCGAACCGCTTGCGGGGCTGGTACGGGTTCTGGGCGACCGCCTCGACGGGAAGCCGGTTGGCGGGCGTTTCGGCGGCGGGGGCGTCGCCGAGGAGGGCGGTGAGGCCGCGGCCGAGGCGCGGGCGGGTTGCGGTGGCGTCCATGCGAATCCTCCGATCGCCCCGCACTCCGGCGGGGCCGTCTGGCGCGAGCTGATAACGAAACCGTGGGCGCGGGGGAAGGGGAATGGGCGGGTGGCGAAACACGTGCTCCGCGGGCGCCGCCCCGGGTTCCACCCGGGGCCACTCGCCGGCGTGCTCCCGCACCCCAATCCCCGGCCGGTAGCGCGTCCGGGCGAGCGGCCGGCGTGAGCCGGCTGGTCGTTGGCCCGGGTGCCTGTGACGACGACCGATCACCCGGGCTTGCCTGCTCGCGCACCTGACACAACCACCAGCCGGC
>JAFKFQ010000259.1:0-55213 GCA_017308215.1 bacterium | reverse complement strand
CACAACCACCAGCCGGCTCACGCCGGCCGCTCGCCCAGGAGGACGGGAGGGCGTTCGCGGAGCACGTTCCACGTGGAACCGCCGGGCCACTCGGGCTGCGACACCGCGTTGTCACCGCAGCGGCGAAAGTGACCTTGTTCGCCGCGCGAATTCTGCCTTACGATCCCGCCCGTCGGACGACGGACCGGAACCCGTCGCCCGACCCGCACTGCCCGCGGACCGGAACCCAGAGGCAGCGCGGAGGGGCCACACGGCCCCCCGGAGAAGAGGTGTCGAGGCCCGCCCCCGCGCTTCCCGCGGTGCCCTTCGGGGCGCATTTCGGCGGTCCTGTCGCACCACCCCGGCTTGCGCGAGTGTGACCACCCGCTGCGCCCCAGAGCGGAGCGCCCCGGCCCGTGACCGTACGGTCACGCCCGGAGCTGCGCCCCCGGTGCGCCCCGGCCCGGTCGCGCTCGCACCCCGCCCCGAGGTGCAGGAGCGATGCGCATGGAAGCGACCCGCGGCCCGATCCTGTTTCGTTGCGACGGCACGCCCGACGGCGGGTGGGAGCCGTTCTACCAGTGCCTCTCCCTCGCCGCCGCGTTCCAGCGGCGCCGCCGCGGGACGCACTTCCTCAGCTACCTCGACCCGGCCTCGCTCGCGGTCACGGTCAACCGCGGCAACAACGACTGGGTTCCCGCCGAGCAGCGCCTCGGCGCGCCCGGCGACCTGGACGCGACGGTCGCGCAGGTCCGTCGGCTGAACGCGGCGGCGGTCGTGGTCGTCGGCGAGGGGATGACCACCGACTACCTCGCCGCCCTCCGCGCGACCGGCACCCTGGTGGTCGCGTTCGACAGCACCGCCGGGATCACGTTCGACGCCGACGTCCTGGTGAACCCGCTGTCCGCGCCGGGCCGCAAGGCGTACCGCCACGGCCTCGGCACCCAGCTGCTCCTCGGGCGGAAGTACGCCCTGTGCCGCGGCGTGTTCCGCCGCCAGCGGACGATCCGCGCCACCGAACCGGCCGGCCCGTTCCGCGCGCTGGTGGCGATGGGGGACGACGACCAGGCCGGCGAGGCGTTCACCCGCACCGAACAGCTCCTGGAGATGGACAAGGTGACGAAGGTCTCGGTCGCCTGCCGCACGCACCACCCGCGCTACGACGACCTGAAGGACCTGGCCGACGCGAGTGGCGGGAAGGTCGAGGTGGTGACCGAGACCAAGGAACTCATGACGCGGCTGGTGCGCTCGCACTTCGCGCTGACGAGCGGCGACGGGTGGAGCGGCGAGCTGTGCGTCGTCGGCCTGCCGCAGCTCATCATGAGCCAGACGAAGCGGCACGCGATGAACGCCAAGCGGATGGACGAGGACGGGGTGGCGACGTTCCTCGGCGACGCGGCGGACGTGTCGTTCGACCTGCTGAAGGAGGGCGTCGACCTGCTCCTCGACGACCCGATGGAGCGGAAGGGGATGACCCGCTGTGCCCGCAACAACTACGACGGCCGCGGCCCCGACCGGATCGTGAACGGGATGGAGATCATGCTGCACAGCCCGGCCCGCAAACGCGCCGCCCAGGCCGTGCCGGTCGCGGCGCTGCGGATCGCGGCGTAGGCCCGGTCTCGGTGAACGGCCGGCGTGAGCCGGCTGGTCGTTGGTGTTCGTACCCGGGCGGCGTGACTGGCCCTCCCGGTAGCGACCCGCACCAACGACCAGCCGGCTCACGCCGGCCGTTCGCCTTTGGTATCCTGAACAGACCTTCCGCCCGGAGCGCCCCGCATGACCAAGGACGACGTGGCCGACGCCCTCGACGAGATCGGGGTGCTGCTGGAGCTCCAGGGCGAGAGTTCGTTCCGCGTCAACGCCTACGCGAACGGCGCCCGCACCGTCCGCTCGCTCGCCGACGACCTCAAGCAGCTCGTAGCCGAGAAGCGGCTCGGCGACGTGCGCGGGCTCGGCTCGGCGCTCGTCGAGAAGATCACAACACTCGTCGAGACCGGCTCACTCCCGTACCTCGAAGACCTGCGCCGCCAGGTGCCGGCGGGGCTCGTCGAGATGCGGCAGCTCCAGGGGCTCGGCGCCAAGAAGGTGAAGGCGCTGCACGACGCGCTCGGCATCGACACCGTCGAGAAGCTGAAGGCGGCGTGCGAGAGCGGCGCCGTCGGCAAGCTCAAGGGCTTCGGGGCCAAGACCCAGGCCAACATCCTCGAATCCATCCGCTTCCGCGAGCAAGCCGGGCAGCGCGTCCGCATCGACCTGGCGACCGGCCTCGCCGAGGCGCTGCTGGCGCGCGTCCGCGAGCTGCCCGGGGTGATCCGCGCCGAGGCGTGCGGTAGCGTGCGCCGGCGCCGCGAGACGAGCGGCGACATCGACCTGCTCGCGTCGGCGGCGGACGCGAAGCCGGCGATCGACGCCTTCGTGGCGTTCCCGGAGGTGGTGCGCGTGCTCGGCCAGGGGCCGACGAAGGCGAGCGTGCTGGCGACCACCCGCGTGGACGGTGACAAGGTGACGCTCCAGGCCGATCTGCGCGTCGTCACCGACGCCCTGTTTCCGTTCGGCCTCCACTACTTCACCGGCAGCAAGGCGCACAACATCCACATGCGGCAGAAGGCGATCGACCGCGGCTGGCTCCTCAGCGAGTACGGCCTGGGCAGCGAGGACGCGCCGATCGCCTGCAAGACGGAAGCGGACATCTTCGCCGCGTTCGGGATGGAGTACGTGCCACCGGAACTCCGCGAGGACACCGGTGAGGTCGAGGCGGCGGAGCAGAAGACGCTGCCGCGACTCGTCGAGTACACCGACATCCGCGGCGTGTTCCACAACCACACGACGTACAGCGACGGGGGCGCGTCGCTGGAGGAGATGGCGCTGGCGGCGAAGGCGCTGGGGTGGGAGTACTTCGGCGTCGGCGACCACTCGCAGTCGTTGGCGGTGGCGCGCGGGATGCCGCCGAGCGTGGTCCGCAAGCAGTGGGACGAGATCGACCGGGTGAACGCGACGTTGAGCGGCGTGCAGATCCTCAAAGGGATCGAGAGCGACATCCTCGAGGACGGCTCGCTCGACTACGACGACGAGCTGCTCGCCGGGTTCGACTACGTGGTCGGCAGCGTCCACACCCACTTCGGGCTGAGCGAGGCGGACCAGACAGCGCGGGTGTGCCGGGCGCTGGCGAATCCCAGGCTGACGATGCTCGGGCACAGCACCGGCCGGCTCATCCTGAAGCGCGAGGGGTACAAGATCGACCTGGAGGAGGTGCTGAAGACGGCGGCACGGTTCGGGAAGATGGTGGAGATCAACGCCAGCCCGTACCGCCTCGACCTCGACTGGACGCACGCCAGGCGGGCGAAGGCGCTGGGGGTGATGGTCGTCATCAACCCGGACGCGCACAGCCCCGGCGAGTTGGCGCAGACGCGCTTCGGCGTGGACGTCGCGCGGCGCGGCTGGCTGGGGGCGAAGGACGTGTTCAACACGCGCGGGCTGGCGGACGTGCGGGCCGAGCTCGCGCGGCGGCGGAAGGGGTGAGACGTTCCACGTGGAACGCCCCGCGCCCGGCTCCGACCGGGCGGCGCCTTCGCACGTTATTCACACCCGCGTCCCCCCGCCCGCGGTAAGCTGAAGCCATTCGCCCGGCACCCCGAGCGCGCCCGCCATGCCCGCGGTGGAGACGGCCGACGCGCTCCTCGCCCTCGTCGTCCGCAGCGGGTTGCTGCCTCTAGATACTGTCGCCCTGTACCGGACGGCGGACGAGCCGCCCGGCTCGTCCGCGATCGGCTCCTCACCCCGTCCCAGGCCGCGCAACTGCTCAGCGGCAAGTTCCGCGGGTTCTTCCTCACCGACAAGTACAAGCTCCTCGACCTGATCGGCGTCGGCGGGATGGGGAAGGTGTTCCTGTGCGAGCACCTCCTCCTCCAGCGGCTGGTGGCGGTGAAGGTGCTGGCGACGGCCGGGGTGGCGGCGCCGGCGGCCGGCGTGGTGGAGCGCTTCTACCGCGAGGCACGGGCGGTGGCGGCGCTCGACAGCGCGCACGTGGTGGAGGTCTACGACGTGGACGCGGCCCGCGGGCAGCCGTTCATGGTGATGGAGTACGTGGACGGGGCTGACCTCCACCGGGTCACCAACGCCAGCGGTCGGCTCCCGGTGGCGGCCGCCGCCGACTACGCCCGCCAGGCCGCGCTCGGCCTCTGTGACGCTCACGCCGCCGGGCTCGTCCACCGCGACATCAAGCCCGGCAACGTCCTCGTGGACCGGTCCGGGGCGGTCAAGCTCCTCGACTTCGGGCTGGCCCTGTTCTTCGCCGACGCGTCCCGGAACCAGAACCTCACCGCCCGCTTCGACGGCGAGGGCATCCTCGGCACCGCCGACTTCATCTCCCCGGAGCAGATCACCAACTCCAGCGGCGTCGACATCCGCTCGGACCTCTACAGCCTCGGCTGCACGCTCTACTTCTTCCTCGCCGGGCGGATGGTGTTCGACGAGGGGACCGCCGCCCAGAAGCTGATCTGGCACCAGTTCAGCGAGCCGGTCGGCCTGTCGGCGTACCGGAGTGACGTGCCCGAGGGGTTGGAGGCCCGAGGGGTTGGAGGTGGTCGTCCGCCGACTGCTCGCCAAAAAGCCGGAAGACCGGTTCCAGACGCCGGCCGAGGCGGCGGCAGCCCTGACCCCGTTCGCCGCCGGTGGGCCGTTCCCGCCACCGGCGGAGGTGCTGCCGAAGACGGCGCCGGGCTCGTACCGGCTCGGCCTTTCTCGAATGCCGCCGCCGACTGGCTCTGGGCTGTCGGTTCACGACTCGGGCGAGGTCGGGCCACTAACACCTCTCCCGGCCGCGGGGCCGTACTCGACCGTCCCGGTCGGCCCGCACCCAACCCGCCCGCTAACGCCGCCTCCGGAGGGGCTGCCGTTCATTCCGCAGTCGTCATCTGTTTCGTCGCGGGTTGTTCCACCACGACGGACGGTCGCGCTCGTTGCGGCGGGGATGGTGGTCGCCACCGTAGTGCCCGGCGTGGTCGCGCTGTGGCCGCAGGCCGGCGAGCCGGGCGCGGGAATCTCACCCGCGTCCGCGCCCTTGCCCGCGACCCGCGTTCTGAGGGCGGGTGGGTCCACGTTCGTCGGGCCGATGATGGTGCGGTGGGCGGAGCTGTACGAGGCGAAGACCGGGGGTGAAGGTTGCCTACGACGGTGTCGGGTCGGGGAAGGGGATCGAGGGGGCACTGGGTGGCAGGTTCACGTTCGGCTGCACCGACGCGCCACTCACCGACGCCCAGCTCGCCGTCGCGGCGGCGGCCGGGAAGGAGGTACGGCACGTCCCCCTCGTACTCGGCTCGGTGGTGCCGGCGTACAACGTGTCCGGCTTGCCTGTGGGGGCGCGGCTACGGTTCACCGGGAGCGTCCTGGCGGAACTCTACCTCGGCCGCATCACGACGTGGAACGACGGGCGGCTGCTCGCCAACAACCCCGGCCTGAAGGCGGCCCTCCCGGACCTCGCGATCCGCGTCGTGTACCGCTCGGACTCGAGCGGCACGACCGCCATCTGGACCGACTTCCTCTCGGAGGTGAGCGCCGAGTGGCGGACCGGGCCGGGGAAGGGGACGAGCGTGAAGTGGCCGGTCGGGGAGGGGGAGCCGAAGAGCGCCGGGATGACCGACCGGGTGAACCGGACGGCGGGGGCGTTCGGCTATGTGGAGTTGTCGAACGCGATCCAGGACGGGTTGCCGTTCGGCGAGGTGCGGAACAAGGCGGGGCGGTACGTGGAGCCGTCGCTGGCGAGCGTGACGGCGGCGGCCGCCGCCATCGCCGACCGCATCCCGGACGACATGCGGTACTCGCTCGTGGACGCCCCCGGGGACGAGTCTTACCCGATCTCCGGTACGGCGTGGGCGCTGTTGGTCTACCCGGCCGGCGGGGCGCCGGACCCGGTCGCGGTGGCGTTCCTGGAATGGGCGGCCCACGCCGGCCAGGCGCACACCTCCGAGCTCCTCTATGCCCCACTCCCGAGTGCCCTCCAGCTCCGACTCGACGGCCTGTTCTACCGCCTCAAGGCGCGGCAGTAGGTGTTACGCGGCGTCCGGGTCGATCCCGGCCGCCCGCAGCTTTACGCGGAGCTGCTCCTTCGCCGCCCGTTCCCGTTCGAGTTTTGCGGCGGCTTCGTCCGCCTCGCGCCGCGCCTCTGCTGCCCTCTCCCGCTCCTCCCCGAACGCAAGAGTTGTCTTCCGCAGCTCCTCGGCCGTCCCTTCCAGCTCCTCGACGATCTCGCGGATGCGGTCCTCGCGGGTGCGGAACTTGCGGCCGTCCGGCGTGAACAGCCGGAGTTCGTCGTCACGGACGAAGCGGATGCCGAGACGCGGGCTGACGAACTCATCGAACGGCGCGACGCCGGCGAGCCCCGTGTCGTCGCGCACCCAGCCGTAGGCGCGCGACATGTACGGGTCGATGAGGTAGTACTCCTCGACGCCGTGCTTCTCGTACCAGCGCAGCTTCCGCCGCATTTCGTCCTGCGTGTTCGACGGCGACAACACCTCGAACACCACCTGCGGGGCGACGCCGCCCTCCTCCCACTGCTTGTACGAGCCGCGGTAGCCCGGCGGGCGGCAGAACGCCACCAGCGTGTCCGGCGCCTGGCGGTCGAGATTTCCTTCTGTCGGGTACCAGAGCAGGTCGCCGGCGACAAAGACCTGCTGTCCGGCGAGCAGCTCGCGCAGCTCGCCGACGATCTTCACCATCCAGTCCCACTGGAGCGTGTTGTCGGCCGTGGGCTGACCGTCACTATCCGGGTACACCAGCGGCGTGGCGGCCGAGGCGGGTGTGCTCATCACAGCTCCTCCACTCAAGTCAGCGTACCCCGGTGCGGTCAGTTCGTGCCAGCTCGGTACTTGGGGTGCGCCTCCAAATACTCCTCGATGCGCTTCGTGCGGGTCACCGCCTCGGCCAGGAACGCCACCGCCGCCCGTAGCCTGTCGTCGGGCTCGGCGGTGCTGAAGCGCAGGAAGCCCTGCCCCGCCGTGCCGAAGCACTCGCCGCCGAGGCAGGCCACGCCGACCCGGTCATCGGCGCCTTCTAGCAGGTACATCGCCAGGCCGTGCGACGTGATCCCGAGGCGGCGGCAGATTGGCCGCACGTCCGGGAACACGTAGAAGGTGCCCACTGGCATCACCGCGCTCACCCCGGGCACCGTACCGAGTTCGCGCACGAGGAGCTCGACCTTCTTCCGGAACTCGCCCATCGTGCGGTCGCGCTCGGCGGCGTCGTGGGTGATCGCCGCGAGGCCGGCAAGCTGTACGAATGGCGGAGTACACGAGATCGCCGTGTTGATCATCTTCCCGATCAGGTCGGCGAGCGGCGGCGCGGTGACGGCGAACCCGCACCGCCACCCGCTCATGCTGTAGCTTTTCGAGAACGTGTACGCCGCGACCGTGCGCTCCATCATCCCCGGCTCGGCGAGCGGCGAGTGGTGGCGGCCGCTCCAGACCATGTGGCAGTACGGCTCGTCGCTGAACAGCGCCACGTTCGTGCCACGGAGCAGCGCCGCGAGTCCTTCGAGGTCCGACTTGGAGGCGACGCCGCCGGTCGGGTTGTGCGGTGAGTTGAGGAACACTGCCTTCGCCCGCGGCTCGTCGCGCAGGAACCGCTCGACCGCGCCGAGGTCCGGGCGGAATTCCCTCTCGGGTGTCAGTGGCGCGGTCACCATCGCCGCGCCGCGGCGGGCCAGGTTCGGGGCGTAGGTCGGGAACGCTGGCTCGAACACGAGCACCGCGTCGCCCGGTTCGAGGAAGAGTTCGCAGAAGAACTGCTCGAACGGCTTCGCACCGGGCGCGACGACGACGTTCTCCGGCCCGGCCGCGATGCCGAACTCGTCGCGCACCAGCTTCGACAGGCCGGCGCGGAATTCCGGCAGGCCCATCGACGGGCCGTAGTGCGTGTGGCCGGCGTCGAGTGCGGCCTTCCCTGTCACGAGCGCCGACGACGAGCTCGGGTACGGGCTGTCGCCGATCTGGAGTTCGATCACGTCCTTGCCGGCGGCCTTCAACTTCTTGGCGACGGCGAGAACGTCGAAGGCGGTCTCGGCGGTGAGCCCACGGGCGAACGCGGACAGGGACGGGGTGGTCATCGAGGACTCGGGGTGCGGGGTGTCGGGTCGGGGCGCCGTTCGCCGTACCAAAGCTCCAGGCAGGTCCGGTCGTCGCTGGCCGACCGGCGGCGCGTCGTCCCGGTGCGGATCGCTCGGAGGAGTTCACCGGGGGAGTACGTCCGCAGCTTCCGCTCGGACGTGACGACGCGCTCGCGGAGGACGACGAACCGGCCGACTCGCGCCAGCGCCCGGCTCATCCACGCTTCCTCGTCGGCTAGCACGTCCTCGTCGAACCCGCCCACCGCGTCGAAGGCCGGCCGCGTGCAGAACAAGAAGCATACGCTCGCCAGCCCGAGCACTCGGTACGCCCCGAGCACGAACGGCAGGAGCACACGGGCATACACCGGTACGTGGCCATCGAACCGGAATCCACACCCGCCGTCGACCGCCCCGCGCCGCACGGCCCGGAGCGCCCCGAGGACCACCGCGGGGGTCACGAGGGTGTCCACGTCCACGAAGACGAGCAGGTTGCCGCCGGTCGCCCGGGCGCCGGCGTTGCGGGTGGCGCTGATCTGCCGGTGCGCGACACGGACCACGCTCGTCCCGTGCGCGGTCGCGACCTCCGCCGTCTGGTCGGTCGAGGCGTCGTCGGCGACGACGACCTCGTACGGCTCACCGGTCAGACTGCCCGCGCCGTGGATCGCCCGGAGCGTCGCGCTGAGGTCGCGCTCCTCGTTGTACGCCGGGACGACGAACGAGATCACGTCGCGCTCCGGTCGCGGCCGGGGTGTGGGTCACGAAACGAAGAACGCCCCCGTTCGGACAGGGGCGTTCCCGGTTCGGTGGAACCGGCATCTCGCCGGTCGCGGCTCAGACTGGCGGGACGCCGGTCCCACAATCACTGACCGAGATAGACCATCTCGGCGACGATGGTGAGGTCCAGAGCCGCGCCGCCCTGACACAGCCCGGCGGCGCGGGCGCTCACGTCCACGACGAGGACGTGGTGACTCGACGTGTTCGCCTGTCGCCCCGTCACCGCCGATTCGTGTGCTCCCGCCGCCTGCCCGCCGGCGGGAACCACGCCCGGCAATGTCACCCCGACCGACCCCGACGCCCGGCCCGACGCCGCCGCGCGCTCGTCGTTCGTCCAGTTCCACCCGGCGGGGACGGTGCTGACCGAATAGGTTACGGTGCCCGCGCGGTGGCTCACCCGCACCTTGTGACTGCGGACGTACCAACCGGGCGGCGGGGCGTAGACGACGCGCTTGGTGTCGCGGTCGGTGCTGCCGACGGCGAGCGACACGGACACTACTGGCAGCTCGCGCACGGTGCCGACCGCGGGCGGGTCGGTGGCGAGGGCCGGGGCCGGGGATAGTGCGAGGGCGAGAATGGCGGGGCGGACGGGAATGGTCATCGGCAGTCCTCCGTGACCCGGGGCGACGGGCACGGCAGAGAAAAGCAGCGCGGGTGCCGAGCGCGGGCGAATTTCCCAAGAACGACCGAGCCCACCCGTACAACCGGGTGGGCTCGGAAGAGGAGCGGGTAAGTCGTCGTCAGGGGTTTACTGCTTCGCCGCGATGGCGCGCTGCAGCGGGGTGATGACCCCGGGGATGACGTGGCTGTTCACCAGCTCGTCGAGGATCCGCCGCTGGTTCCGGTACGACTCGTGGAACGTCTTGAACGGCTGCTTTCCCCAGAACTGGCGGATCGTGAAGTACACCGTGATCGGCGTCTCGGGGAAGTTCCCTGTCCGCACCTGGTACGCGCTCGTCCGCGTCTCGACGCTCAGCCGAGCCTGGAGCTGGCAGTTCTCGTCGAGCGCCATCATCAGCGACGGCTGGTAGTGCAGCACCCGCCCGGCCGGCAGGCCGATGAGGTTCTCGAACGGCGTCCCGGCGGTCAGCGCCTCGGCGACCACCTCGTCGTGGTTCCCCTGGTACACGAAGTCGAAGTAGTAGAGCACGTCCATGCTCTCGGTCTGCAGCGCGTGCAGGTCGAGGTGGTACGGGGCCATCTCCAGCACCCGCTCGTTGTGCGCGTCGGCGTCTTCGAGGGCGGGCGGGTTGACGAACCCGGTGCTGAGGCGGCGGTTGTCGAGCGAGGACCACCGGTAGCTGCCGGCGTCGCGCTCCTCCTCCAGCATGTACTCGCCGTCGCCCCGCTTCTCGAACTCGGTCATCTTCGGGAACGCGCGCTGGACCGCCTCGAAGAAGTGGAGGACCGGCTCGCGCGCGGTGGGCATGTCGAGCTTCCCGTGGACGTACGCGGAGACGCCGAAGTCGTCGCACAAGGAGGCGTAGGAGTTCATCGGGACGGTTCCTCGCGTCTGGGGGCGCGCAGCTAAGCCGGTCACGGCCGCCGGGGAGGTGGTCCGCAACGGACAGAGCGGCGTGGCCGTATCGGATCTATTGTTCGCGGGGCGGTGGCGAGATGCAAGGCCGGCAGAATTGGACGGTGGGACCGAGGGACTATGCGATTGTGGGACTGTAAGACCGAGGGACGAGAGCACCGGGAACGAGAATGCCCGGAGAGGTCATCTCCGGGCGTGATTCCCTGCCCCACGGTCCTGGTCACACGATCAAGCCGCCAGGCGGACCTTCGCCACCACCGGCGAGGGCACCTTCAGGTTCGACTTGTGGACCCAGCGGCCGGCGTCCGGGGCGCCGCTCCACTGCTCCATGCGGATGGTCGTGGCCTCGTCCCACTCCTCGTCCTTCACCGCCCCCAGGTACGCCTCGACGTACTCCTGCCGGACGTGCGTGGACGACCGGCCGATGAACACGATCCCCTCGGAGCCGTCCTCGAACACCGCGATCGCACGCCAACCCTGCGCCTTGGATTCCGTCTGGATGAGCATCGGAGTGACCCTCCCTGGCCACGGGTGATGGGACTCGCCCGAGTCCCGGGCGACGAGGGGATAAGGTCGCCGAAGAGGGGCGTTTCGTCAAGAAAAAAACGGGCGGCGTCGCCCGGATTGACTCAAGTTCTTGGCGCCGAGGGACGACGGACTTCGATTTCTTTTTGGGGCAGAACGCGCGCAAGCCCGGGGACAGGCCACCCCGGGCTTGCGCGCGTTCCAGTGAGGCGTCGGTCGTGTTAGTACCGATCGCCGCCGTAGCCGCCGGAGTAGCCACCGCCACCGCCGCCACCACCGTACCCGCCGCCGCCACCGCCGTAGCTGCCACCGCCGCCACCGTAGCCACCGCGGCCGCCGCCACCGCCGTAGCCGCCACCGCCGCCGCGAGGGCCGCGGCCACCGCCGCCACCGCCGCCGCCGCCACCGCCGCCCTCGCGGGGCTTGGCGACGTTGACCGTGAGCGGGCGGCCGTTCATCGGCTGGTTGTTGAGCGCCTCGATGGCGGCGTTCGCCTCCGCCTCGTTCGGCATCTCGACGAACCCGAACCCGCGGCTGCGGCCGGTCTCCCGGTCGGTCACGACCTGGGCCCGGGTCACCGCACCGTACTGCTGGAACATCGCGAACAGTTCGTCCGTCGTCGTCGACCAGGGCAAGTTACCGACGTAAATGTTCGTCGCCATGCGAAGGGCCAACCACATCACCGTTGCCGTGTGCCGAGATGACCCCAGGCCCCGTTCGACGACCGAACCAGGAACCGCCTGCAAGTACCAGGCACGCCGCCCCGCCCCACGCTGACATGGGTACGGTGCTTGCACTATAAGCACCGTCAACCCTACCGCAAGCGTTTTCTGGAAATCTGGAAAAAACTTCACAGCCCGGGTGAAGTACGATTTCGGGCGGGAAATGGGGGCAGTGGAGAGGTGTGGCAGGCGGAGCCGTCGCTTGCGGCTTCGCGCCGCAAGCGACGGCTCGACTTAGTCGACGACCGCGAGCACGTCGTCCTCGGTCATCACGAGGTATTCCTTGCCGTCCACCGTGACCTCGTTGCCGGCGTAGGACGAGAACAGCACCCGGTCGCCGGCCTTCACCTGGAACTCGGCGCGCTTGCCGTCGTCGAGCAGCTTCCCGTCGCCGAGCGAGATCACCTTCCCCTGCTTCGGCTTCTCCTTGGCCGTGTCCGGCAGGATGATGCCGCCGGCCGTCTTCTCGTCGGCCTCGACGCGCTCGACCACGATCTTGTCGTTCAGTGGGACGATCTTCATCGGCGTCTGCTCCTGGTCAACCAGCCTTCGGGGGTACGGGCACGCTCGGCGAGCCCGCGGGTGGGGTCGGAGTCTGGGGCGGGCCATACACCTGTGCGATGGCCCGCGTCAGCGTGTGCAGCACCACGTTCGTCTTCACCGGCTTCGGGATCACGCTGTACACCTGCGCCGACAGCGCCTGGCGCATCAGCTCGGTGGTCGCGTCGGCGGTCATCAGCACCGCCGGCAGCACCCGGTCGAGCGTGTGCCGGAGCAGGGTGAGCGCCTCCAGCCCGGTGAGCCGGGGCATGTGCATGTCGAACAGCACCAGGTGCACCAACTGCACCTGGACAATCTCGACCGCCTCGCCGCCGTCGGCCGCCAGCACCGGCTTGAAGCCCTGCGCGTGGAGGACTTCGCCGAGCGCCTCGCGGGTGCCGCGGTCGTCGTCGGCCACGACCACCGTGAACGGCGGGGCCGGCATCGGGTTGTGACCGCCGCTCGGGCGGGCTTCGGTGACCATGCTGCTCACCTCCCCGGGGCGGTCGGTGCCGACCCCTGGGTGTGCCGGCCGGTGTCCGAGCCTTCCCTCGCGGAAGTACTGTTCGGACGGACCGACTAGCAACCGCAGTGCCGAACCCGTGCGCCGGACGGAGGTTCGGCTGTAAGACGCCGATTGTGCGGCGGATGCGCGCCGCCGATCAAGCCCATTTTACCGCGCGACAGAACCCGAAGGGTAGTCGCATCCTGCCAGCCGAAGCGAACGTGTAACGGGAAGGCTGTCAGGGTGGCAGTGCAACGGGGGTCGGAGACGACACGGGTGACCCCAAAAGATTCTTGCAATCGCCCGGAGGTGTCCTTACGCTGCCCGGTACTTCTCCTCCCGCCGGTCGACATCGCCAGACCTACCCTGCCCGTCACTGAATCTGAGCTCGCCCATGAGTCGCCGTGTGGTCGTTTGGTCTGCTGTGCTGCTGACGGCCGCGGTCGCGGTCGGGTGCAAGAAGAAGCCGCCGCAGGCTCCTGCCCCACCCCCGGTGGACGGAGCGGTCGCGCCGGGGGAGCCGCAACCCGACACGACGCCCGTCGCGTTCCCCGAACTGAGTCCGGCGCGACTCATCGAGCCCGGCGTCCGGTTCCAGGAGGCAACGCTCCAGCGCGGCGGCCGGCCGATGAAGGTCTGGTACTACTGGCCTGAGATGGCCACCGGCAAACTGCCCCTGGTGCTCATCCCGCCCGCGGGGAGTACCCTGTTCGTCGGCATGGAACTGGCCGACGGCGACCGGGCCGAGCACTACCCTTACGCCCGCTCGGGGTTCGCCGTCGCGTCGTTCGAGATCGACGGCCACGTAGCGAACATGGACAGCGCGCCCGACGGGGCGATCGTGAGGGGGGGGCGCGAGTTCCGCGCCTCGCGGGCGGGGCTCGACAACGCGAAGGTTGCGCTCGACTTCATCCTGGCGAAGGCGCCGGCCGTGGACGCAGAGCGAGTCTACGTCGCCGGGCACAGTTCGGCGGGGACGCTGGCGCTGCTGGTGGCCGAGCACGAGCCGCGCGTCAAGGCGTGTGCCGCCTACGCGGCGGTCACAGACGTAGAAGCCCGCCTCGCTCCGGCGACCGCCCACCTCGATCGCGCCATCCCCGGATTCAGCGACTTCATCCGGTTCAGCTCGCCCAAGACTCACGCCGCCCGGTTGAAGTGCCCGGTCCTCCTCTTCCACGCCCGTAACGACTCGACCGTGCCAGTCGGCGAGTCCACCAACTTTGCGGCGCAGCTCAAGCCGACCAACCCGCACGTCTCACTCGTCACGGTGCCGACCGGCGGGCACTACGACTCGATGATCCGCGAGGGCATCCCGAAAGGGATCGCACTATTCCGACAGGTGCAGACGGGTGCTCGCTAGGACCGGCGCCTGCTTCCCAGCGGGTGCGCGGGTCTCTAAAACCACGCTGCCTTCGTTGCCTTCGCCTGCCACACTCCCGGGGGACGCGCGCATGCTGGTCAAGAACAAGTACGTCATCAAGGAACACGCCAAGCTGCTGTCGTCGCGCAAGACGTACGACATCATCGACCCCGACACCACCGACGTCGTGGCGACGGCCGAGCAGAAGACGACGCTGATGGCGAACCTGATCGGCATGGTCCTCGGCCCGCCCGCGACGGCGATCGAGATCCGGGCGAAGGGGAGCGGCGACTTGCTCTTCACGGTCCGCCGCCGCGGGCTGCTGTTCAAGAAGGTCGAGGTACTCGACGGCACGGGGAAGGTGATCGGCCTGTACAAGGCCAAGCGGCTGAGCCTCTCGGGCGGGTTCCACGTTTACAACGACGCGGGCAAGCACATCGCCGAGATCCGCGGCAAGCTGCTGAAGTCCGAGTACCGGTTCTTCACCCCGGACGGGAAGACGGAGATGGGGGCGGTGTCGAAGAAGTGGGGCGGGATGGCGAAGGAGCTGTTCACGTCGGCGGACACCTACGGGGTGGAGGTGCGCCCCGAGTTCGCCGAAGACGCGGAGGTGAAGATCATGATCCTCGGCGCAGCGATCGCGGCCGATGCCCTACTCGGCGGCAAGGGCGGGAGTGGGGGCGGCGGCGACAGCGGGGGCGACGACGAGTAAGCGGTGGGGTAGCACCCGGCCAAAGTAGCAGGCACACTCCGTGTGCCGTTCTTCTGCCACAGCTCACGGAGTGTGCCTGCTACTTCCAAGTCGTAATGCTGCACTAGCGCCGCGACCGCCCGAGGCGCGCCACGTCGAAGTCGGCGTCGGTCAGGCCCGCCGGCGCCTTCACCTGCGTGTAGCAGTAGAACTCCAGCTCCCGCGGCGGCGCCGAGCCGGTCTCCACCAGCGTCATTACCACCGGCAGGCCGAACGACGGCGAGTCGGGCTTGGCGTCGAAGTACCAGCTCCGCAGCCCGCCGCGCTCCACCTCCGGCTCGGCGCCGCCGCGGACCGTCTGCTCCACCAGCTCCAGCGGGTGGTCGCCGAACTCCGGCCGCTTCGCCGCCCCGACGTACTTCAGGTCGGCCGGGCTCGTCTGCACCAGCCGGGCGAACAGCGCCACCGACGTACCCGGGCCGGCGTCGCGGATGCTGCGGCGGCTCTTGGACTTCACCAGCGGGCTGTCAGGCGACAGCGACGGCGCCTTGTTCCCCGCCTTGTACAGCCGCGAGTCGCCCTCGCCGACGATCGCGTGAACCTTGTCGTCGTGCTTCGACGGGTTGTAGAGCACCTCGCGCCCGCGGCCGACCTCGCCGGTGTTTCGCATGTACACCGCGTAGGGCTCGCGGCGCACCTGGAGGAGCACCTCTTCCGTCTGCGGTCGCGCCCCGCCGATCGCCTCGCGGCGCGTGAGCTTGGCTTCGAGCGTGTCGATCGTGGCCCAGCGCCGGCTCGCGGCCTGCGCCAGCTTCGCCAGCGCGGTCGCCTGCGGGTTCGCGGCGGGCGGCGCGGGCTGGGCTGGCGCGGGGGTCTGCGGGCGAACCACGGCGGCGTTGTCGGGCACCGCCGGCGGGCGCGGCACCTGCGGGGACACGACCGGCGCGGCATCGGACCGCGGCGGAACCGGCGACGCCTCGCCGGGGAACCCGGTCGGCGGCGCGGGCGGGGTCGGGTTAGCGTCGAGCTGGTTGGGAACGACCCGATCACCGATCTGGGTCGAGCCTTCGATGACCACGCGGCCGGGCCGGTTCGGCGCGGGCGGCGTCTTGAGCCCATCCGCCGACGGCAGAGCCGGCGGGGGCGGGAGGGATTTCTTCGCACGGTCGGCGAACGGTCCCTGCCCGCGGGAGCGGTAGTTGGTGCAGCCGGTGGCGAGGACGGCGAGGAGAACGAGGAGCGACCCGCGGACCATGCCGTGCCTCCGTGCGGACGAGCGAACGGCACGATAGCGGGCCGGGGGAACCGGGGCAAGGTGGTTCGTCCCGCCGACCGGACCGCGCGCTACAATATTCTTGTGATCACTCGGCAGCGGCAGTACGCTCTACGGGTGGGTGGACGCCTGCCGCGGAAGCCGAATCCGCCTCATCGCGGTTCGGCGATGGCCGAGGTGTTGGAGTGGCCGCACCGAAACGAGCCGGACGGTCCGGGGCGATGTCGGATCGGACAAGTTTCTCCGGGCCAACCGGGCGCGGCTAGTCGAGATCGGTCGCTACCGGGCCGAGCGGGACACGTCCGGGCAGGTGATCCGCTGGACGAACCCGGCCCGGCTCGCTCGGTGGAAGCCGCCGGTACCGGTGGATCTGGAGTTCAGCGTCGACCGGCAACCCCCGCGGGCGGTCATGGGGACGCCGAACCCCAGCCGGTCCATCCCGACCGTCGCGGCGGAGCTCCGCCGGGCGGCCCGGTCCGGCACCCTGGAGGCCGTGCTCCGGGTCGAACGGCTGATGCCGGGCGGGCACCCGAGCTACAGCGTCCACCTGGCCGTCTCGTTCGTCGGCGAGGGCGGTGGCAGCAGGCTCCTGAGATTCGACTTCGACGCGTACGCCCTGTCGGTGAGCAACATGGACGAGTACGGCGACGACTAGGTTGCCGAACCGGCGAGGCGAAGGAGCGGCTTACGACCCGGGGAGAGTCAGTGAACGACGAGGCCGCATTGCTCGCCGCGATCCGCGCCGACCCCGGGGCCGACACCCCGCGGCTCGTGTACGCGGACTGGCTCGACGACCACGGGCGGCCCGGCGGCGCGTTCCTCCGTGCCGAGTGCGCCCTAGCCGCGGTACCCGCGGACGACCCGCGCCGTGCGCGCCTCCTGGCCGCGGTGCAAGAGGCGGGGATCGGGCGTGACGCGGCGTGGGTCGCCACGGTGAGCCGGGTGGCGATCGAGAGCTGCGGGGTCACGTTCCGGTTCCGGTGCACGAAGCGGTGGGAGCTCCTCCAGCGGACCGACGACCCGTGCGTCCGGTTCTGCGGCCAGTGCCGGCAGGAAGTCACCTTCTGCCGGACGATCGCGGAGGCCCAGGCCCACGCCGCCCTCGGCGACTGCATCGCGGTAGACCCGCGGCTGGTTCGCCGGCCCGACGATCTCGCATCCGACATGTGGGGGCTTGAGGGAATGGTCGCTGGCATAGCCCTCCCCGCGGAGGACGAGATCGACTTGAAGGGCGAGGAGCCGCCAGAACCCCGGCGCGGCGGGCGCCGCTAACCGTTCCGTGACATGGTGGGTTTTCAGGCCAACGGCCTGAGATCCGATAGCCCGGGGCGCTGCCCCGGGGAATCGCCCGGGCGGGGTTCGAGGGGGCATTGCCCCCGTAACACCGCCCGGGCGTTGCCCCGGGCTATCGAATCCCACCCATTCGGTCGGGGTGAAGAGGCGTGATCGGTCGCGGACTTCCTGACCGGCCCCGACCCGAGAGTGACCGGTAGCAGTTAGGGAGCGACGATGGGCTACGTCATCCTGGAAAGCGACGACACGCTGCGGCTGACCGCCGAGGTCCACCAGCGCATGATTCAGGGCTGGCGGCCGCTCGGTGGGGTGTCGTGTTACTACCACGTTCGGCGCGAGGTCGTGCGGTATGTGCAGGCGATGGTGCACGACCCGGCCGAGCCCGGTGACGCCGACCGCCGCCCCGGTCGTGATTCCGCATAGGGTCCGGCGGATCATCGGCAACCTGGCGCGAGACCGCGGTGCGAGCCACGGATTCGCCTGACACCCCGTTGCCGAAATCGAAAGGGATACCCGAGCGCCGCCATCGTTTGGCGAGCTCGACCGCGGGGTACGATTGGCGGGTATCTCGACCGATCTAGCGAGGAAATGAGCCGATGTCGGCCGCCGACAACCCCGATTGGCGCGATGACGACGACCGTCCGCGCCGCCCCCGGCGGGTACGTGCTTCGGCGGGGACACCGTGGGTTCTGCTGGCCGGGGTCGGGTGCGTCGTGCTGCTGGTGTGTGGCGGGCTCGTCGGCGTGGGGGTGATGTGGGCGGCGCGGGTATTCACCACCGACCTGCCGGCGGCCGACGCCGCGGCGTCGCACTTCCTCGATCTGCTGCGGGAGAACCGGCTCGACGACGCCTACGCGGCGACGAGCGACGGGTTCAAGGCCCGCGAGTCGCCGGAGCAGTTCCGGGCATTCGTCGGCCGGTTCGAGACGCTCACCACCGCCACCTCGCGCACCACGAACGGCTTCCGCATCTTCCAAGGTGCGGACGGGAAGCAGGCGTTTCTCCAAGTCACGCTCCACGCCCCAAACAACGCCACGACCTGCACGCTGACGCTGGTGGAAGAGGGCGGGTGGAAGGTGGACCGCATCACCGTGCCGTGACGGGGGCACGCACTTCGACGTGCGGGGGTGCCGCGTGCGAATCATCAAGATGATCCTGCTGGCCGCGTGGCTCACCTGCAGCGCGTTCCTTGTCGCGTACTCGGTCGTGTCCTCGACGGCCGGGGAGCGACCGCCGGATGCGGGCCGTGTTTACGGCGTCGCCGGCGGCGTCTGGGGGTTCATCACCGGTCTCTACATCATGGCCGTCAACGCGACCGGCATGACCCGGGCGGACGCGCTCGGCGGGCTGCTCGTGGGGCTCCCGTTCGGCGCCGGCTTCTTTGCCCTCGGCGTGGCCGCACTCAGCCTCGGCGGCATCCTGCCCGACGGGTTCCGCATCGGTGCCTCGATCGTGGTGGTGGCGTGGTTCGCCCTGATGGCCGTTCTCGTCTTCGCGACCCTGCGGTCGAACCGCGCGGTGCTTGCGCGGTCGGCGCACACCAGCCACGAGGCGCAGGTGGAACTCGACCGGCTCCGCGGGTCGGACCAGGGGATGACGACCCAACAGGTCGCACTGTTGCTGATGCTGGCTGGAGCCATCACGACGGTGGTGGCGCTCAAGTTCCTGGTGTTCGGCCCGCCGCCGTACTCGCGGCTTGCCTACGTCATCGGCCCTGTCCTTTTGGCGGTCGGCTACCTCATGGACCGTCACGCGCTCCGCGACGTTCTGAGGGAGGTTCGCAAGCCCGCCGCTGCACCCACCGCGGGCGGGGGAGTGGGGGACGACGCGGCGTGACGCCGTTCTTCTTCGCCTTCGACGCCACCGGGGCTTGCACCCGGACCTAACAGCACAGATCACCTCACGATGTCGTCACAGTCGGCGGATGAACGTCCGCAGGCGTCCGTTCCGATGGATAATACATCGTGTGGACGCCGCGGATGATGTCTTCCTCCGCACGACCCGCAAAGAGTATCGGACCGGCGCGGCTCGGCAGTCCGCCAAATTCCGGGCATATGGCCAGCGTGAGCCGGCTGGTGGTTGTGTCAGATGCTTGAACCAACGACCAACCGGCTCGCGCCGGCCGTTCGCCCAAGTCGTTGTTGACACAATAGTAACAGCTCATCACCTTCCGTTCCCGCGAGAGTTCCTCTTTTGGTTGAACATGACTCTTTATGACAGGGGTGGCTCCTCGGAAGCCATAAAGGTGTCACCCGTGCGATCGTTCGTCGGTCGGCGAAGCCGGCTTGCCCTCGGGTGCCCGGCGCGGCTAGAGTGCGGCGTCCCGAGGGGGTAGGGACGCCTCATGGACGAGTCGCCGACCGACGGGTTTCGCCACCACCCACACTGGCTCCTCGGGGTGGTCGCGGTCGTCTGCGCCCAGGCCGGGCTCGTGCTGGAGTTGTTCGGCCCCGGGCACTCGTTCGCCGCGCTGCTCGACGACCGGCCCGTCCTCTCGGGCCGCCACCCGCTCCACCTCTACCACGGCAGTCTCGGCGCCGAGGCGTTCCGCGCCCGCGGTTCTACCACCGTCTACGACCCGAACTTCCAGGCCGGCTACCCGAAGACGCCGGTGTTCGACGGCGGCTCTCGCCCGGCCGAGCTGGTGCTGGCGCTCGCCGGCCGTGGGTTCTCGCCGGCGGCGTACAAGGTCGGGCTGTTCGCGTGCCTGTTGCTCGTGCCGCTGGCGTTCGTGCTGGCGGCGCGCGGGGCCGGGCTGCCGGCGGGGGCCGCCGTGCTCGCCGGTGCGGGCGGGGTGGTGCTGTCGGGCTCGACCCAGGTCCACCGGCTCGTCGAGGAGGGCGAGATCGACTTCCTCATGGCCGGGCTCGGGGTGATCGTGTTCGTGTGCTGGCTGGCGCGCTACTCGAAGTGGTTCGGCATCGACTCGTGGCTGGTGATGGCGCTCGTCGCCGCGGCCGGGTGGTACGCGCACCCGGTGGTGTGGATCGGGCTCGTGCCCGTGGTGATCGTGTTCTACGTCGCCGTGGCGCCGCGGAAGGAACTGGCGTGGCACCTCGGGCTGCTCGGTATTGCCGCGGCCGGCGTCGCGCCGAACGCGTGGTGGCTCGCCGACTGGGTGCGGTACTGGTGGCTTCGCGTGCCGGCGACCGGCGAGCCGCTCCCGGTGCCGACCGTCGAGGCGGTGCTGGGCACCCCGGCGGACTACGCGGCGCTGGCCGGGTCGGTGACGTGGGGGTGGCCGGTGGCGGTGCTGTCGGTGGCCGGGCTGGTGCTGATGGCGAAGGCCGGGCACCGCGGCGCGGCGGCGCTCGTCGCGCTGACGGCCGGCGCCGCCGTGGCGCTGGCGCGGGTGTCGGCGGTGTGGCCGCAGGCGCCGGCCGACGCCCCGGACCGCCTCGCGCCGCTGGCCGCCGGGCTCCTCGCCGTGCCGGCGGCGTTCGCCGTGTGGGCGGTGAAGACGCGGTTTCGCCTCGCCGGCCCGCTTACGGCGGTGACCGTGGGCGGCGTGCTGCTGCTCGGCTGGGCCGACGGCCCGACGCGCCCGTTGGCGGCGGTGGCGCGGGTGGACGGCCGCCCGCTGCTGGTCGGCCTCGGCACCGAGCAGCAGGCGCTGGTCGATGCCGTGACGAGGCACACCACGCTGGAGGCGCGGGTGCTGTGGGACGACGCCGCCGAGCGCCGCCCGGGGTGGAACTGGACGGCGCTGCTGCCGGTGCTGACGAACCGCTCCTACCTCGGCGGGCTCGACCCGGGGAGCGGGGTGGAGCACTGCACCTGCGGGTTGCGCGACGGCGCCCTCAACGGTCGCCCGCTCGGTGACTGGACCGACGCCGACCTGGACCACTTCTGCCGCTGGTACAACGTCGGCTGGGTGGTGGCGCGGAGTCCCGCCGCGGCCGACCGGTGGGGCCGGCACCCGGCGGCGACGGCAGTGGCCCGGCTGACCGAGGGCGGCCGACCGGTGGTGGTGTTCGCGCTCGACCGGCCGCGGTCGTTCGTGTTGTCGGGCTCGGCGGTGTGGGAGGGCGCCGCGCCGAACCGCATCACGCTGACGAACGTGGTCCCCGACCGCGACGGGTACGTGACGCTGAGCCTCCACTCGGTGGACGGCTTGCGCGTCTACCCGACGTACATCCTCCGCAGCCACGGCGACGACTCGGAGAAGGATCCGGCGGCGGTCGGCGCCGACCCGGTGAACCACGTCCGTCTCCGCGTCCCCGGCCCGGTCCCGCGGGTGACGCTGGTGTGGGAGAACCCGTAGGGCTGGCGACGAGTTGCGAAGTGGGAAGGTGGGACCGGCGTCCCGCCGGTCGTGCGAAAGACCGGCGGGGCGTCCCGCCGGTCCCACCGGTCGGAAACCGGTTAGCGGCCGATGACGGTGTCGAATGCTTGGCGGAGCTCGCTGTAGTTCTGCGGGCGGTCGGCGGGATCCTTCGACAGCATCCACAAGCACAGGTCCGACGCCAGCGGCGGGATGCCGGGGATGCGGTGGGCCGGCGGGACCGGCGGGGTGCTCAGGTGCTGGAAGATCACCTGTACCCGGTTCTTCCCCTCGAACGGCAGCTTCCCGGTCAGTGCCTCGTACAGCGTCACACCCAGCGAGTAGATGTCGGCCCGGTGGTCCACCACGCTCGCGTCCTTCGCCTGCTCCGGGGCGAGGTACGCGGCCGTACCGGCGAGCTCCGGGGTGCCGTCGGCGCGGCCCGCCTGCAGCGCTTCGGCCTTCGCCAGCCCGAAGTCGATGAGCTTGGCCACCCCGTTCGGCCCGACTAGGATGTTGTCCGGCTTCAGGTCACGGTGGACGACGCCGGCCGTCCACACGGCGCCGAGCGCGTCCACCATCTGCGACACGAGGTAAAGCGCCCACCCCGGCGGCAGCGCCCCGCCGGCCCGGAGGAGTTCGCCGAGCGGGCGGCCCTCGAAGAACTCGGTGACAAGGTACGGCCAGCGCGGGTCGAACGCGAAGTCGATGAACCGGATCACCTGCGGGTGCTTCACCCGGCTCAGCGCCAGCGCCTCGGTCCGCAGCTGCTTCATCGCCGCGGTCCGGTCGAACACGTTCGCCCAGTTCAGAATCTTCAGCGCCACCGGGCTGCTGCGCGCGGCGTCCCAGCCGCGGTAGACGTGGCACGACACGCCCTCGCCGAGCTTGTCCTGGAGGACGAACGCGCCGACCGCGTCGCCGGTCTGCGGCGGCGGCACGTTCGGGTCGGCCGGCTCGGCGGGGATCTCGCGCTGGACGTAGCCGTGGGTGCGTGTGTCGGACGCCTGGGCGGACACGGTGGCGGTGATGTCGGTCGGCGACATCGGCGGGGCGGGGGAGCGGGAGGTCATGCGGGGCCGGCGGGCGAAGGACCGGCACTCGACCGGCCGGCGGCGGCGGGTGGGACGAGATTTCCGGTTAGGGGGACTCTAGCACACGCCGTAAAGCGGCCCGAACTTTTCGTTCAAGTACGATGCGAAGTGCCGCGCCGACAACGCCTCGCCCGTCGCCCGGCGGCACAGCTCGCCCGCCCGGAAGCGCTGCCCGTGGCGGTGGATCTTCTCGCCCAGCCACGACTTGAGGCGGCCGAACTCGCCGCGGTGGAAGTCGTCGTCGAGCCCGGTGAGGTCGCGGCGGGCGGCCGTCATCAGCTGAGCCGCGTACAGGTTCCCGAGCGTATAGGTCGGGAAGTAGCCGATGCCGCCGAAGCTCCAGTGGATGTCCTGGAGACAACCTCGCGCATCGTCCGGCACGTCGAGCCCGAGCAGCGCCTTGAATCGCTCGTTCCACGCCCCCGGGAGGTCGGCGACCGGCAGGTCGCCGCTGACCAGCGCCAACTCCAGCTCGAACCGCAGCGCGACGTGCAGGTTGTACGTCGCCTCGTCGGCCTCGACGCGGATGAACGACGGCTTCACCTCGTTCACCGCGAAGTAGAACCGCTCGAACTCGACGCCGGCGAGCGCGGCGGGGAACGTCTGCTGGAGGCGCGGGAAGAAGTGCCCCCAGAACGGCTTCCCACGGCCGACCTGGTTCTCCCACAGTCGCGACTGGCTTTCGTGGATGCCGAGCGAGCACGCGGCGCCGAGCGGCGTGCCGAAGTGGTCGGCGGGCAGGTTTTGCTCGTACAGCGCGTGGCCGGTTTCGTGCAGCACGCCGAAGAACGCCTCGCTGAAGAAGCGCGGGTTGTAGCGCGTGGTGATGCGGCAGTCGCCGGGGCCGAACCCCGAGCAGAACGGGTGGGCGGTGGTGTCGAGCCGGCCGGCGGCGAAGTCGAACCCGAACGCGACCGCCGCGGCCTCCGCGAACACCTTCTGACGCTCGACCGGGTAGTCGCGCTCGAGCACCGAGCGGTCCGGCTTCTTGCCGCTATCGCCGATGGCCTTGATGAGCGGAACCAGCTCGCGGGTGAGCCCGGCGAACACCTCGCGCACCTCGGCGACGGTCGCCCCCGGTTCGTATTCGTCGAGCAGTGCGTTGTACGGGTGATCGGTATACCCGACGGCCTGCGCCTCCTGGCGCTTCAGCGCCACGACCTTCTCCAGGTGCGGGCGGAAGGCCGGGAAGTCGTTCTTCGCCTTCGCCTCCTGCCACGCCTGCTGCGCCGCCGTGGTGACGCGGGCGAGCTCCTCGACGAGCGCCGCCGGAATCTTGGTGGCGCGGTCGTAGGCGCGGCGCAGCTCGCGCACGTTCGCCGCCGCGTCGGCTTCCGGGTCGCGCACCAACTCCGAGCCCTCGACCGCGGCGAGGAGCTCGCCGACCTTCGGGTCGGTGGCCTTCGAGTGCGCGAGGCCCGCGAGGAACGCCATCTGCTCGCCGCGGAGCGCCGCGCCCTTCGTCGGCATGTACGTCTGCTGGTCCCACCCGAGGACGCCGGCGCAGGAGCCGAGCACCCCGAGTTCCTTCGACCGGCGGACGAGGTCGGCGTAGGCGTCGGCGGCGGTCATCCGTGCGGCTCCTGTTCAACGGCGGCGCGGGCGGGGATAATGTCGGTGTATCGGGAACCACGGGTGGGGTCGAACATGGGAATTCGACTGGTCACGGTCGCCACGTTCGACCGGGTGGTTCAGGCGCAGCTGGCCGCCGACACACTCCGCGCCGCCGGGGCGGTCCTCATCATGTTCGGCCTTGTATGACGCTCACCGCTCCTGCCGCGCCGCACCCGGACGACACAATCATCGCCGTGTCGTCGGCCCCCGGTCCGGGGGCGCGGGCGGTCGTGCGCGTCGGCGGTCCGGGGGCGCGGGCGGTCGTCGAGGCGGTGTTCACGCCCGACGGACCCCCGCCCGCCGACCGCCATCTCATCCCCGGCCGCCTCGTGCTCAGCGGCGTGCATTCGCCCGTCCCCGCCGACCTGTACATCTTCGCCGGCCCGCGCTCCTACACGGGGCAGGATGTGGCCGAGCTTCACACCATCGGCTCACCGCCGCTCATCGAACGGCTCGTCGCCGACCTGCTCACCGCGGGGTCACGTCCGGCTCGCCCCGGCGAGTTCACACTGCGGGCGTTCCTCGCCGGCAAACTCGACCTGCCGCGCGCGGAAGCCATTCACGCGGTCGTCGTCGCCGGCACCGACGCCGACCTGACGGCGGCGCTGGCGCAACTCGCCGGCGGGGTCACGCAGCCGCTCCACGAGGTTCGGGACGACTTGCTCAACCTGCTCGCCGATCTCGAAGCCGCGCTCGACTTCGCCGACGAGGACATCGAGTTCGTCGGCAAGCCGGAAGCCATGCTGCGGGTGTCGGCGGCGCTGGCCCGGCTGGCGAACCTGCGCCGCCAGCTCGACGGCCGTGCGGTCAGCGGGCGGGCGGTGCGGGTCGCACTCGTGGGCGCGCCGAACGCCGGGAAAAGCAGCCTGTTCAACGCGCTGGTCGGGAATGCGGCGGCGCTCGTCAGCCCCGAAGCCGGCACCACGCGCGACTACCTCACGGCGAGCCTCACACTCGGCGGCGTGGATGTGGAACTAATCGACACCGCGGGCCGCGCAGCGGCGGCGGACGGCATCGAGGAGCAGGCCCAGCGCCTCGGCACCGAACAGGCCGAGCACGCCGATGTGGTGGTGTGGTGCGCTGAGCCCGAGAGCGAATTCGGGCGCGAAGCTGTCGGCGGCGAGGTCATCCGCGCGCGGACGAAGATCGACCTTCTGCACGACCGAGCCGACGACGCGGTGCCGGTGTCTGTGCGGCTCCCGAACGGCTTGGACGAGCTACGGACGATGCTTGAGGAGCGTGTAGCGGCACTCGCCCGTCCGCCGCTGGCGCCGAGCCAGAGCCGCTGCCGGCACCATCTCGACGCCTGCGCCACCGACCTAATGGCGGCCCACCGCCACCTCGCGCTCGACGACCCGTCCGAGCTCACAGCGCTGGCCGTGCGCAACGCCGTCGGCCAGCTTGGTGAGATGGTCGGCGCGGTCTACACCAACGACCTGCTCGACCGCATCTTCTCGCGCTTCTGCATAGGAAAATGAGTTTGACGCATCGGGAAAAGAAGCTCATACAGCTGATACCTCGCCCGTAGGATTGCCTTGTTTTCAAGGCGTTTGCTGAGCTTGCACACCTCGTGCAGGGGCTGCACGGTACACTACCGGGTACAGAATCCTCCCGGCCGACCCTCGCGAAGTGATCCCCGCTCAGGGCGGTGGCGATTGCATCTTCACCCGATGCCGCGAAGCAAAAGATAGATCCGAGACTCCTCTCGGCACGACGGCCCGTTTGCGACCAAGAGGTCGGGAAGAGATCGCTTACCCGAACTTGTCACATCGGCTCGTTTCGCGTGTCAAAGTCGCTGCCCCCATTCGGCCTTTGCGTCGGTGAGAGGGACGTTGACCCGGGAGAGAAGTCATGTTCAACCCGTTCACGGAAGCCCTCGACGAATCGGACGACCTCGCTCTGGTTGAATCGGCGCGGGGCGGCGGTCGTGAGTCTCTGGAGAAGCTGATCCTGCGGCACCAGGCGTGGGTCTACAACATCGCCGTCCGCATGGTCTTCCACCCGCAGGACGCCGAGGAGGTGACGCAGGAGGTGCTCATCAAGGCCGTCACCCGGCTGAGCACGTTTGGGGGCGACTGCGCGTTCCGCACCTGGCTCTACCGGATCGCTGCGAACCACGTGCTGAACATGAAGCGCCGCGGCGGCGAACTCCGGCCGCTGACATTCGCCTCCTATGCGGCGGCCATCAACGACACGCCCGATCTGGACCTGCCCGACCCGAAGAGCGTCCCCGTGGACGTGCCGCTGATGGTCGAGGAGGCCAAGATCGGTTGCACGACCGGGATGCTGCTGTGCCTCGACCGCAAGCAGCGGCTCGTCTTCACCCTCGGGGAGATCTTCGGCGTCAGTGACACCGTCGGCGCTGACGTCCTGGAGATGTCGCCCGACAACTTCCGGCAGAGTCTGGCACGCGCCCGCCGCGACCTGTACCAGTTCATGCACGGCCAGTGCGGGCTGGTGAACGCGGACAACCCGTGCCGGTGCCCCAAGAAGACGAAGGGGTTCATCGACCACGGGCACGTCGATCCCGCCCACCTGCTCTTCGTCCCGCTTCACGTCCGGCGGGTCCGGGAGGAGGCGGCCGGCACGGTCCGCGAGATCGAGGACGTCCTCGACCGCCATTACGCGGCCGTTTATCGCGATCACCCCTTCCTCGAGCCGCGTGACCAGACCGACTGGCTCCGGCGGGTCTTCGACCGGCCGGACGTCCGCACGACGCTGCACCTCGACTGAGTCAATCCGATCGGCCGTTGTCACAGTTGGCCTCCCCTCGTGTCTACGGGTGCAAGGAGGTCGAACCATGTCGAAACTGCAAGACAAAGTGGCTCTGGTGACCGGGGCGTCGAAGGGGATCGGGGCGGGCATCGCCCGGGAACTGGCCGCGGCCGGGGCGGCGGTCGGGGTGAACTACGCCACCGATCGGCCGGGCGCGGAGTCCGTGGTCCGCGAGATCACGCGGGCCGGCGGGCGGGCCGTCGCGGTCCAGGGGGATGTGTCCCGATCGGCCGACGTCGCCCGAATGCTGGCCGAGGTCACGCGAGGATTCGGCGCACTCGATGTCCTGGTGAACAACGCCGGCGTCTACACGCCGATGCCGCTGGAGGCGGTGACCGAGGGCGAGTTTCACCGGGAGTTCGACACGAACGTGCTCGGGCCGCTGCTGGTCGTCCGGGACGCGCTCCGGCACTTCGGGCCGGGCGGCGGGAGCGTGATCAACATCGGCTCCGCGGCGTCCCGGATGTTCGCGCCCGGCTACTCGATCTATTCGGCGTGTAAGAGTGCCCTGGACGCCATCACCGGCGTGCTGGCCAAGGAGCTTGCCCCCCGGAACATTCGGGTCAACTCCGTCAACCCCGGGGCCACGCTGAGCGAGGGCACCAAGGCCGCGGGCCTGTACGGGGTGGGGAGCGAGTTCGAGAAGCAACTGGTCGCCCTGACCCCGCTCGGCCGCATCGGGACACCGTCGGACATCGCGAAAGTTGTTGCGTTCCTCGCCTCGGACGACTCCGGCTGGCTGACCGGCGAGGTCATTCTCGCCTCCGGCGGGCTGCGGTGATTCACTTCAACCACTCACGAGGGGAACAAATGAACCGGTTCATGCTGAGCGTGGTGTGTGTGGCCGTCGCGAGTGCGGTCGTCGCGGACGAACCCAAGGCTGATGCCAAGAAGGCCGAGGTTGAGAAAGCACTGAAGGCGTTCACCGGTACATGGGAGATCGTCTCGGTGACGCCGGACGGGGTGACGAAGGACGCTCGCCGGCTAGTGTTTCACAAGGACGGCACCTACGCCGCCCAGGACAAGGACGCGAAGGAGCTGTGGGCGGGCACGTTTGAGATCGACCCGACGACGACCCCGAAGGTGTGGGACCACCGTTCGCATGACGCGAAGAAGACAGGCTCGGACGTGCTCGGCATCTACGAACTCGACGGCGACCGGCTGAGGGTGGGCTGTGTGGTCGGACAGTGGAAGGGCAAGGACTGGACCGGCAAGCCCCGCCCGAAGGCCGTCGACCCAAAAGGAGCGGACGTCGTGATCGAGCTTCGGCGGGTAGGGGCAGAGAAGTGACTACCGGATGCGGAGGCCCTTGGTGTCCGCCAGGCGTCAGCGATGGGCGGCTAGCGTCCCGTGTGGCTCGCCCGCGCGGCTGCTCGTCGGCCTGTAAGTGAGTGCGGCGGCCATGCCGTCCGCCGTCACTCTCCCTCTTGGTGCGTGTGGCGATCGGCGACACAAGTGTCTTCTCTGTCCCTCTCTCCACTCACGGCCCTCAGCTTGAGCGCATCCAAGGCCCTCACCGTCGCGCAACCAGCCGCGATTTGAGCCGAAAGTACGTGGCCCGGGAGCACGCGTGGAGGCGATGAACTCCTCGACACGCTCACGCTCCGATTGGAACCGCGGGTCGTGTTGCACTGCGAGCACACACGCTTCGCGGGCGTCGGCGATCAACATCCGGAGCAAACTCGTCCGCCAGTCGTCGAGGCCCGCACGCCGGAGTTGCGACCCTTTGCAGTAGTGGCGCATCGAGAGGGCCGGCGCGAGGGCCATGACTTCTCCGATGAAGGCGTACACCTCCGGGTCGTCCAGCCACTCACGCACCTTCCGGTGCACTTCCTCGTTGGGTGGGTCGAAGTGCAAGATGATGGCGCGGTCCTCCAGCGCTCGGACGTTGGGGTTCAGGCTCTTCCACTCGTTGGCGATCAGAATGACGTTGCTGGAGGTGACGAAGGACGGGGGGAGTTGCCCCTCGTTCATAGTAAGGTTCGAGAGCCAGTGAAGACCTTTTTGTCTGACCGTGTTACACAGCGGCTTCAGTAGGCGTACGCAGTCGGGGTCGGCGTAAAGCCTGTCGAGGTCGTCGAGAACGATCGGCCGGTCCCGGAACTCCCACAGCTGGCGATAAAGGCCGAAGGGCTGCATGTGGCCTTCGACGTAGAGCGGCGAGCCTCCCGGACGGCGCGCGTCAGCGGCTGTGCCGGCGGGCACGGACACGGCGCGCTTCACGCTTTCGCTCTTGCCCGTGCCGGGCCGCCCCAGCAACAGGACCAGCCCCAGCTCACCCGCGGAGAACTTGCCCAGGTACCGGTCTAACTTCTCGTAGGTCGTCACCGGAATGACGTCGCGAGGCACGGTCGGTAAGGTGCGCGGTCGCATCGTGCTCGAAGGCCCGGGGGGACTCGCGAAACGTGAGACTTTGCGACTCGCCCCGAGAAGCCTCAGGACAAGGCCGGCGGGAGCGGGTCGATCGGGTCGCAGGGCGCCTCCGGCTTGCGACTCTCGGTCGGCGGCATGAGACCGCCCACGCTGGGCTTTGGCGGGCGTCGGGGTATGAGCCGATGCTTCTCGGGGCAAAAACCGGCCGCGAGCAGGGCGCTTCGCCAGTTTTTGAAGAGGCGTCTCGCCGCACAGTACAGGGGCGTCTCCTCCCGCTGAACGGCCACCGCATAGAGCGGCTTCTGCTGAAGGTGGCGCGCCCGGATGGCGGCGACGACATTCTCCGGAGTCCAAGACAGTCTCGGCGGTGGTGCACGCCTGGTGCCGGTGACGGAGGGTGTACCGGCGCGGGCTCGGGTGGATCTCGGCCGCACCGTGTACACGGCGGGGTCGAGGCCCGCCGCCTCGAGGGTGGCCGACCAGCTGCCGAAGAACCTACGGCCGGCTTCCACGATCGATCGGGGCTCCATCAAGCGCGCGGACACGGGCTGATTCCTCAACGCGCGGGTCAAAAGGGTTTCGAGGACCCGCTCCCGGGTCCAGGGCGCGACCCGCCGCAGCTTCGCGGGATCGACGCCGGAGGCGAGGATCGCCTTGGACCACGATCCGAAAATCCGACGGGCGGCCGAAACCAGGTTTCCGAAGCGCTCCTCGAGTTCTCTCTTTCGCAACGGCTTGCGGCGCCGGGAGAGGTTGCGGATTACCATGAGGATTTTCGCGGGCGGCCACCGCTCGTCACAGTTGCCCCGGTCCGGCGAAAGACCTGCGGCCAGCAGGGCGTTTCGCCACGACCCGAAGATGCGGGAACCCGCCTGGTAAAGGGCCGGACTGACCCCCGGCTTGCCGACCGTCATGGGATACCCCTTCGCGTCCAGGTCCAGGATGCGGCGGATAATCTCCTCCCGGGTCCACTTCGGCTTGCCCATGTCATCACCCCCTCGCGTCCGCGATGATCGCCTCGAACTGCGCCACCACCGCGGGGTGTCTCGCCTGGAGGTACTCCCGGACCCGGGTGTTGGTGATGAGCGTCCACACGTAGATCGCCATGCGGAGCAGGTCGATTGTGTACTGCTTGTACAGCCGCGAGTAGAAGTCGTGCTTCTGCTCGGCGTCCGCCAGTTGCTTGAGGAGGTCGTTCCTTCGCTGCGCGGACCGGTCCCAGGGGTTGTTCTTCCGCCGGCGCGTGTCGCGCTGGTGGGGCGGGGTCTTGACGACCAGCGTCCGGACGAACGCGGTGCTGTAGTCCTTGTAGCCCGCCATCGCGTCGAGGATCTCCTTCTGGCGGGCGGGGCGGACGTGCGTGAACTCGCGGGCGCAGACGCGGTTGATCTTCCCCTCGTCGAACGCGGCCGCCACGTCCGGGTGGAGTCGCTTGAGCAGCGCCTTCTTGAGCCGGTGGCCGATCGTGGTGATCCCCAGGGCCGCCGCGATGCTCGCCTCGTCGACCTCTTCGAGCGACTTCTCGATCATCCGGTGTTCCTGGACCGGCGAGACGCGGTTCACCATGCGGTCGCACGTGAACGCCTCGCGCTGCGGGCCGAGGATGCAGGGCGCGACCTCGACGCCCAGCTCCAGCAGGGCGCGGTACCGCTGCACCCCGTCGAGGATGACGTAACCGTCCCCCTCGGGGTAGACCACGAGCGGTTCGATCAGGCCGACGGCCTTGATGCTGGCCAGGATGCGGTTGAACTCCCGCTTGCTGACCTTCCGCTCACGCAGCGGGCGGAGCCGGATCATCGGGATGTCCAGCCCTTCGGAGCCTTCCATCGTGTCCTCCCGTTCGGGGTGTGGGGCGTCAGACCGCGGTCACGTTGTAAGTGCCGGTCAAGGCCGGGCGGTTGTCGAGCTGTTCGCCCTGGACCAACTGGACGAGATCGGAGTCCTTCCACAGCGTCGCGAGTCCGTCCAACAGCCCGAACAGTTTGCTCTCCTTGCCCTGGGCCTCGCGCACGTACGACTCCTTCGATTGCGTGGTCGAGACGATGTCCTCCGTCAGCGTCGCGACCGTGTACTCGCCGGAGAGACGGGTACCTCCCTTCCGCTTCCGGCGGTCGGCGCGCGCGTTGATGATGGCGCGGACCTTGGCGAAGTTCGAAGTGGTGACGATCCCCTGGTCGAAGGCGTCCATGAGCACGTTCTGGACGCTCGCGTCGTCCGACTGGGCGACCATGATCGCGAACGAGATCGGGAACACATCGTGCTCCACGCCGTGGATCAGCCGCTCCTCGCCGTTCTCCACCAGCCGGATGTACTGCCGGACGTACTCGGCGGTGCGGCAGGCGACCGTGGCGATCCGCTCGAAGTCCCAGCCCTCGTCGCGCAGCCGCTTGAGCTCCCGCGCGAAGTCCATCGTGCCGGGCCGGCTCCGGGCCAGGTTCTCGACCAGGGACTCCACGTACGCCTGCTTGCGGGTGCAGGTCACGACCTCCGCGAAGATGTGGGTCTTCCCCAGACGCTTCTGGGCGATCAGGCGGCCCTCGCCGCAGATCAACTCGTAGAACCCCTCCTTGTGAAGGAACTTGTCGTTGACCCGGATGTCCTTGATCTGCCCGACCGCGTCGATGCTCCGGACGTTGAGGGCGAACTGCGCCTCGTCGCGCGTCCGCGAGTTGATGACCTTGATCTTGTCGATCGGGATCATTTCCCGCCGGCGGTCCTTCATCAGCCGAATGGGTGCCGTGCTCACTTACGACCTCGCGAGTTCGAGGATGGCCTCCAGCCCGGTGTGCCCGTACATGTCCAGTCGCGCCTGCTGCGACCCGAAAAGCCGGATGGCGCGGTCCCGGACCAGGAGCCGCGGCAGGGCGAGGTAGCCCAGGATGGTCGGGCCGTCGGGGCCCGAAACCGGGACGCCCAGGGTGATGTCGACGGTCCCACGCCCGTCGGGGCGGAAGTACCAGTACTGGCTGTACCCGTGGGGCACCGGGACCGACGGCTGGACGAGGACCGTGAACTTCCGGTTGACGACGAGGAAGTCCTCGTGGGCCTCGACCGCCCCGACCTCCCGCCGCAGCCGCGTCTCGACCTCGGCCCGCACCTCGTGGACGGTCGAGCGGAAGACTTGCTGGTAGGCCGCGTCGAGGGACGCGAAGTGGCTCGCGTACGTCGACGGCGAGGGCGACTCGGGGTCCGCCCGTAGGATCGACGCCCGCAGGAAGCCGTGCTCGCGGTAGAGCCTCTCCAGGTGCTGAAGCATGACCCCGGGCGAGTACCGCTGGGCGGCCTGGGCGAGAATCCCCTGCGCGCGGTCGAACAGAGATGGGTCCACCAGCCCCACAAAGGCGCCGGCGGTTTTGACCCACAGGTCGACCGGGTTCTTTCGCGTGGGCGTCTTCAGCTTCCGGGTTGTCTTGTTGTAGACCAGCGTGCCGGCGTACATGACGTTGGTGAGAATCCCGCGGACCTTGCTCGCGCTCCACAACCCCCCTCGCGCCGCGCGTGATCCGTCGTGATTCAGCCGCGCGGCGATCTGCTCGGTGTCGTGCCCCGCCTCGACGAACTCGTGGAAGATCCGGCGGACCGTCGCGACCTGGTCGTCCGGACCCGACGTGAGCGTCACCCGCTGGTTCTGGATTCCCTTTTTCTGGTGGTGCTCGAGCACGTGAAGGGGTTTGCGGGCTTCGTCGAGCAACAGGCGGGCGTAGCCGTACGGCGGGCTCCCCCCGACCCAGTAGCCTTGCTGGGCGATCCTGATGCACCCGTGGGAGACCTTGGCGCTCAGCTCCTTGCTGAACTGCGCGGCGCGGAACCGCTCGAACTGCACGTACACGGGGTAGAGTGGGTCGTCCGGGCGGGGCATCCCCAGCGTCGTGTAGATGACCTGTTTCCCGTGTCTTTTGCACTCGGCGCTGTACGTCGCCGAAAGGTCGATGTCCTGGAACCGCCCCCACCGGCTGACGTCCAGGCACAGGACGAACTCAAAGTCGCTCCGCTTCCTGACCCAGTTCTCCATCATGTCGTTGAAGCCGTCTCGGCCCTCGGCCGTCAGCCCGGACTTCCCGCGGTCGGCGAACTCGTGGATGATCTCGACGCCGTTCTCCCTCGCCCACTTCTGGACGAGGTCCTGCTGGATGGCGACGGAGTTCTCCTGCCGGTCCTTCGCCGAGTGGCGGTAGTACGCGACGCCGCGGGGCCGCGGAGCGGGGGGCGGCGCCGGCGGTTGCTCCGCCACCCACCAGGAACGCTGATTGCCCGTGCTCATCTCTGCCTCGCCGGGTTGACTCGGTGCCGCGTGGCATGATTCGTTCTCCCCGGCATGAGCCGGCAACGGCCTCGCCAACCCTGGTGCGGGCAGTATGGACCGGGGGCGTGCGATCGGGTTGGGTGTGGCCGTGCGAAACGCGTGCGACGGCAGGCCACGAACTACAGGCTCAGAACGTAGTGCCCGTTGTGGCCCCGGATCGCGGTCGCCAGATCGACCCAGCCGGCGCCGCGGAGCTTGCAACGGAGTTGCCGGACGAGGCTGCGGATGGTTGCGGTGGCCAGGAGCTCGTCCTCCCACACGTCCCGAAGCAGGTCCAGGTGGGTGACGTACTGGTTCGGGCACCGGGCCAGGCGTTCCAGCAGCCGGAACGCGAGGGTGTTGCCCAGGTGCAAGCTCTTCCCCTTCCAAATCACCGAGAGCGTCGACTCGTCGAGCAGCGGGCGTTCAACCGGGCCCAGCGGCCTCGGAACAAACCCGTCGGGACGGTGGCCGAGCTCCGCTTCAGCGATCTCGGTACGAGCGACGGCCTGGATCTCCCGGGCGCAGATGGCGGCGGTCATCAGGGCTTCTGCCAGTTGGCCGGCGAGTACGTTCAGTCGGCGAGCCGTGTCGGCGTCCATTGCGGACTCCGTTCGTCGGCCGCAGACGATGAGGCCTCCGGGCCCGAACTGGCCCGCGTCGTTCGGGAGCATCACTTGCTGGGGCGTATCCCCTGGGCCTCTCTGGCGGGCTCTCGAGGGAGTTTGCCAGAGAATCAGCCGACACGGCGATGGCCTCGCGTGGTTCAGGAACCTTCCTTCCACGGCCCGCCCGCCGGCCACATCTGATCGAACGTCGCCCCGCTTGCGATGGCCAGGGCCGGCTGCATCAGGAACCCGGCCAGGAACTCGCACACGTCTACCAGCCCCGCCCCGCCGGCATCCAGCTTTCCCTTCTTCAGGAACGCCGCCCACTGCGTCACCTTCCCCCGGTCTGTCCCGAACCCGGTGGTGAGGGCGAGCGGCGGGGCGGCAGGCACCGGGGTCTTGCGGCGGGCGAACGTGGCCCGGATCGCGGCCGCCAGGACCGGCCCGGCGAAGGCGAACGACCGGGCCAACACCCACAGGTCGAAGAAGTCCTTCATCCGGCTGTTGGCGATCCCGAGCATCACCATCGCCTGGAACTTCTCGGCCACCACCGTCTCCCGCGGGTACGCGGCCAACTCCGGGGCCGGCAGGTCGAGCAGCCCCGGGTACTGGACGGTCACCGGCCCGGGGGTGACGGCGTCCCCGAACCCTACGTCCACCTGGAGGTCGATCCGGGCCTGCCCGAGCCGGGCCACGCACTCGACCCGCACCCCCTCGTACTCCTGGTCCTCCTTGATCTTCCCGGCCGTGACCGTGGCCGGGTCGAAGAGCAGCCCGTCGTCCTCGACGGCCGCCCCACACACGCCCCGGAACACCGCCGCCAGCCGATCGACCGATGGGTCGCCCCGGCCGAGCAGGTCGAGGTCGCGGGTCGGGCGGTGCGGCTGGTCGGCCCACAGCCGGAACAGCATCGCCCCCTTGAGCACGAACTCGGCGGCGTACCCGGTCCGGGTCAACCGGTACAGGAGCCGCTCGATGGCGTACCGGGTGAGGACGAGTTGGAAGTCCTCGTGCTGTTTGCGGGCCAGATCCGTCAGCCGGGCACGGACGGAGGCGGCCATGTTCTTGGGGCGGTCCTTGCTCACACCAGCGCCTCCAGGTACGGCCGCATGACGTTGGCCATCCGCCGGGCCTGGGCCGCCCGGTGCAGCTCGTCCACAGTCGCCCGCCGCTGCCGCAGGCAGTCCCTCAGGGCTTCGAGGGCGACCTCCAGCCCCACGGTGTTACGGTACGCGAAGCAGTCGGCCACCGTCCGGGCCGGGTCCGTCATCCGCACCCGCACACCCTCGACCGTGTGCTCCTCGACCCCGGCGGTCAGCCCGGCCCCGGAGAAGCGGACGACGCGGAGGGGCGGGTGGTCGAGCTTCGGGAGCCGGGCCTTGCGGTCGATCCCGAGCCAGACCTCGTGCGGGGCCTGGGTGGTGAGCCGGTGGAACCGGAGGGCGGACAGCAGGCAGACGACCCCGTGCGGCACCCGTTTGCAGACCTGGGCCAGGTCGTGGTGTTCGGTCACGTCGGCGTCGGCCAGGACATACACCCCGCGGGATGGCCGGTCCAGCACGCCCTCGGCGACCAGCTTGGCCAGCGTGGTCCGTGGCACGCCCCGGCCGGTCAGGTCGCGGGGGCGGACGACCCCGAGGCGTCGGACGAGCGCCAGCAGGCGGGTGGTCGTGGCGGAAGCTGCTCGTGTCATAACGTCGGCTGCCATCATTAAATGCCGACATTTTGTATCACATCGACAGTGGGCATGCAACTCCGGTTTAGGTGTGATCCTGGCGACGGATGCTGCTCCGGGCTGCCGTTGAGCGGCTCTTCAACCGCCGGAACAGAATCGGAACAGAAAAGCGTACTCGACGTGCAAACCGAGCACGCCGGACACGCCGCGAAGGTCGAAAACACCTAAATTCTCTGCACCCCGCGCACGTCATGCACCGGGGAAGCCGCTTCTGCATCGGCAAGTAGTACGCACGCCGAATCGGCAAAAGAAGGGCGGAGGGGCATGAATCTGGCCCAGTCTGCCTTCTGCGAACCGCGGCAGTCGGCGGCCAGCCGCCTGAACTCCGGTTGGGGGCGTTACCCACCCCGTCGGAATGCCGGGACCGATATTCGTTTCCCGGCCCGGTGCGTCAGTGGACCGCGACCACGGATACCGGCAGACGGGCATGGGAGTGCCCGGGTCGCCCGCTGAGCGTCACTCGTCGACCAGCTCACACCAGGCATTCGTCCCGCGACGGAGCCTCCGACCCCCGGTAGTCCTGGGTCGCCATCGCGGGGTCCGCCGCGGGTGCCGGCCCGCGGGCCGGCGCCGTCCGGTGGTGGGTGGCGTACAGCGTCGCCCCGACGAACGTCAGCCCGCCGACCAGGTTACCCACCACGGTCGGAATCTCGTTCCACAGGAAGTAGTCGGCCCACGTGAACTTCCCCCCCAGCATCAGGCCGGTCGGGAATAGGAACATGTTCACGATGGAGTGCTCGAAGCCCATGTAGAAGAACACCAGAATCGGCATCCACATCGAGATCACCTTCCCCGACACGGATGTGGACATCATCGCCCCCACGACGCCGGTCGAAACCATCCAGTTACACATCACCGCTCGGACGAAGAGCGTCAGCATGCCGGCCGCCCCGTGGGCGGCGTAGCCGACCGTCCGGGACTCGCCGATCTGCCCGAGCTTCTGCCCGACCGGGTTAGGGTCCTCGGAGAAGCCGGCCGTGAAGGTGATCGCCATGAACACGGCGACGACCAGGGCGCCCGCGAAGTTCCCGACGAACACGAGCCCCCAGTTGCGGAGGACGCCCCGGGCGGTCACCCCCGGCCGGCGGTCGATCAGGGCCAGGGGGACCAGGGTGAAGACGCCGGTCAGCAGGTCGAACCCCATCAGGTAGAGCATGCAGAACCCGACCGGGAACAGGAGCGCGCCGAGGAGTGGCTGACCGGTGTTCACCGTGATCGTCACCGCGAACGCGGCCGCGAGAGCGAGGATGGCCCCGGCCATGAAGCTGCGGATGAGCGTGTCCCGGGTGGACATGAACACCTTCGCCTCGCCGGCGTCGATCATCTTCGCCGCGAACTCGGCCGGGGTGACGTACGCCATGTGAGTGGCCTCTGGGTGGGAGAGGGTGAGCGGACGCGCGTCGTAACCCGACCCATCATGCCGGGGCTGACCCCACCGGCGGGCAGCCGTGGAGTACGTGCGGCCACACCGCGGGCCGTTCCTGGGAGGACAGGTGCGGTCGGTTGTCGTGGGTGGGTTGAGTGCCGCGGTCGGCGAGCCGGGACAAGCGAGCGGTGTGCCAGAACGGCGCGGCACATGTGGGTTACCACGCCCCACCGGGCAGTGTGGCGTGAGATCGCACAAGTAATCCAGGGAAACCGCGTGGTGTCCCGCCGCGGCGGTTTTTCCCGGATTCTGCTCGCGAGGGGTGGCGACCGACTCCGTTTGGTGCCCGTGTTGTTAGCGATCACGGCACGGAAAGAGGGCATCCGTGGACAACCGAAGTGAGTGACGGAGTTCCATCGGTCCCGTCCGTTCGCCCGCTTCACGACTTCGGCGCTGGCGTCCCCGCTACGGCGTCGGCCAGCAGTTTCCCGAACTCGCGCTGGCTCCACAGCGACCGGCCCACGCCCCACGCCCGGTCCGCCGCCAGCGCCGGGTCGATGTCGGCGACGATAAAGTCCTCCACGTGCCGGCGGCTACGCACCAGCAGTTCGCCGCTCGGGTCGATCACGTAACTGTCGCCGTAGCCGACGCCCTCGTAGGCGGTGATGCCCGTCTCGCTCCCCGGCAGTACCACGTTGTTCCCGCGGACGAAGTAGACGCGGTTCTCGACCGCCCGCGCCGTGTGGTCGGCGCGCACCGTGTGGAAGTGTGACAGCAGACCGACCTTGCCGATGTAGTTGTAGTGCGGGGCGAAAATGACCTTCGCACCCTTCGCCGCCAGGATGCGCGCCGGCTCGATGTACCCGCCGTCCGAGCAGATGACGACGCCGAACTTCACCCCGTCGCGCTCGAACACCGGGAACTCGCGGCCCTGCTTGTGGAACCGCATATACGCGCTGCACTTGCTGTACGTGCCGAGCAGGTGCCCGCGGTGGACCACCGCCGCCGTGTTGTAGAGGTCGGTCCCGCGGAGCTCGTTGAAGCCGATGACGAACGTCGCCTGGAACCGCGCCGTGCGGTCGAGGAGCGCCATCATGTTCGGGCCGTCGGTGGCGAACGAGCAGCGGCGGGCGCGGTCGGCGTCGTCCGGGTAGCCGGTCAGGAAGCACTCGGGAAAGCAAAGGACATCGACGCGCTCGCGGTCGGCGCGCTCGAGCCCGCGGACCACCTTGGCGAGGTTGCCGGCGAAGTCGTTGTACCGCGAGTCGAGCTGGCAGTGTGCGACGCGCATCGGCGCCTCCGGGCGGGTGGCCCGCCGAGTATAACGTCCCGGCGACCCGGCGAGGAGGGGCAGTGACGGGCGTTCCGGTCCGCGAGGTGGCGGTGGTGTTCCTGCGGCTGGGGCTCACCGCGTTCGGCGGCCCGGCGGCGCACGTCGCACTGATGGAGGAGGAGGTCGTCCGCCGGCGCGGGTGGCTCACCCGCGCCGAGTTCCTCGACCTGCTCGGGGCCGCCCACCTCATCCCCGGCCCGAACTCGACCGAGCTGGCAATCCACGTCGGCGGGCGCGTCGCCGGGTGGCGCGGGTTCCTCGCCGCGGGCGCCGGCTTCATCCTCCCGGCCGCTCTGATCGTCGCTGCGCTCGCCTGGGCGTACGCCGCGTTCGGGGCGCTGCCACCAATCGCCGGCGTGCTGGCCGGGGTGAAACCGGTCCTCATCGCGGTCGTCGCGCAGGCGGTGTGGACCCTCGGGCGGGCGGCGCTGCGGACGCGCGGGCTCGGGGCCGTGGCGGCGGGCGCGGCGGCACTGGCGGCGGCCGGCGTCCACGAACTCGCGGTGCTGTTCGGCGCCGGGCTGCTCGTCGGGGCCACGCGGGGCGGCGGGTTGCGGCGGTCGGCCGGCGTGCTTGCGCTGCTCGTGCTCGCCGCGGCCCTCGCGGGGGCCGTCGTGGTGCTCGCCGGCGAGCCGGGTGGCGCGGCGGAGCCGGTCGGGCTCGCTGCGCTCGGACTCGTCTTCCTGAAGGTCGGGGCGGTGCTGTTCGGCAGTGGGTATGTCCTGCTCGCGTACCTGCGGGCCGACCTCGTCGAGCGGCGCGGGTGGCTCACAGAGGGGCAGTTGCTCGACGCGGTGGCGGTCGGGCAGGTGACGCCCGGGCCGGTGTTCACCACTGCCACGTTTGTCGGCTACCTGCTCGCCGGCCCGGCCGGGGCGGTCGTCGCCACCGCCGCCATTTTCCTGCCGGCGTTCGTGTTCGTGGCGCTCAGCGGCCCGCTCGTCCCGCGGCTGCGGCGGTCGGCGGTCGCCGGGGCGTTCCTCGACGGGGTAAACGCGGCGTCGGTGGCGCTGATGACGGTCGTGGGCGTGCAGCTCGCTCGGTCGGCGGTCGTGGACGTGACGACGGCGGCCGTCGCGCTGACGGCCGCCGTCCTGGTGTTCCGCTACAGGGTCAACTCGGCGTGGCTGGTGCTCGGCGGCGGGGCCGTCGGGCTGGCCGCGCAGGTCATCAGTTCGTGACCTGGAACGACTCGAAGAACCGGTCGGCGTCGGGCTCCTTCACCGCGTCGGCGGAGCCGCGGACGGTCAGCCGGTACAGCCGGGTGCCGACGAGGTACACCCGCGCCCGCTGCACCCGGTCGCCGGCCGTCGCCTCGAACTCCCAGCCGCGGTGCTTGCCGCCCATCACCACCAACTCGACCTTGCCCCGCTTCGCCCTCTCGCCCAGGTCGGCGACCGCGGCGTCGCGGGCGGCGTCGAGCGCCTCCTGGCGCTGCTTTCCGGTCACCTCCGCCAGGTTTGGCTGGTCGGCGTACCCGGCCGTGTAGGCGGCGCCGTTGGTCGTCACCGCGTAGGTCGTGAACGTCAGGTCGCCGCTCGTCGCCGTCCCCTTCTTCGGTGCCTCCGGGAAGTGCGCCTTGTACTTCCCATTTGTCGAGTTGATGACCGTGCCGGTTACCTTGGGCAGCGGCTCCTCGACCGGGCGCGTCGCCTTCGCCTGTTGCAGCGCCAGCCGTTCGGCCGGGTTCGAGATGCCGCCCGGGGCGTGCGCCGGGGTGATCTCGCCGGTCAGGTGGAACGATTCCAGGAACTCCTCCGCCGGCGAGGCCGTCACGAACGCGTCCTCGCCGGCCACGATCACCATGTACGCCCGGGTGCCGACTAGGTACATCCGGCACTTGTACTGCCCGGCCTTCGGCTCGGTGATGGTCGCCACACTCTCCCGCCCCGGGTAGCGGCCGTGGAGGAGGATCCGCTTGCTCTCGCGGACCGTCCCGGCGACCGCCCCCTTCACCAAGTCCTCCAACCTCTCCTGCCGCTTGTGGTCCGGTTCGTTCGCTGGGATTGGCAGGTCGCCGAACCCCACGGCGTACGCGCCCTTGCCGTTCCACGGTTCCTTCCCCCACATGGTGAACGTCACCCCAAGCGCCGACTTCGACTGCTCGCGCGGCGAACCGGGGAACTTGGCCTTCCACTTCCCGTCCGGGGAGGTGAACTCGGCCATCGGCGGATTCATCAGGTCTTTGAACTTCTGGCACCCGCCGGCGAGCAGAGCGGCGGACACGGCGGCGAGCATCACAGGGCGCGTCACGGCGGGCCTCTCGGGTCGGGTCCGGGTGAAATTCACCCCAGCCTAGTACACGCCCGCGTGAGTGTACCGGACTTGCGGCGCCACTGCCCGAGATCGGCTGCGTTGGTTGCGGGAGACTGGGGCACCCTTTCACGAAACCGATGAGCCAGACGAAAGGGAATTTGTTGGAGCGATGCGGCAGCCATCGTGATCGCCGTAAGTGATGGATGGCGTGTCGCCTACGGCCGATTCGCTGCTCCAATTGACGCTGTATAGACAGGTCTGTATATTTTCGACATGGCCCGTGACCGCGCTACATCTGAGGCCCGCACGCGCGTCCTCGAAACAGCCGACCGACTCTTCTACGAGCACGGAATTCGGGCCGTCGGCGTGGACCGCATCATTGCCGAGGCGGGTGTCGCCAAGATGACGCTCTACTCACACTTCCCGTCGAAGGACGAACTCATCCTTGCGGTCCTGAAGCACCGCGAGGAGGTGATGGCGGGGTATTTCCGGGCTGCAATCGAGCGGCACCTAGCGGCGAGCGGCGACAAGCTGCGGGCGCTATTCGCCGCGGTGAAGGAACTGCTCGCCACGCCGGGGTTCCGCGGCTGTCCGTTCCAGAACGCAGCCGCCGAGCTCGCCGACCCGGCCCACCCGGCGGCGGTGTTTGTGCGCGACCAGAAGCAGCGATTCTTCGGCTTCCTGCGCCGATGCGTCGAGGAGTCGGTCGGGCCGGCGGGCGCGGCGGCGGCACCAGCGGTCGCGTTGCTGCTGGAGGGGGCATTCATGACAGCAGTGATTCAGGGGTCGGCCGAGCCGGCGGACGTGGCGCGCGACGCCGCGCTGAAGTTGCTCGCCCTCGAAGCGGTGTAATTGCTTTTCACTCGCGACAAGACAGACCGGTCTGTCAATGTCCAGCCGGGTGTACCTCAGGCGGTCCACGACGGACTGTCACGCCCGGCCGGTGTCTGACGGAAGGGGTTCGTGATGAGCGCGGCGTTCAGTGTCTTCCAGGCGGGGAAGTGGGCCGACCTCGGGGCGTACGGGTTCTCCCCGCACCCGGGGAGGCGGATCGAGGGGAAGCTGTTCGTGGGCCGCGAGCTCGGGCTGAACGGGGCGGAGGTGTCGCTCAACCGGATGCCGGCGGGGGTGGGGATGCCGTTCTTCCACCGCCACCGGCGCAACGAGGAGCTCTACGTGTTCGTCGGCGGGGCGGGAGAGTTCTGGATCGACGACGAGCGGGTCGAGGTGCGCGAGGGGACGGTGGTGCGCGTGTCGCCGGCGGCCGACCGCGTCTGGCGCGCCGCGGGGGGCGAAGACCTGTACTTCCTGTGCTTCCAGTACCCGGCGATCGCGGAAGAGGTGCGCGAGACCGCCGACGGCGAACTGTCACGCCGGCCGCTGCCGTGGTGAGGCGCGCGGGGCCGCTCGGCTACTTCTTCGGGTCCGCGAGGTACAGTTGGTGGAACCGGTCCACGGCGGCGGCGACCTTCTTCGCCGTGCCCGGGACGGCCTTCGGTGTCGCCAGCGTCCACCCGAACTCGAGCTGAATCGCGTCGATCCCGAAGTCGCCACCGCCATAGGTGCGGACGATGTGCCCGCCGTTGAACATCGGGTCTTCCGCGGCATCGAGCCGGGCCGGGAAGACGGCGAGCCCGCCCTTCCCCAGTAGCCCGAAGAAACTGTCCGGGCCGGTGTGGGCCTTCTCGCCGAACCGCTGGCGCAAGAGCGCCACCGTTTTCCCGTCCGCCGTCCCGCGCATCACCGTGCCGGGCATCATCCCCTGGGCGTGGACGTCCAGCAGCAGGCCGCGGCCGTACTTCTTCCGCACCTCCTTGCAGTACGCCGCGAGCGTGCCGCGGTAGCAGTCGTAGACCGGTTTCGCCTCGGCGTGCTCGTAGGCGAACTCGGGCGGGCGGTTGACGTCGAGGTACTTGCGGTGGAACTTCGCCGACACGAAGAACGGCACCCGGCCGGTCTTCGCCTCGACCGCGGCGGCGATGGCGTCGGCCAACTCCTCGGTGCCGACGTCGCGGAACGGGAAGAACCCGTTGGTGCCCGGCGGGATGCCGACGCCCCTGCGCGGTGGTACGCCGGGAACGTCCTCGGTGCCGCCGTGCGGGGCGGAGAGGATGACGGGGAAATTCCCCTTGTGGGCGGTGACGAACGGGGACTCGGGCGACGCGGGCGTCTCCTGTGCCGGGAGGCCGGTGACGGCGAGGAACGGAACGGCGAACGCCGCGGACCAGCGCGGACGGGCCATGCGAGGATCCTGCCCGAACGGGCGAGCCGCGGCGCAGGGTGCGAGTCGCCCCGGCCGTCGGCGCGGGCCATTCTAGCCGCGTCTCATAATTCCGGTCAAGCGCTTTATCGTGCGGTCGTATAACGGCCGGCGGTGCGAGTCGAAGTGTCCGGCCGCGGCCGGTGAAAAACGAACTACCCGGGTGATCGGCCGCCTCTCCCCTCGGCCGACGCACCCGGGCAGCTGTATTGGCGAGGCTGAGTTCGCGACCCTGGGTGATACCGCCTCTCCCCTCGGTTCACCCCGGCGTCCCGTTCATCCTCTCCGCTCGAAGGTAAAGCAGTCGTGGTGCCAATCGCGGGCGGCACGCCCCTGCCGCCGCCGCCGTCCGGGCGGAACTGCTTGATTTTCCAGGGCTTTCGCCCTGCTGTGGGTTTGTGAAATATTTCACGGACCCGATCCACCCCTCGACCCGCTGCCGGAACCGCACGCAGATCGTGCCCCGGCCGCGGGCGGATTGCCCGGTGTGGCGACAGGGGAAAAGCGGGCGGTGGGTAGTGGACCCGAAAGATAAACTGGGGAGTGTGGAAGTTGACCTGCATCCGTTGCCGATTCCAACACCGGTGCCTTCACCGCCCGCCGCCCACTGCTCCGAGATCCGTCATGGCGACCGACATCCGGCTAAAGGACGAACTCCCGACGATCACCGACCTGCTCGTCGAGACGTACACCGAATGCAGTCGGATGAACCACCTCGGGCACGAGCCGCTGCCGAGCCGCGAGGCGGTCGCCGACATCCTCTCCGACCTGATGGAGGTGCTGTACCCCGGCTACGGGCGGCGGCAGAACCTCCATCTGGGCAACATCGGCTACTACGTCGGCAGCCTGATCGACGCGCTGCACGACAAGCTGACGCAGCAGATCGCCCGCGCGCTGCGCCACGAGCTCTGCCACGAGAGCCCGCACGTCGATTGCGAGGCCATCGCGCAGCCGAAGGCCGTGGAGCTGCTGCGCCGCCTGTCCGACGTGCGCAAGGTGCTCGAACAGGACGTGGAAGCCGCCTACCGCGGCGACCCGGCGGCGCGGAGCCACCACGAGATCATCTTCAGCTACCCGGGGCTGGAGGCGGTGAGCGTGTACCGCGTCGCGCACGAGCTGCACGGGCTGGCGGTGCCGTTCATCCCGCGGATGATGACCGAGCTCGCCCACGCCAAGACCGGCATCGACATCCACCCCGGGGCGCACATCGGGCCGGGGTTCTTCATCGACCACGGCACCGGCGTGGTGATCGGCGAGACGTGCGACATCGGCACCGGGGTGAAGCTGTACCAGGGCGTGACGCTCGGCGCCCTGTCGTTCACGAAGGACGACGACGGCAACCTGATGCACGGCAGCTACAAGCGCCACCCCACCCTCAAGGACGGCGTGGTGGTGTACGCGAACGCGACCATCCTCGGCGGCGCGACGGTGGTCGGCGAGCGCTCCGTGATCGGGTCGAACGTGTGGCTGACGGAGAGCGTGCCGCCGGACACGACGGTGGTGCTGGAGAAGCCGAAGCTCCGGCTCAAGGGCGCGAAACCGACCGCCAACGAAGTGTCGCTGATGTACCACATCTGACTTCGGACGGAGGGCCACAGGGACGGAGGGCCACGGGGACCAAAGCCCCGATACACTGTCCCCTGCTCCCGGTCCCTGTGTCCCTCCGTCCCTGTGGCCCTCCGTCCCGGTATGCTGACCGACCTCATCACCTCGCCCGACCCCGCGGTCCGCAACCGCCCGCTCGCGGCCGCCGTCGGCGGGCTGTCGTTTGCGCAGCTACTCGCCGAACGCAGCGCCCTCGACCGCTTCCGGCGGGAGCGCGGCAACCTGTACGAGCGCGTCCGCGCGCTGTTCTTCCTTTACGCTATCGACCGCTTCCACCTGCCGACGCGCCCGGAGCTGCCGCCAAACGGCCGCATCCCGCACGCCGGCGTCGACCGGCTGATGAGCCGCCGCTTCGACGAAGCCGTCCGCGTGTTCCGCGCCGAGGAAGCCGAGCGCGGGCCGAGCGACCCGCTGTGCAGTGCCCTCGCCGCGGCGTACCACGCGCTCGCCTTCCAGACGCTCGCCGACCAGGTCCGCGCCAGCGTCCGCGGGGCCGCCGGCAACCGCTGGATGTTCCGCGCCGGCGACCCCGCCGATCACCCGCTCCGCGTCCGCCCCGAGCTGCTGGCGCGGCCGCACGCCGGCGCGCCGTTCCCCGTGCTGCGCGAGCGCACGCCGGTGCGGATGGACCTGTCCCACTCGTGCTGGTCGGACATCTTCTTCCTCGGGATGGACTACCCCGAGGGCGCCCGCGTGCTGAACGTGTCGATCGACCTCGGCGTCCACGGCCGCGACGCGGCGCCGAAGCCGCCGATCGAGGTGTACTTCCGCGTCATCGACGAGCCGGTGCTGCGCCTCGTGAGCGTCGATCTCGACGCCGCCGCGGACGTGAAATCGCTGCCCGAAGTCTTCGACTTCGCCCGCGACTATCTGGGCCTGCTCAAGGCCGCGGTGATCGCCTCGGGGCTGATCCCGCCCGGCCTCGAAGGCTCGCGCGCCGACCTGAAGCAGGTGCTCGACGTGCTCGTCGGCCCGGGGCTCGGGATCGAGGTAGTCAGCGCCGTCAACGACATCCCGAAGGGCTCGCGCCTTGCGGTTTCGACGAACCTCCTCGCCGGCCTCATCGCCGTGTGCATGCGCGCCACCGGGCAGGCGAAGGCGCTGACCGGTGCGCTGACGGAACCGGAACGCCGGCTCGTCGCGGCGCGGGCCATCCTCGGCGAGTGGATCGGCGGCAGCGGCGGCGGCTGGCAGGACAGCGGCGGCGTGTGGCCGGGCATCAAGCTCATCGAGGGGAGCCGCGCCGCCGACGGCGACCCGGAGTTCGGCGTCAGCCGGGGGCGGCTGCTGCCGCAGCACACCGTCTTCGGCCCGGAGCGCGTGTCGGATGTGAACCGCAAAAAGCTCGAAGACAGCCTGGTACTCGTCCACGGCGGGATGGCGCAGAACGTCGGCCCGGTGCTGGAGATGGTGACGGAGAAGTACCTGCTCCGCGACGAGGCGGAGTGGCACGCCCGGCAGCAGGCGCTCGGGCTGTTCGACGTGATCGCCGGCGACCTGCAGCGCGGCGACATCCCCGCGCTCGGCGCCGCCACCACGCGCAACTTCGCCGGCCCGATCCAGACGATCATCCCCGCCGCGTCGAACGCCTACACTGAAGCGCTCATCGACGCCGCGCGCACGAAGTTCGGCTCCGACTTCTGGGGCTTCTGGATGCTCGGCGGGATGAGCGGCGGCGGGATGGGGTTCATCGTCGCGCCGCAGTGCAAGAGCGAGGCGCAAGACTTCCTGCTCGCCGAGATGCGCCGGCAGCGCGAGGCGCTGCGGAGTTCGCTGCCGTTCGCCATGGCGCCGGTCGTGTACGACTTCGCCGTGAACCCGCGCGGCACGCACGCCGACCTTCTTCCGGCCGGCGGCGAACTCCTGCCGCGCGGCTACTACGCGCTGCTCGTGCCGCGCTGGCTGCGCGAAGACCCGCGCACGATCCCCGCCTCGCGCCGCGGCGAGCTGGAGCGCGTCGGCGCCGCGGCGCGGAAGACGCCCGACCTCGCCGGGCTGGTCGAGTCGCTGTTCGACCGCATGGTGCCGGCGGCGTCGGAGGCGTCGAGCAACCGCCCCGAGGCACTGGCGGCACTTCTCGCGGCAAACGGGTTCGACCGCGCCGAGCACGAGCGCATCCGCGACGACCTCCGCCGCGGTCGCATCGGCCTGGCGCAGAACCGCCTCCCGCCGTCCACCGTCGTCGAGGACGTTCATCCCGACGACGTGACCGACTGCCGCGCCGGCGTCCCCGCGGAGCTCACGAAACTCGGCGAGCGCGCACTGGCGTCCGGCGAACTGGCGGTGGTGACGCTCGCCGCCGGCGCGGGGTCGCGGTGGACGCAGGGCGCCGGCGTGGTGAAGGCGCTGCACCCGTTCGCGCGCCTCGCCGGGAAGCACCGCACGTTCCTCGAAGTCCACCTCGCCAAGAGCCGCCGGGCGTCCGAGCGCTCCGGCGCCACCGTGCCGCACGTCTTCACCACCGGCTACCTGACGCACGGGCCGATCGGCGCGCACCTGACCGCGCAGGCGAACTACGGCTACCCGGGCGCCGTGAAGCTGTCGCGGGCGATGAGCGTCGGCCTGCGGCTGGTGCCGATGGTGCGCGACCTCCGCTTCATGTGGGAGGAGACCGCGCACCAGGTGCTCGACGAGCGCAAGCAGCGCGTCCGCGACAGCGCGCACCAGGCGCTGATCGGCTGGGCGACCGCGGCCGGCGAGGGGAGCGACTACACCGACAACGAGCCGCTCCAGTGCCTCCACCCGGTCGGCCACTGGTACGAGCTCCCGAACCTGCTGCGGAACGGCGTCCTGCGCGACCTGCTCAGCGAACACCCGAACCTGAAGTACCTTCTGGTTCACAACATCGACACACTCGGCGCCGACCCCGACGCCGGCCTGCTCGGCCGCCACATGGCCGCGAACAAGCCGCTGACCTACGAGGTGATCGGCCGCCGCATCGACGACCGCGGCGGCGGGCTGGCGCGGGTGGACGGCCGCCCGCGCATCCTCGAAGGGCTGGCGATGCCGCGCGAGGAGGAGGAGTTCAACCTGAGCTACTACAACTCGCTGACGACCTGGGTGACGATCGACGCGCTGCTGGACCTGTTCGGTCTGTCGCGGTCGGATCTGGGTAACGACGTGCTCGTGACCGCCGCCGTGAACCGCCTCGCGGCGCGCCTTCCCACGTACGTCACCCTCAAGGACGTGAAGAAGCGCTGGGGCCACGGGCACGAGGACGTGTACCCGGTGTGTCAGTTCGAGAAGCTGTGGGGCGACATGACGGCGGTGGGCGGGGTGGACTGCGGGTTCCTGGTGGTGCCGCGGCCGCGCGGCCAGCAGCTCAAAGACCCCGCCCAGCTCGACGGCTGGCTCCGCGACGGCTCCGCGGCGTTCGTCGAAGCGCTGTGCCGGTTTTCGTAGGTCGGGCCGAGTCGGCAAGGCCCGACGCGGGAGAGCAGGTGCCTGACGCATCGACGGGGCGCGGGGTTCGGGTTGCCGCTCGTAGTCATCCGCCGGACACGCCGCTCGACGGTGTAGAACGCGCCACGCGGCGGCCGTCGGCCGTGCATTGCGGCACGGGCCGGCGGCCGCCGGTGGGTGAGGTGTCGGGTTCCGGCGCGGTGCCCCAGCCGGCCGCTCGTGCCGCGGGGGTCGCAGGGTTGCCCCTGCTCGGTCGCCCGGACGACCGCCCCCGCGGGCGCACCATGACAGTGCATCCCGCGCGGCAAACGGACTGGGGAGGAAGACACAGTCCGGGTGTGTGCGCCGAATCCTGATACCTCCGCCGCGGTCCGGGCCGCGGCGGAGTCGGTGGGGCCACACCCGACACCTCAACCCCACTCTACCCGCCCCGTTGCCTGCCCACTCAATCACGCCCGGGTGTCACGAATTGGTCCGAGGTGAACCGGCTGGTCGTTGGTGCGGGTTCCCGGGCCAACGATCAGCCGGCTCACGCTGGCCGTTCGCCCGGGCCGACATCGAGCAGCACACGGACCAGTAGGTCGGGCCGGGTCTTCGAGACCTGACACCGGGGCGGGACCAACGCACGAGGCCGATCCGTGACGAAGACGCAATGTGGTTCGGCTATTGGTAACGCGCCGTGCGTGGTTGGTGTCCCGGTGTCCTCGCCGACCTCGTCGTGTCGGGTGATGTGCCGCGTGATCAGATCGGCCCCGACGCCCAGGGAACTTCCTCCACCTCGCCGGTGTGCCTCTGGGTGATTCGGTTCCCGTACATACCCCGGTAGCCGAACAATCGGAGCAGGCACAGCTCCAAGGCCCAAAGCCCGAGGGACCACACCTCGGCCCGCGCGCCGCCCGGGTGCCGGCCGAACTTCTCCCGGTTCTTGAGGGTTGGGTGGGTAATCGTGTTCCGCACCGCCGTCATCGCGGTCGGGGCGTCGGGCCAGTTCTCGGCCCCGGCCGCGGCGGATAGCACCTCCAGTTCAGCGGGGATGCCGGTGGGGATGCCGGCCCACCGGAACAGCAGTCGCACCCGGTCGGCCGCGGCCAACTTCTCGTACCCGTCCGTGCTCAGCCAAGCGTGATTCTCGACCAGCACCGCCGACGCGAGCAACTCGAACGCCGTCTGAGTCAGGACGATCGCCCCCTCAATCGACCCGGCCTGGGCGTTCGCCTCGACGTACCAGTGGATTGCCAGTCGCACCACTTGCTCCCAGGCGTCGTCCTGCCAGAGCCGCAGGAAACCCGCGAACGGCCCCTCGAACCCCTCGTGGTGGCAGCGGTCCAGCCACGACTGGCGTTGGCGGAAGGGTGCGGTCCGCTGATAATCCCACCCCTGCCACACTCTGGCCCCTGAGGGCTCGAACCCCGCAGGCAGACACGGCCCGGCCCACTGGCCCGTACAGAAGGAGACGTACCAGCCGAGGGCATCCAGGATCGGCCGGGCGTCGGACGCCCGGAACGGCTGGCCGTCATCGCGCTCCAGCCGACCGGCGTGGGTGACCGCGAAGCCGGAAGCCGCGTTGAGCGTCTCGACCCGCTCCTTGTAATCCGGGAGCTGATCGAGGGTGACCGTCCACCCACCGGCTATCAGGGTCAGACGGGCCGCCCGCTGCCACCCGTCCGCGTACTGCAACCCACTGCCGAGAGGAGCCTCGAAGTTCGGGAACAGGAAGAGAACGTAGCTCACCTTATGGTCCACCGGTCTGATTACTGGTGGGTTGACCACGCCCGACACGGTCGAGCGGTCGCTATAAGGCTCCGCCGCAGGGCCGACCCGGGTGATCAGGTTCCGGTCAAAGCGGGTGCCGTCGGAGAGGACAAAGGAGATGCCTCCCAGGCCGGGGCGATGACCGTCCGGGACGGCGGGCACGTAGAACCGCACCCGTGGCGTCGGCAGCCAGCACAGGCTGAAGGTCACATCACCCGTGAACTGCTTGTTCCCGTAGAGAGCGGTCACCGGCCCCGGGATGAGGGGGATCGGCTGGTTCGGAAGGCCGGGGTCGACAGGTGGCTGAAGAGGCTCGGGGAGAGGGACTGGGGCGATGGTGGAAGGCGGACTCGGGGTGTCGGACATGAGACGAAACTCCGGCCCGTCGGGCAATCTGGCGGTCGTGTCGATTTCAGGACGCTGCGGGGGGAAGGGAGGTTCAGGGATCTCCTCGTTCCCCCGCTCTGCGGAGGAACGCTGGATTTCACCGCTCCGCGGCGTGCCCCTGTCCCGGTCGGTGTTGTCGGCGGGTGACCGCAGCGCATGCGCCTCCGGTCGATCTGTCGAACCAACCGGTAGGCTCACGTCGCGCCGCGGAGCGGCGGAAAACCCGTTCCCCCGCAGAGCGAGGGAACGAGGATGGGAGGGGCACACCGCTGCAGCTTACAGCCCCGCCAGCCGTGTGTCGGCGTCGCCGAAGCGGTCGAGGCGGACGCCCATCCGGTCCATGATCGACAGGTACAGGCTGCACATCTTCCGGTTCGCGTCGCCGCGCCCCATGTAGTCGAGCACCCGGCCGCCCGGGAGCGTGCCGCCGAGCCCGCCCACCAGCACCACCGGCAGCCGGTTCGAGTCGTGGCGGCTCCCGGCCCACATGTTCGACACGAACATCAGGCACGAGTTGTCCAGCACCGACCGCTCGCCCTCGCGCATCGCGTCCAGCTTCGTCGCCAGGTACGCCAGCTGGCTGATGTAGAACGTCGTGATCTTCTCGTACTCGTCCGACAGGTCGCTGTGCGACGCCGGGTGGTGGGCACTGCGGACGCCCAGGAACGGGTACGTCAGCCCCGACAGGTCGCGCGCCATCAGCAGCGTCGCCACGCGCGTCTTGTCCGTCTGGAAGCCGAGCGCGATGATGTCGCACATCAGCCTGATGTGGTCGCGGAAGTCTTCGGGCAGCCCGTTCGCCGGGCGCGGCATCCGCGCCACCGCCGTCGGCCCCTGCTCGCGCGCCACGCCCTCGGCGGCCTGCTGCGCCGACCGCGCCGGGGCGACGCGGCGTTCGACCTCGCGCACGCTCGTCAGGTACTCGTCGAGGCGGGCGCGGTCGGCGGCGGTGACGCGCCCGCTCAGCGCCGCGGCGTCCTCGCGCACCGCGTCGAGCACGCTGCGGGCGCGGCGGTTGCCGCCCTCCCCAAAGAGCGCGTCGAACGCGAGCGACGGGTACACCTCCATCGGCACCGGCGACGTGGCGTTCTGCCAGGAGATGTGCGAGCTGTAGGCGAGCGAGAAATTCGTCTCGTGGTAGCCGGTCGTCGGCTGCTCGCACCCGAGCACCATGCTCGGCTGCTGCGTCTGCGAGCCGACGTGCTGCGCCAGTACCTGGTCGACGCTGACGCCGCCGCGGAGCTCGGCGCCCTTCTGGAGCGCGGCGCCGGAGAGGACGTTCCCGGTCTGCCCCGGGTGGATGCCGACGCCGGTGGCGGACTTGTTGAACAGCCCGTTGACGAGGTTCACCTTCGTCTTGACCGGCGCGAGCGGCTGGAGCGACTTGCCGAGTTCCAGGTCGGCGCCCTCGCCCTTCGCCCACCAGTGGTTGCCGTTGATGCCGCAGCCCATGAACATTGCGGCGAACCGCTTCGGCGCGGACGCGGCGGCGGGCTGGCCCCAGACGGGGACCGATTCCAGCCACGGCAGGGCGACGGCAACGCCGGCCCCGCGGAGGAACGTCCGCCGGGCGATGGGGGCTTGCGGGGTCATCGGATGGCCTCGGGTGGGCTGGTATCGGATTCTTGGCGAACGGCCGGCGCCATCAACCGCCGGCTGCCCGGCGGTTCAAAAACTGCGGGCTCGTCACGATCGTCTCCACCAGCCCGGCGAAGCGGTGGCCGTCGCGCGCCAGCCGGGCCTTCATCGCCGCCACCAGCGGCTCGTCGGACAGCAGCAGCGTGCGCCCCAGCCCGTAGGCCAGGAGCTTGCGGCAGAGCGTGTCCACAAAGGCGTCCGTCCGCCGCGCCGTCAGGTAGTCGCGCAGGCCGGCGACGCCGTCGCCGTCCGCATTACCGGGGAACGACACCCGGGTGTCAACGGCGTTCCCGGCCAAATCCTTCGTCCGCTTCTCGCCGACCGGGCCGAAGCCCTCGAAGGCCAGGCCGAACGAGTCGAACCGGGCGTGGCAGCCGGCGCAGCTCGGGTGCTCGCGGTGCTTCGCCAGCGCCTCGCGGAGCGTCAGGGTGCCGAGCTTCCCCTCGTCGGCGGGGAGTTCGGGCACGTCCGGCGGCGGCGGGGGGATGCGCTCGCCGAGCAGCCTCGTCACCACCCAGTAGCCGCGCTTCACCGGGCTGGTGCGCAGGCCCGGCGCGTTCTTCGTCAGGAACGCGCCCATCGGCAGCACCCCGCCGCGGCCGTACTTGTCGGCGTCGTCGACCCGCGCCCAGCCCTCTTTCGGCGCCGGCATCCCGTAGTGCTTCGCCAGCGCCGCGTTCACGAACGTGTGCCTGCCGCCGAGCACGTCCGTCACCGGGCGGTCGGTCTGCATCACGTCGAGGAGGAAGCGCACGGGTTCTTCGGCCATCGCGGCGCGGAGGTCGTTGTCGAACTGTGGGAACCGGCCGCGGTCCACCGCGTTGTGCTCCTCGAACCGGCGGAAGTCGAGCCAGCTCCCGCCGAACTGCGTCGCCAGCGCCCGCGCCTTGTCGTCCGCCAGCATCCGCCGCACCTGCGCCGTCAGCACCGCCGGGTCGCGGAGCCGACCCTTCTCGGCGAGGTCGAGCAGCGCGCGGTCGGGCATGCTCGACCACAGGAAGTAGCTCAGCCGGCTGGCGAGCGCGGCGTCGGCGAGCGGCGCCGTGCGGCCGGCGGCGCCCTGCGCCGGCAGGTCGACGCGGAAGCAGAAGTGCGGCGACATCAGCACGCGCACCACGGTGTCGCGCACGGCGTCCTCGTGCGTCGCCTCCTCCTTGCGGAGCGCGGCGTAGAAGCCGGCCACCTTCGCCGCCTCGTCGGCGGTGAGGCGGCGGCGGTACGCCTTCTCGGCGAACGCCGTCAGCGCGGCGACGTGCTTCGGCTCGGCGGCGGCGCGGGCCGCCTCGACGCGGCGGATGTTCGCCTCGCTGATCCTGAAGTGGTCCTTCACCGCCTGGATCGCCGTCGCGTCCTTCGACTGCCTCAGCGTGCGCTTCACGTACACGTCGGCGAGCCCGGCGAACTTGGCCGGCGAGACCGCGTCCTTGTCCTCCGCCCGGAACGGGTCGAACTCCTTCCCGGCGATGTAGCCCGACTCAGCGCGCTCGAACCAGATGAACCCCGAGTGCATCCGCGCCGGCACGTCGCTGACCACGTCGAACTCGTGCCACAGCCGGTCGAGCTCGCCCTTCCCCTTCTCGTCCAGGATCAGTTCGCACAGCGCCTGGTCGTCGCGGAAGTAGCCCATCTGGTTGTGGAACCCGGCGCTGAGGAGGCGGCCGGCGTTCCCCGTTTCGCCGTTCGCGCCGAGGAAGACGCGGGCGCGCTCCTTCACGTAGAAGGCGTCCGGGAACACGTCGCAGAACCGCTTGAACTCGGCCTCGTAGCGCTCCTTCCCCGCGTCGTCGTCGGGCGGCGTGAGCGCGGCCTTCGCGGCCGGGGGCAGGTCGTCGGTCTTGAGTGTGAGCGCCCCGCCGCCGTAGGTGCGGCGGTTGGTCGCCATCTCGCGGTCCTTCCACAGCACGAGCGCCTGCGCCCCGGCGTTCATCCCGGGCACGTTCAGGTTCCGCACCTTCACCTGCGTCCGGCCGCGGACCTTCAGCACCACGTCGCGCATCTGCTCGCAGCCGCGGCGGGCGCCGGCGGGGTCGTCGGGGAGCGCCTTCCACAGCGCCTGCACCGCCGCGACCGGGCCGCGTTCCCCGGCCGGCCCGGTCAGCAGCGGGTACACGGTTTCGAGATACTTCGCGCTCACGCCGGCGAGGCGGGCGCTGTCGGCGAGCGACGCGGCGGGCCGCTTCTGGTGCGCCCACGCGATCTCGAAGTAGCGCGCCAGGTCGGTCGGCTGGCGCTGGTAGAAGTCCACGATGCGGCGGACGCCGTGCTTGTCCTTGTCCGTGTCGGTGACGACCGGGAACGGCGCGAACGCCAGCCCGTCCGGCATGAAGAGGACGTGGTCGGCGACGAACTTCGCCGCCTGGAGGTACTTCGCCACCAGCGCCGGCGACACGGCGAGCGACTCGCCGGTGTTGTCGAACCCGGCGGCGTTGGCGGGGTCCACGGGGAAGTCGCGGGCCGGGCGGATGTCCACGCCGGTCAGGTCGCGGACGGTCGCGTCGTACTCGGCGTTCGAGAGGCGCCGCGGCAGCACGACGCCGGGGTCGCCGGCGTTGCGCTCGGCCTCGCGGGTGCGGAACGCCTCGATCCACGCGACGACCGCCTGGCGCTGCGCCGCGGTCGGCTGGGTCTTCGCGGTCCGCGGCGGCATCTCGCCGGACTTGAGCTGCGTCAGCACCTCCTCCCACTGCGCGAAGTCGGCGGCGACCGACGCGGGCGTGGTAAAGCGCCGGAGGTTCAGGTCGGCCTTCGGGCGCTCGGCGCCGTGGCAGCTGCCGCAGTTCGCGTCGAGGAACGGGCGCACGGTGTCGCGAAACTGGGCGTCGAGATCGGGGGCGGGCTGCGCGTCGGCGACCGGCGCACTCGGGCGCGGTGCGAGAAGCACGGTGGCGGCGGCGAGCGCGGCGAGCCCGGACCGGTAGGGGAGCGGGGGCGTCATCCGTTCAGCGAGTCCTGGCGCAAAGGTGGGGCGCGGCGGGGTTCATCTGTTATACCGTGCGGCGGGCGGCGGTGGCAGTGGGAAGTTGCCGCCGCCGCACCGGGGTTGTCCGGGTATCGCCCGACGGGTATAGCCCGCCCTTCACGGAGGGCGGGCCGGCATGCGCGGGGTCGTGGCGTGGGTGGCGGTCGTGGCGATGTGGGTGACAGCGGACGGGCCGGCAGCCGCCCAGCAGAC